>JBKPPU010000231.1:0-42158 GCA_046733695.1 Acidobacteriota bacterium
GCGAAGTTCAACAACATGTTCTATCAACCGCAGTTTGGAGCGCTCTCCGCGTTCTCGACTCTCGCGCGATCGAACTACAACTCGTTGCAGCTCAGCCTGCGTCAGCGGCTGCGTGAAGACGTGACGTTTGACTTCAACTACACCTACGGCCACTCGCTCGATAGTGTTTCCGGTCTGCAGAACTCCACCAGCTACGGTACGGCGTTCATCGTCAACGCACTGGATCCGGATCAGAACTATGCGAGCTCAGACTTCGACGCCCGTCACATCATCAATGCGAACTGGGTGGTCGGACTTCCATTTGGTCGCGGTAAGCGTTTCCTGACCAACTCCAACAGCATTGTGGACAAAGTGCTGGGCGGTTGGACCACGACGGGAATCTTCCGTTGGAATACTGGACTCGGGATTCAGACTCCGTTTGACTGTTGTGTCTGGGCCACGAACTGGAACGTGCAATCTAACGGCACTCGAGTTCAGCCCATTCAGTCGAGTCCGACGGCGGATGGATTTGGTGGAGCGCCAAACGTTTTCTCCGACCGGCTTGCCGCTTATCGCAGTTTCCGGCGAGCACGACCCGGCGAAGACGGCGACAGAAATGTGCTCCGTGCTCCGGGCTACATCGCTCTGGACATGGGACTGTACAAGTCGTTCAAGATGCCTTGGGAAGGCCACTCGCTGCAGTTCCGTTGGGAAGTCTTCAACGTCACCAACACTCAGCGTTTTGATGGCCTAACCATCGCCGATCTCGGTCTCGGCGCCGATCCCTATCGGGGGCTCAGCAACCCGAGCCAGGAATTCGGCAAATTCACCTCCACCCAAACCCCTCTGAACGAAACTAAGGCGGGCCGCGTCATGCAGTTCGCGCTGCGGTACACGTTCTGAGAAATCCATCCACAGATTACACAGATCTGTGAAACAGTAACGCCGCTTCATCAGCCCAAGACGAAGCGGCGTTGCTGTAAGCTACGCGCGCCGAAGTTCAGCAGCAAGCCGGTGTGATAGCCCGTCACTTTCAAATAGTTGATAAGTTGTGATTCTTCAACGGGACTAATTGTGCCTAGCGCCTTCAACTCAACAATCACCGCATCAAAACAAATAAAGCCGGGCCGGTAGTGGTTCTGCAGACGCTGACCTTTGTAACTAACAGGAAATTTTAATTCCCGGCTGTAAGGAATCTCGCGAGTCTTTAACTCCAACGCAAATGCCTCTTGATAAATTGGTTCCAGAAAGCCACAACCAAGTTGCCGATGAACTTCCATTGCGGCTCCGATTATCTTGTAGGTTCTTGGATCACGCTGTGTGAGGTCGCTCATTAATATCGTCTCCTAAGGTGAATTTAGGTTTGAGGACTTGATTGTCTCATAAATCTGCGTAATCTGTGGATGATGCTTCAGTTCCTGAACATCTCCAACATAGCCTTAATCGATGATATGCAGGTTGAGTTTGAGAGTGGGCTCAATCTGTTGACGGGGGAGACTGGATCCGGGAAGTCGATTATCGTCGATGCGCTGGGCGTGCTGATCGGTGGACGGTTTACGAGTGAGCTGCTGAAATCAGGTGCTGAACGCGGATCGATTGAGGGACTGTTCTCGGTCATGCCGAATCCGGAGCTGGAGGTGTTGCTTGAAAACTCCGGGCTTGAGCAGACAAATGAGTTGATAATTCGCCGCGAGATCGCTTCCACTGGCCGAAATAAGATCTTCATCAACAATCAACTGGCTACGCAGTCGCTGTTGCGTGACTTGCGACCATATCTTGTCGACATTCACGGGCAGGGTGATCAGCAGACGCTCTTCAATCCGGAGACGCATCTCGAAATACTCGACGCTTTTGCAGGCAATACGGCATTGCGCGGCGCAGTTGCAGAAGCGTATCAGCGATGGAATGCGTTGCGGCGAGAACTGGAGTCGTTGCGTCACGATGAGGCTGAGAAATTTCAACTGGTCGACACGTTGAAGTTTCAGATCGGTGAACTCGAGCGCGCGCAGTTGTCGCCTGGCGAAGATGAAAAGCTTGAAGAAGAGCGGCGCCGGTTGGCCAATGTTGAAAAGCTGACAACGCTTTGCCAGTCGAGCTACAGCCGCATCTACGAGGACGACGACGCGGCAGTGGCACGCGTGCGACTAACGTTGAAAGACGTCGAAGAGCTCGCTGAGTACGAATCCAGCTTTCGTGATTACCTCGAAGGGTTGGAAAGTGCACGCGCGGTGCTCGAGGACCTCTCGTTCTCGTTACGCGATTTCGCGGACCGCCTCGAGTTTTCACCGTCACGCCTGGCCGAAATTGAAGACCGGCTCGCAGAGATCTCACGGCTCAAGCGCAAATACGGGGGATCGATAGCGGCTTCACTCGAACATCTGGCGCGTTCGGAAGATCGTCTACGACAAGTCGAGACGTCAGATGAGCGTGAGCGCGAGTTGAATGCGGAGCTTGCGGCAGCTCGCGAGCGCTATCTGGATCTCGCGCGCAAGCTGCACAAGGAACGAGTGCGAGCGGCGAAGAAGTTTGAGCAAGCGGTTGAAAAAGGAATTGCGGAAGTTGCGATCGACAATGCGCGTTTTCAGGTGCAGGTGAACGACAGTGTTGAGGCGGCCGGACAGAAAGGCATCGACCACACTGAGTTTTACTTTTCCGCGAACGTCGGCGAAGAAGTGAAACCACTCGCGCGCGTGGCGTCGGGCGGTGAAGCGTCGCGTCTGATGCTGGTGCTGAAGACTGTCGCGAATGGATCGCAGTTTCCACGTACGATCGTGTTCGACGAGATCGACACGGGCATCGGCGGTCGGGTCAGCGAGGCAGTTGGGATTAAACTGAAGAAGCTCGCCCAAACGAATCAGGTGTTGTGCGTCACACACCAACCGCAAATTGCGCGGTTTGCTGATAGTCATCTTGTGGTGCAGAAAGAAGCGTTGAAGGGCCGCACGCAAGTCAGTGTCGGACGGTTGGACAAGGCGGGCCGCGTCGAGGAAATCGCACGCATGCTCACGGGTGCGGAGATTACAGACAGCGCCCGTCGACACGCGAAAGAATTATTGAAAGGCTAGCCACAAAAAAGCACAAAATGCACAAAATGTTTTTTTGTGATTTTTGTGCCTTTTTGTGGCTAAAGAGATATGAGTACAGAACCAAACAAAGTCATTTATTCAATGGTCGGCGTCAGTAAGTTTTACGACAAGAAGCCGGTCCTCAAAGACATCTACCTCTCTTACTTTTACGGCGCCAAGATCGGCGTCATCGGCCTGAACGGCTCTGGCAAGTCTTCCCTGCTCCGCGTACTCGCGGGCGTCGACAAAGACTTCAACGGCGAAACAGTCATCTCGCCGGGTTTCACCGTCGGTTACCTCGAACAGGAACCATTGATTGACGACGCGCGCACGGTGCGTGAAGTCGTCGAAGAAGCAGTTCAGGAAACCGTGAACTTGCTGAAAGAGTTCGACGAGATCAACGCGAAGTTTGGCGAAGAGATGTCTGACGATGAGATGTCGGCGCTACTCGAACGTCAGGGCGAGGTGCAGGAAAAACTCGACGCACTCGATGCGTGGGATCTCGATTCACGACTCGAGATGGCAATGGACGCGTTGCGTTGCCCGCCGCCTGACACGCCGGTGAAAGTTCTCTCGGGCGGTGAGCGCCGCCGCGTGGCATTGTGCCGCCTGCTACTGCAGAAGCCTGACATTCTCTTACTCGACGAACCGACAAACCATCTCGACGCCGAGTCAGTTGCGTGGCTCGAGCACCACTTGCAGGGTTACGCGGGAACCATCATCGCCGTCACGCACGACCGCTATTTTCTCGACAACGTCGCCGGCTGGATCCTCGAGCTCGATCGCGGCGAGGGCATTCCATGGAAGGGCAATTACAGCTCGTGGCTCGAACAGAAGCAGGAGCGTTTGCGACGCGAAGAGAAGTCCGAATCGGAGCGTCAGAAAACGCTGCAACGCGAGCTCGAATGGATTCGCATGTCGCCGAAAGCACGCCACGCAAAAGGCAAAGCGCGAATCAATTCGTACGAAGAGCTACTGCGGCAGGAGAATGAAAAACGTCGCGAGGATCTGGAGATTCACATTCCACCGGGACCGCGTCTCGGCAATATCGTGATCGAAGCCGAGCATGTGAACAAGGGCTACGGTCAGAATCTGCTTGTCGACGACATGAATTTCGCGTTGCCGCCGGGAGGCATCGTCGGTGTGATTGGTCCAAACGGCGCCGGAAAGACAACGCTGTTTCGGATGATCACAGAACAGGAACCACCCGATGCGGGAAATATCCGGAAGGGTGAGACCGTCGTGCTCGCCTACGTCGATCAGAGTCGTACGCTCGATGCGAACAAGTCGATCTGGGAGGAGATAAGCGGCGGTGAAGACATGCTAAAGCTCGGGAATCGCGAAGTGAATTCGCGCGCTTACGTGGCGCGCTTCAACTTCTCCGGATCTGATCAGCAGAAGAAAGTCGGCATGTTGTCGGGCGGCGAACGCAATCGCGTTCATCTCGCGAAGATGTTGAAGGAAGGCGCAAACGTTTTGTTGCTCGATGAACCGACAAACGACCTCGACGTCAACACGCTACGCGCGCTCGAAGAAGCGCTCGAGAACTTCGCGGGGTGCGCGGTGGTGATTTCGCACGATCGGTGGTTCCTCGATCGCATCGCGACGCACATTCTTGCGTTCGAGGGCGATAGTAAAGTGGTTTGGTTCGAGGGGAACTATTCAGATTACGAAGTTGATAGAAAAGCCAGACTCGGTGCGGCTGCCGAGACGCCACACAGAATCAAGTATCGCCAGTTGACGAGGTAGTTTGGACAGGATGAACAGGATTAGGACAAGATTTACATGTAAATCCTGAGAAAATCCTGTCCATCCTGTCCAAGGTTTTACGCGGCGTACTTCGCCGGGTCTTCCTTCGCTTTTTGCACGCATTCATCACAACAAACCGTGATCTCTTTACCGGCCACGGTTACTTTGATCCCACCATCATTGATCGCCCAATCACAGACCGGACATTTGCTCGTGTTCATGAGTTTGTCTCCCTGGAAATAATTTTCACCAACGGAGACAGACTACCTGTGTCCCAAAAATCCGACTTCCAGAATCTTGCTTATTTCCGGCGCATCTCCGACGGCGACTTCCCAAACTCACGCCGGAACCCATCAGTGAAATGACTGTGGCTGGAGAAACCGAGTTCAAGCGCGAGGGCCGTGAGATCGCTCGCACCATCTGCCAGCCGCTCAAGTGAAGCACGCAAACGAAGCTGCGTGAGATAACGATGAACCGGAACGCCGGTCTGCTGCTGAAATATACGCGCGAGGTGAAATGGCGAAGCGTGTACAGCACGCGCAACCTCATCAAGCGTGATGCGTTCACTCATCCGTGACGCCAGGTACGTCTTTGCAGCTTCAGCACGTTCCGCGTGATCCGCATCCGTACCTTCTCTCTTCGGCTTACGCTCGACTCCACGATGCACGAACGCCGACTCGAGCACGTCAGCGACAAGCTGCAGCGCCGTTACATCTGCCCACAAAGGCTCGAGCTGATCGGCCGACTCGAGTCGCTGCACGAGCTCACGATGACGCCAGAAAACGTTGCTGTCACAAGGTCCAGTGAAGAACTGAAACGGCTGATCGGGATGTTCGTCGATCGATGGGTCGAGCTCGCGGACGATATCGTTGAGCACACGCGGTGAAACAGTGAATACAGTGCCGCGGTCGCCGCAATCTGCCGGATGACTCACACGATAAGTCGACTCGCGCGAAAAAAACACGGCCTGGTTGACATCCGCGGTGATGGTGCGCCGTCCGAAGTGCCGCGAGAATGCGCCATGACGCATGAGCACGATGTTATTCGCGTCAGAGATCTCTTCTCCACCTGGCCCACCTTGCGCGATATGACAGCAGTAGTCATGAACGCTGACGATCGGACTCTCGTACAGCGGTCGAAAAACTAGTTCTTTATCGCGCTCCAGCACCGATGTTATCGTACATCAATCCGTCCCCCATCCGTTAAATCCGTGGCCAATCTTTTCGCTAAACAAAATCGCGGCTTGCTGCTGGATATCTTTGTCTTCGTTCTGAACATCTTCCTGATGCAGCGCCTCACGCGTGCGTTCATCGATCTCTTCAGGCTCGTTGCAGCAGAAAACCCGCTGGCCCAACTCGCGTTCTCGCTTGTTTGTGTGGCCATGTATGTGCTGCCCGTTGCCGGAGCGATTCTGCTGCGCTGGCATTTTCACGAGCGACTGAAGCAGGAAGGAAAGACTGTCAACGAAGACCAGGTCGCCGGCTGTCTCTTCAATCCAATCGTTTATCTTTGCCTGAACCTCGTGATCATGTCGGCGATTATCGCCGGTTTTAGTCAAGTGCTCATGGGCGACCGGATGATGGAACACGGCGAGATATTCGTGCCGCTTATTCTTGGCGGAATGGTCCTCACGATCGTGCAAACCTATCTGGTTTATCGATACTTCTCGCCGCCGAAGAAGCCGCCACGCTTTGAGTTCCTGCGTCGTCCTGAAAGCGAGTTGCTTGGTGACGTCTGCATATTTGCGAACATGATTCTCTTTCAGGTCGCGTGGAACCTATTGACCTTCGGATCGATGGGAAGACCATCTGGTCCAGCCGAGTTCATCGGCAGGCTTTTCGTTCTGTGTTTCATCGCGCTGCTGATTTATTTTCCGCCGCGAATGTTCTACCTCGCGGAAGACGTCGGTCGCGGTCGCACGTGGTTGTTTATGCTGTTGGCAAACTCACCCGTGATCGTGAGGTTATTAATTGGAACAAAACAGTGGCGTTAATATAAAATCCGTCCTCAATCCGTAAGATCCGTGGCCTTTAGGGGTTCCTATGAAAACAAGTATTCTGTTAGCAATCCTGCTATTCGCGTTCGCGGCACAAGACCCGGGCGAAATCCGAAACTTCCTGCGCGTCAACAAAGACTTCTGCACCGGCGGGCAGCCGAAACTCGAACATCTCGAGAAACTCAAAGGCGAAGGAGTTAAGTCGATCCTTAACCTGCGCCAACCCAGCGAACATCGCGCCGCTGAAGAAGAAGCAAAAGCAAAAGAACTCGGACTGCGATACTTCAACATCCCGGTCGCTTTCGGCAATCCGAACGAAGAGCAAGTCGCGGAGTTCCTCAAGATCACAGACGACCCGGATAATCGTCCGATCTTTATTCACTGCACTGCCGCGATTCGTGTCGGTGCGTTCTGGATGATCAGACGCGTGCTGCGTGATGGCTGGAAAGTCGAAGATGCCGAAGAGGAAGCGAAGAAGATCGGGCTGCGCGAGAGTCCACACTGGAATGAGTTTGCACGCAAGTACATCGACGCACATCGCAGCAAAGCATCACTGCCAACACTCCCGGCACAGCCGTTGAAGTTCGGTGTCTTTGTCGCGCGTTTCGATCCCGCCGGCACGTTCACAATCGAAGGCGATCGCTGGGGTAAATTCAATGGAACGTGGAAGAACCTCGAGGCCAATCAAGTCGAGATGGCGATGAGCGGTGGACCAAAAGGCTGTGACGCACCGGGTAAGTATCGCTTCAATACCGACGGCAGCCACGTGTCGTTCGACGTCGTCGCAGATGAATGCGTGCCGCGCAAGATGATTGTCGACCGCAGCACTTGGATTCCCGCAGGCGAAATAGTACCGGTGCCGCCACGAGAGATCGTCAACGTTGCGAAAGCACGTCCGCCGGCTCGTCCGATTGCGTCCGACAAAGGAAGCTGGCCGTCATTTCGCGGGCCAAACGCCTCGGGCGTAGCAGAGGGACAGAACCTACCCGATAAATGGAACGGCAAAACGGGCGAGAACATCCTGTGGCGCACGCCGATTCCCGGACTCGCACACTCCAGTCCAGTCGTTTGGGGAAATCGAATTTTTGTGACGACTGCGGTCAGCAGCGATCCAAAAGCGTCGTTTCGTCCGGGTTTATACGGCGATGGGGATGCGTCAAAAGATCGGTCCGTACATCGCTGGATGATCTACGCACTCGACAAGCAGAGTGGAAAGATTCTGTGGGAACAAGTCGCTTACCAGGGCGAGCCGATTGAGAAACGTCACATCAAGTCGACATATGCGAACTCGACGCCGGTAACTGATGGTCGCATCGTTGTCGCGTGGTTCGGATCGCAGGGTGTATACGCGTACGACGTCAACGGGAAGTTTCTTTGGAAAGTGAATATGGGACGCGTCGACATGGGTGCGTACGACATTCCCACGTACGAATGGGGCCCGGCCAGTTCGCCTATCATCTGGAAGGATCTGGTGATCGTCCAGTGCGACACACAAGCGGATTCGTTCATCATCGCCTTTGATGCAAACACGGGTAAGGCAGTCTGGAAAACCAAACGCGAAGAGATTCCTTCGTGGGGCACGCCGACAGTCGCAACCACATCGAAGGGCGAGGAGCTGATCGCCAACGCCTCGAATTTCATTCGGGGTTACGATCCACGCACCGGAAAAGAATTGTGGCGACTCGGAGGCAGCTCAAAGATCACAGCACCCACACCGATCTTCGCAGACGACATGCTCGTCGTGGCGAGTGGTCGTGCGCCAGAGCGACCAATCTTCGTCGTTAAGGCTGGCGCGCGCGGCGACCTCACTTTGCCGGAAGGAAAAACCAGCAGCGACACAGTCGTCTGGAGTCGCACCGGTCGCGGTTCTTACATGCCTACGCCGTTGATCTATAACGGTATTCTTTACGTGCTCGCCAATAACGGCACCTTCGACGCCTATAATCTTAAAACGGGCGAGGAGATTTACCGGCAACGTTTGCCGCTCGTCGGCAGCGGTTTCAGCGCCTCGCCAATCGCTTCTGACGGCAAGATCTACCTGTCGAATGAAGATGGTGAGATTCTCGTCGTGTCTGCGGGTGAAAAGTTCAATCACATCGCGACCAACTCGATGGGCGAGTTACTGATGGCAACTCCGGCGTTGTCGGAGGGAGTGATGTACGTGCGTTCTGCTGAGTCTCTCTTCGCCGTCGGCCGCAAAAAATGACTACCAACCGAATGGAAGCGTTCAGCGATGGTGTGATCGCTATCATCATCACCATCATGGTGCTTGAACTACGTCCGCCGCACGACACGAGTCTGGCTGGTCTGCGGCCACTGATTCCCGTGATCGGGAGTTATGTGATGAGTTTTATCTATCTCGGCATCTATTGGAACAATCATCACCACCTGCTCCACATCACCCAACACATTGACGGGCGCGCGTTGTGGGCCAACCTGCATTTGTTGTTCTGGTTGTCGCTGGTTCCGTTTGTCACGGCGTGGATGGGCGAGAATCACTTCTCGCAGTGGCCCGTGGCTCTGTATGGCGCGGTGTTGTTGCTGTCCGCGATCGCGTACACGATTCTGGTTCGTGCATTGTTAAGAGCGCCGGGGAATGAGCTACTTGCTTCAGCGTTGGGATCCGATTTTAAAGGGAAGATCTCGATGCTGATCTACATCGTGGGGATTTCGTTGTCGTTTGTGAATCCGTGGATCGGGTTGGCGGTTTACGTGGCGGTCGCGGTGATGTGGTTGATTCCCGATCGGCGCATTGAGCGAAAGATCAGTTAGACAGGATTAACAGGATGATTCAGGATTGACATGTAAATCCTGAGTCATCCTGTTAATCCTGTCTAACTAACCCTCAGCAATTAAGGTTGGACCTGGATATTGCCGCCACCGTGGACAACATCAACAAACGAATAAGCTGCCGCCGAAAAACTCTCACATCCAACCGTCTTGCTTTGATTCGAAGGAATGCCAACTTCGTCAGGGCGCTCGAAGTCTTTCGCAATCCAGCTCAATGATGCGCCGTTATCGTCTTCACGCTCTCCGTCCTTTGGTGTCCAGCCGCTCGCTTGCGACAGATAGATTCCCCACGTGAGTTTGTCGTTGAGAGCATTGACACCCTCGCCGTTGTCTTCCACGACAAGCAACACGCGCAGGCCGACGGCGGCCAGAATATTCGACTCAGAAATCACACCGCCCATCACGGCCCTGTTGCCCGTGATTTTCAAGCAATCGAACTTTGCTTTTACGAGAGCGCCGGCAGTACCGGAACCGTCAGAACTGTCCGGGTCACCAACGGGGACGACAGACGGATCGCTAAACGTCATCTCACCAACAATGGTGCCTTTGTTCTGTTCTCTGGCGTTGAACTCGAGATATCTCGGTTGGCCGTCTTCTAAGGAAAACTGGAAATTACCACTTGCGGAAGGACCGTCATTACCTGCAAAAGTAAGCGACGGCAAAATCAGAGTCACCACCGCTAGCACCGCAACTGCGGCGAAAATAATTCTTTTCATGGGAGGCTCCTAGTCTGGACTAATTTGACTAGGATATAACTGGTCGGACCAACAAAGTCAAACCACAGATTCCACGGATGGGATCCGTGAAATCTGTGGAAACTGTGGAAACTGTGGATGGCTACTTAGGACTTACTTTCAAATCGCCCCCGGCGGCTTTGATCTCGGGAAATTCGTAGGAGCCGAGCGGGAAGCTCTTGCAGGTTACGACTTTGCTTATGTCCGAGGGAATTCCGGCGTCATCCTTCCGCTCGAAATCCGTCGCAATCCATTTCAGCTCTGCTCCCTTGTCACCTTCGACTTCGGCGTCCGTGGGAACCCAGCCGGTCGCGGGCTTCTGGTAGATTCCCCAATTGAGATTGTCCTTCTCGAGTCCATTGTCTTCAACCACGAGCAGCACGCGCTGGCCGATGTTGCTCTTGACGTTCGAGTCGTAAATCTCGCCGCCGATCACCGCCTTGTTCTCAACAACTTGCATGCAATCAAATTTGGCTCTTACCATCACGCCCTGGTTCTTGGAGGTTTCCGAAGAGTCGGGATCTTCGACCGGAATCGCAACCGGATCGCTGAAGGTCATGTCGCCAGTCGCCTGGCCATCTGCGCCTTCGGTGGCATTAAATTCAACGAATCTTGTTTCCCCGTCTTCTAATACAAACTTGAAACTACCGGTGGCAGAAGATCCTTCGGCGCCGGCATGAACCAAGCCTGGTAAAGCAAGACACACAACAAACAACGTTAGAACGAAACCGCCTATAATGCTCTTCATTGAGAGGTCTCCTAGAGTTGGAAAAGATTTTTATGGTAGGTCGGTGTATGAGGACTTTGAGGCATCAAAGCCAATTCGCACCACACGACAATGAACAAAGTTCAGCACTACCCCATAACGCGTATTTTTCTCCCCGCTTTGGTCACACTATTTTTCATACCTCTGTTTGTCGGAGGGCCGTACGTTTTTGGTGCGGCGCAACAGGGAGGCCGAATTCGAGGCAAAGTCGTTGCCGATATTCCCGATCAACGCAAAGCTCTGCCGGGGGTTGTCGTTACTCTGAGCAGTGTTCGACCTGGAGACAAAAAAATTCAGAACGTCAGTGACATGGAAGGTCAGTACGACTTTCCGGGTCTGATTGCCGGGGAGTACATCTTAACGGTGGAATTTTCTGGTTTCAAGAAGTATGAGAAAAAACTGAGTGTTCAGATCGAAGCGACAGTCGAACAGGACCTGCTTCTGCAGCCCTTGCCGGTTACCGAATCGGTCACCGTGATCGACGATCGAACAGACGCCAGCAAAACAGAAACAACGACACCTTCAGTGATCACGGATGTGGCATTGCGTGATGCGCCGCTCGTCGATCAGAAGTTTCAGGACGCGCTGCCTTTGCTTCCCGGTGTGGTGCGCGGACCGGATGGAAACCTCAACATCAAAGGAACACGCCCGAGCCAGAGCGGCATTCTTGTCTCGAGTTTGAACGTAACCGACCCCGTGACTGGCGCGCCGGCGATTGAACTGCCGCTCGAAGCTGTCGACACGGTGCAGGTGCATTCGAATCCGTACTCGTCTGAGTTTGGAAAGTTCACCGGAGCAGTGACGACGATCGAAACACGTTCGGGCAGCAACGATCTGCGTTACCTGTTCACCGGCACGTTGCCGCGACCTCGCTGGCGCGACGGCAAGCTTTTCGGTATCGGCGCGGCGACGCCACGAATTGCTATCGGCGGTCCCATAAAAAAAGACAAGCTCTTCTTTTTTCAGAGTGTGGAATATCGTTTCGTACGCACGAACGTGCCGAGTCTCGAAGACCTCAACGAGAACCAGCGCGACATCAAGCGCGAGAGCTTTGATTCCTTCACGCGGATCGACTACGTCGTCAACAGCAACAACCGGCTGACGGGAAGCTTCTCGATCTTTCCGCAGAAGATCGACTACTTCAATCTCAATACTTTCAACCTGGCTGACACCACCGCAAACTTTCACCAGCGCGGCTGGTTTCTCGCGCTCAACGAACAGGCGACGTTCAAGTCAGGCGCACTACTGCAATCGAGTTTTAGCGTGAAGCAGTTTGACGGCGACATCTTCGGCAACAGCGCCGCGAATTATGAAATTACTCCCGACCGCAACCTCGGCGGTTGGTTCAACAGGCAACATCGAGAGAGCCGGCGCTACGAGCTACTCGAAGTCTTCAATTTTGCGCCACTGAAAGCGCGCGGTACCCATTCGTTCAAAACCGGCGTCAACTTCAGTCACACTTCATTCCACGGCACGGACACGAGTCAGCCGGTTACGATCCATCCAAACAACAGCTTTTTTCCACGTCAATTTATCCTGTTCTCGGGTGATGGCATTCTCGAACGCAACCAAAATGAATTCTCGGCCTTCGTACAGGACAAGTGGATCGCAAACTCCCACCTGGTTTTTGATCTGGGCCTGCGGTACGACCGCGACAGTATCGGGAAGAACAACAACCTCGCGCCGCGTGTGGGCTTCGTGGTAACGCCGACTGATTCCGACCGCACCGTCGTGCGCGGTGGTGTCGGCGTCTTCTACGACAAGATTCCGCTCAATATCGGTTCGTTTGAGCAGTATCAGAGTATGCGTGTGTTGACTGTTGTGGAGGCCGGCGGCCTTTTCGAAGTGATCGAAGATCGCGACCTGCAAAACACCGCTCCGGCGCACTTAGAGAATCCTTACTCGCTTGCCTGGAACCTGCAAGTCGATCATCAACTGACCGAACGGCTGTTGCTGCGTCTCGGCTATGAAGACCGAAACACACGCCGTGATTTCGTGTTGGAGCCGACCTTCAATCAACTCCTCCTGCAGAACAACGGGCGCTCCCGTTATCGCGAGCTACAAGCGGTCGCACGCTTTCGCTTTCAGGAAGGACGTAATATCTTTCTGTCGTACGTGCGTTCGGAAGCGCGCGGGAACCTGAACGACTTCAACACCTATTTCGGAAATCTCAAGCATCCGGTGATTCGTCCGGACGAGTATGGCAAGCAGCCGTTCGACGTTCCCAATCGTTTGCTCTTCTGGGGTGACTTCGCTGTGCCTTTCAACCTCGTCTTGTCACCTGTAGTCGACTGGCACACTGGCTTCCCATTTTCCACCGTGGATCAGCTGCAAAACTTTGTGGGTCCACGAAATGAGGGCGGGCGCTTTCCAAACCTGCTAACATTCGACCTGCTCGTAATGAAAGCACTCAAGATTCGTTTTCGCGGCAAGGAATACAAGGGTCGCGCCGGTTTCACCATCTTCAACATCACCAACCACTGGAACCCGCGCGACGTGCAGAACAACATCGCCAGCGAGCAATTCGGGACCTTCTACAACAGTCCCGGCCGCAGTGTGCGATTGAAGTTCGAATTTGTAAAATACTAATCCGCGTAGAATAAATAGTAATCTGCGTAATCTGTGAACAAGGACAATCGAATATGAAACTCCTGATTGTATTTGTTGTCTTACTACTCGTCTGCCAAGTGACTCTCGCCCAAAACGAGACGCCGTCAAAATTCGAACCCACAAACGACGGGTTCAACTACGTACGTCGCACGGTGATGATTCCGATGCGCGACGGCGTCAAGCTGCACACAGTCATTCTCGTTCCCAAAGGCGCTCGCAACGCTCCGATCCTGCTGACGCGGACTCCATATAACGCCGACGAGCTGACCGGTCACGCCGAGAGCTCCGATCTCGGATCGATCCTGACCGGCTACGACAACGCAACCGACGTGATCGTCGAAGGTGGATACATTCGCGTGGTTCAGGACATTCGCGGCAAGTATGGCTCTGAAGGCGAGTACGTGATGAATCGTCCGCTGCAAGGCCGGTGGAACCCGACCAAGGTGGACCATGCAACCGACACTTACGACACGATCGATTGGCTCGTGAAGAACATTCCCGAGACGAATGGCCGCGTCGGCATTCTGGGAATCTCATACGACGGGTTTCTACCGTTGATGGCGCTCATCAATCCGCATCCGGCGCTGAAAGTTTCCGTGCCGATGAATCCGATGGTTGACGGATGGATGGGCGACGATTGGTTTCACAATGGCGCGTTTCGCCAGCAGGGCATGAGCTACATCTACGACCAGCAGGCAACGCGCGCCAACGACATTAAGTGGTGGACCAGTCACTTCGACGACTACGACATGTTTATGGAAGCCGGCTCGGCAGGTGAGCTCGGGCGCCGTCGTGGTCTCGAACAGGTCGGCTTCTGGCGCAAGATTCTCGAGCATCCGAGTTACGACTCGTACTGGCAGGACCAGGCGATGGACAAGATCCTCGCGAAGGAGCCGCTCAAGGTTCCAGTGATGCTCGTCCACAGTTTGTGGGACCAGGAAGACATCTACGGCGACATCGCCGTGTACAAAGCGATCGAGCCGAAAGATACGAACAACGACAAGGTGTTTCTGGTGCTCGGTCCATGGCACCACGGGCAGGAGATTCGTGACGGCAGCGCGCTCGGCGCGATAAAGTTCAATAGCGATACGGCGTTGACGTTCCGTCGTGAGATCCTGCGGCCGTTCCTCGATCAGTACTTGAAAGACGGTGCGCCGAAAGCGGGCATCGCGCCGGTAGAGGCCTTCGAAACGGGCACGAACACGTGGCATCGCATGTCGTCGTGGCCCAAAGGCTGTGAAACTGGTTGCACGATTAAACCGACGCCGCTATATCTCAACGCCGGGTTGAATGCGGGCTTTACTGCGAGGTCAGCGGCGCCGGGTTATGAGGAATACGTTTCGGATCCGTCGAAGCCTGTGCCGTTTCGCGCGCGACCGATTGATGCGGCGAGCTGGTCGCGCTGGCTGGTTGACGATCAACGCGAAATGTCGGGACGTCCTGATGTGCTGGCGTTTACGTCGGAAGTGTTGACCGCGCCGGTGAAGATCAGCGGCGAGCCGATCGTGAATCTGATTGCTTCGACGAGTGGCACAGATTCGGATTGGGTGGTGAAGCTGATCGATCTGTATCCAGCTCAGGTGGCGGGGCAGCCGAACATGGGTGGCTACCAGTTGATGATCTCGGCTGATGTGCTGCGCGGTCGTTATCGGGAGAGTTTCGAGACCGCGAAGCCAATCGAGGCAAACACGCCGCTGCGTTACCGGTTTGTGTTACCGACGGCGAATCACGTGTTTCTGCCGGGCCATCGCATTATGGTGCAGATTCAGTCGAGCTGGTTCCCGCTCTACGATCGCAATCCGCAGACATTCGTGAATAGTATCTTCTGGGCGCGGCCCGAGGATTACAAGAAAGCAACGCAAAGGATCTACAACACACCCGGCAACGCCAGCTTCATCGAACTGCCGCTGGTGACAAAGCCGTGAACTATTCACTTGGAGAACACTAATCGGAGTGAACAAATGAAACTTCCCATCACGCTCACCTCGATACTTTTGTTACTGCTCTCGTTCTCGTCTGCCTTCGCAAAAGACGACATCACGAAGGAATTGATGACCTCAGGCGGCAAGACGCGAGTTTACTATCTGTACGTACCGTCAACAGTAAAAGCTGCCGCACCTCTGATCGTCATGCTGCACGGTTCCAACCGGACCGGCGTTAACCTCGTCGAAAAGTGGAAAGATTACGCGAAGAAGGAAGGAATAATTCTGGCCGGCCCAGACGCCACGAATCTGGCCGGTTGGGGATCACCGCAGGATGGCCCAGACTTCCTGCACAATCTCGTCGAAGAGCTCAAGACCAAATACCCGATCAACCCGCGCCGCGTCTATCTCTTTGGTCACTCAGCGGGCGCGTCGTTTGCGCTGCATATGTCTCTGATGGAGTCGCAGTACTTTGCCGCGACCGCGATTCATGCTGGAGCGCTAAACCAGGACGGCATGGACCTGATCCCGCTGGCTAAACGAAAGATTCCGATTTCGATTCAAGTCGGAGACAACGACGAGTTCTTCCCGGTCAAGGTCGTGCGAGCGACAAGAGATGCTTTGAAGAATGCCGACATCCCTGTCGAGCTGATCGAGATCAAGGATCACGATCACTGGTATTACGACAAAGCGTCCACGTTCAATCAAACAGCGTGGGAGTTTCTCAAAAAATACGAACTTCAAGCCGATCCTCAATATCAGAAGTACAAATGGGATCAATAAAAGGAGTCCCTTATGCCTAAACGCCTCTTTCGAGTAGTTGTGCTCGTGCTTTGTCTCGCGGCGCTGCTTACCGGTACTCAGCCGCGTCGCGCGCTGAGCTCTTCGCCGGTCGACGATTACAAAGCACAGGTCGTCGCAGACGTTGCGGGCATGGCGAAGCAATCGCAGGTCATGGTCGACATGGTTTTCAGCTTTGGCGAACTCGGCTTTCAGGAGGTTGAGACGTCGAAATACCTCACCGCCATTCTCAAGAAAGAGGGCTTCAAGATCGAACAAGGCATCGCCGGTATTCCCACCGCTTGGATCGCTTCGTGGGGCACGGGCAAGCCCGTCATCGCACTCGGCTCAGACGTTGACTGCATTCCACAAGCTTCGCAGAAACCCGGCGTCGCGTATCACGATCCCCTCATCGAAGGCGCTCCGGGTCATGGCGAAGGTCACAACTCCGGCGTGCCTTTGAATATCACTGCCGCCATCGCTGTGAAGCGACTGATGGAGCGCAACAAAATTCCCGGCACAATCAAGGTTTGGCCCGGCGTCGCCGAAGAGCTCGTGGCGGGCAAGGCGTATTTCGTACGCGCCGGTGTTTTCAAAGACGTGGACATCGTGTTGTTCACTCACGTCGGCAACAATCTCAACACCTCGTGGGGACAAGCATCAGCAACCGGACTCGTCTCTGTCGAATACACCTTCAAAGGCGAAAGCGCGCACGCTGCAGGCGCGCCATGGCAGGGACGGAGCGCTCTCGACGCTGTTGAGTTGATGGACGTCGGCTGGAACTTCCGTCGCGAACACCTGCGCCTGCAACAACGTTCGCATTACGTCATCACGAATGGTGGCGATCAACCCAACGTGGTGCCGCGTCTCGCGAGTGTTTGGTACTACTTCCGCGAGCTCGATTACGAACACATCAAACAGATGCGGGAGATCGGCGACTCGATGGCGCAGGGCGCAGCACTGATGACCAACACGACTGTGAGTTCGCGCGTGCTTGGATCCGCCTGGCCGCAGCATTTCAATCGACCAGTTGCGGAAGCGATGTACGAAAACATCAAGCAAGTCGGTTTACCGCAGTGGAGCGACGCCGACCAAACACTAGCGAAGGCACTGCAAAAAGAGTTGAAATCGCGTGAACAGGGTCTGGCAATGCAACTGATGCCGCTCGCCGGCCCAGTAACATCCGATCAACAAACGCGTGGCGGCTCGGACGATATCGGCGACGTCTCGTGGAACGTGCCGACCGTGTCGCTGCGATATCCGTCAAACATTCCCGGACTGCCGGGTCACAATTGGACAGATGCGATCGCGATGGCGACTCCGATCGCGCACAAAGGCGTGACCGCGGGCGCGAAGGTGGTCGCAATGACTGTCGTTGATTTATTGACGAAGCCCGAACTCGTGTCCGAAGCGTGGAAGTATTTTCGTGATGTGCAGACAAAGGAGACGCAGTATCAACCGTTGATCGGTCCGGATGACAAACCGCCGACGTACTTGAACCAACGCACGATGGACACTTATCGCGAGCGGATGAGGAAGTTTTATTACGACCCGTCGAAGTACGACACGTATCTCGAGCAGTTGGGGATTAAGTATCCGACGACACATTAGGAGTCATAGATGGCTGAACCGAAGACGAAACCGACGAATGAGAGTGTCAAGGATTTCCTGAACCGCATTCCCGAAGCTGAAAGGCGCGAGGATTGTTTTACGGTCGCAAAGATGATGGAAGAGATCACGGGTGAAAAACCTAAGATGTGGGGACCGAGCATCGTGGGGTTTGGAAGTTATCACTACAGGTACGCGAGCGGCCGCGAAGGCGATTGGCCCATCACCGGCTTCTCACCGCGGAAGAAGGATTTGACGGTGTACCTGATGATGGGATTCGAGAAGCGTGCGGAGTTGATGGAGAAGCTGGGCAAGCACAGTCACTCGAAATCGTGTCTCTACATCAGACGACTGTCGGATATTCACGTGCCCACGTTAAAGAAGCTGATCAAAGCGTCGGTGAAAGATCTACAAGCCTACATAAAAGCTCAGAGCGCCAAAACCAAGACGTAGTTGTTTACAGGATTACAGGATTTCATGATGGACAAGATTTAATCCTGTTCATCCTGCAAATCCTTTTAATCCTGTCTAACTGCGCCGTTGATCTTACTAATCTGAGTATTTTGAATCACCACGAACTCACCCTCAATCACCGGCGCACCTAACCCAATCCCATCAATCGCAGTAACCCATCGCGCCTTACGCTTCGTCTGCTCCATACGCACGAGATAGGCCCACTGCGACGCCGCATCATGCCCCTCGTACATCAAAAACAAGTCGCGCTGGTGCTCGAGAAAGTACATGCGATCGATACGTCCTCTCACCTTCAACACGAACACGCGTCGCAGCCCGGCCGGCGAAGTAAACTCACCCATCCCATCGTGTCTGATGACGTACCCGCCAGCCGACGTCGACAGTACAAAGAAACTGCGCTCATTGCCTTCACCCACCCGATCGGCAAGCGCAAAAGCCTCACCCGCAGCCGATACGCTCAAAGCCACCGACCACAAAACCGCTACGCCTACGCAGACTATGACAATCTTTCTCATTGATTCTCCTTTGGCGGGGCGGTGAGGTGTAGCCAGTTTACTACAATTAGGCGCATAATCTCTCGAAATCCATCCCCCGCAAATTCGTCACTGGGGTGAAATGATGGAGCAACTAAGGTTAAGACAGATCGAGCGGTACGTTTTAGGTTTCTTTAGGGAACAACAACAGACACGCATCCTGGCAAAGGAACTTTTTGAAAGCACACGCATCTACGCGAATGCCGACATCGTCAGGGCGCTGGAAGACCTGGAAAAGAAAGAGCGGCTCCTGGTCCGTCATACGACCGAGGGCAACGATTACATCTCCCTAACGGCCCAGGGAATTGCAGACCTCGGCCTGGGGCAAGCAAACGTTGTAGATGACGTTGCCGCCATGCCTCATCCTCCAAAGAGCGCGACCAAGTCTGTGTAAGTGTAAGTTTTTGAAGTATGAAAGTTTTAACCCCCACCTTACTTCTGCTAGCGCTACATTTCTGTGCGACGGCCCAGGCACCTGTTGCGGACAGCAACTCGCTGGCAGAGGTGCGCGATAAACGCAGTGCGTTGCTGATTGTCTTCAAATCGCGCGTCATTGATGTCGACGAGGGTGACCGCGAGCGCGCCATCATCGACGACGTCCTGAAAGCCGACCCGAATCCACAGGGCCGGTATCGTTGGGTCTATACTCAACTTGCGCGGAAGCTGAACAACTACATCAACAAATACAAAAGCCTGAGTGCTGCCAGTGAATTGTCGGAAGCTGACTACGTGATCTTTTTCAACGTAGTCGAGTTTCGCAGGATTCTCGGGGTGGCTTACCCGTACGGAGAGCTCTTTGTAATTGCGAAGGGTTCGCCGGAAACGATGAAACCGCCGCGCGTTGTCTGGCGGGCCCGGAAAGTGTTATATGCTGAAGACGCTATTGGCGATCTGATAAAAGACCTCAAAGCCATTCGCGGTGAAAGCTAGCCGCAATCTTTGCAACTCTCAATCGACCGAAACGTGTAAGTCCGTGCAACTTTTTGGTTGTTTCGTTCACTAACGTGGATGACTTAGTTCTTAATCCGCTCTCATCCGTGAAATCTATGGCCCGCTTACTTGTAGCAGTTCTATATTTCAGCGTTGCATCGCTCGTTGTCGGGCAACAAGCCACGGGTGCGTTGAAGGGCACAGTGACCGATCAGCTTGGCAGTCTGGTCGTCGGAGCAAAGGTTACGCTGCGGAACGCGCGCGGCGTCAGCACCACCGCCAACACCAATTCATCCGGGGTTTATGAGTTTCGACATCTTGATGCCGGGAAGTATGAGCTAAGAATTGACTCGCCGGGGTTCAGTGTCTTTGAAGACAAGACCGTCGAGATCAAAGCGCGCGAACTCAAGACGCTCAATGCGCAACTCGAAGTCGGTCTCGAAGACCAACAGGTAACAGTCGACGATGGCAACATCAGCACTGACGCTGATAACAACCAAAATGCCATCGTGCTGCGTGGAAAAGAGCTTGAAGCATTACCCAACGATCCACAGGCACTAGCCTCGGTGTTACAGGCCATGGCCGGTCCGACTGATCCCGAAGCGGGCGGCAGTGCGCAGATCAAGGTCGATGGTTTCTCGAACGGTCAGATTCCTCCCAAGGAAGCGATTCGCGAAGTCCGGATCAACAACAATCCGTTTTCGGCTGAGAACGAGTTTCCGGGCTGGAACGGCATCGAGATCTACACACAGCCCGGCGCAGATAAGTGGCATGGGGGAGCCTCGTTCAACTTCAACGACGAGAGTTTGAACTCGCGTAATCCCTTCACCACCAAACGCGCTCCTTATCAAAGCCGCGGTTACGGCTTCAGTCTCAGTGGTCCGGTAATCCCGAAGCGCGCATCGTTCTCAGTCTATTTCGGGCGTTGGGCGAGCGATGCGAATTCAGTCGTGAACGCGACCATACTGGATCCGGTGACCTTGAAACCGGTGATTGTGAACGAAGCGTTTGTGACGCCTGACGTCAACCACTACGGCAACGGTCGGTTCGATTTCAAGATCAACAAGATCCATACCCTCGTGGGCCGGTTTAATTACGACCGGACGACTCAGGACCTGCAGGGCATCGGCGGTTACTCGCTGCCGACCCGCGCTTACCGTGGACTGCGCACCTCCTTCATCATGCAGTTGACCGAAACCGCCCTCATCAATGAGAAGACTGTGAACGAAACTCGGTTTCAATTCACACGCAACCGGTTCAACCAGAAGAGTGTTCTGGACGCGTTTGCTCTCAACGTGCTCGACTCGTTCAGCGGCGGTGGCTCACAGGTTGGTGCATCATCAAACGACACGGATCGTTTTGAACTTCAGAACTTCACTTCGTGGACTTCCGGCAATCACTTCCTGAAACTTGGCGCGCGCGTGCGTCATGTGAAGATCGACAGTGTCTCACCGGGAAACTTCGGCGGCACGTGGACATTCGCGGGTGGGCGTGGTCCACGACTGGACGCCAACGATCAGGTAATACTCGTGAATGGTCAACCTGAGATCATCGATGTGGGTAGTCTTGAACGTTATCGCCGCACGCTCGCGTTTTCTCGTGCGGGGTTGACTCCCGATCAGATTCGGCTACTCGGTGGCGGCGCCACGCAGTTTTCGATCGCGGGCGGTAACCCGGAAGCTATCGTGAAGCAATTTGACGCTGCGATTTACATGCAGGACGAATGGAGAGTGCGACCCAACTTCACCTTGTCACCCGGATTCCGTTACGAGAACCAGAACAACATCGACAGTAATTACAACTTCGCCCCACGCATCGCCTTCGCATGGTCGCCAGTGTTCGGACACAAGAAACCCGCGACCAACACTGCACCCAAGCCACCAGCGGCGGGAGCAGCTGCAGGAGCAGGTGTAGCGGCGACAGCTCCTGCTCCGGCTCCTGCAGCCGGTCCTGCGCCCGCTGGTCCACCCAAGACCGTCCTCCGCGGCGGCCTGGGAATTTTTTACTGGCGCACTTCTGAAGACATTACGTTACAAACCACGCGCTTTGACGGAGAGAACCAGCAACAATTTCTCGTCACCAGCCCCGCAGTGTTGGATCTGTTTCCGGCTGTTCCGCCAATCGAGGCACTCGAGGCTTTTGCTCAGCCGCAGGTACGTCGTTTGAAATCAGACGATCTGCACACGGGCCGCCAATTGCGCTTCATGTTCACTGTTGAGCGTGTGCTTCCTGCAAACGTGAAACTCTCGCTTACGTACATGTACGGTCGCGGCGATCGTTCACAGCGTTTAGTCAATATCAACGCGCCGCTTGGTGGAACTTTCATTCCCGGTGTGCCGAACAGTGGCGTGCGTCCTCTTGGCGCCGATGCAGGTAACGTTCTGGAGTACCAGTCTAATGGTCATTCAGTCTCCAACACGTTGAGTATCAACATCAACGGTACACTGAAGAAGGTGCAGTTCTGGGGTGGTTACAATCTAGGGAAGAGTCGGAGCACTGATAGTGGTCAGAGCGGTTCGCCGTTCGACGCTTACGATTTCAGTCGGGAGTACGCCCGTAGTTCGTTCGGCGGTTTGAATTTCATGTATGGTGGCGGCAGCTACACGGCCCCCGGTGGAATCAACTTGAACATGTTTATGATTGCCAACTCCGGTAATACCTTCAACATCACCACCGGCCGCGATACGAATGGCGACACTTACTTCAGCGAACGGCCCGCGTTCGCCACGGATCTGAATGAGCCCGGAGTCATCGTCACACCGCTCGGTGCTTTCGATCCGACACCTTCACCGGGACAGACGATCATTCCGCGTAACTTTGGACGTGGACCAGGCTACGTTTCTGTAAACCCGAGCATGTCCAAAACGTTCAAGTTCGGCAAAGCGATTGAACCCAAAACGCCGCCACCCGGTGCGCCAAAAACAACGGACGCAACTAAGGATCAAAAACCGCCCGCCAAACCGCCAGTCCAGCGACCTTACGCGCTTAGCTTCTCGGTGAATGTCGCCAACATCTTCAACCGAACGAACAAAGGTAATCCCGTCGGAAACATGAGCTCACCGTTCTTCTTGAAATCTCCCTCGGGTTCAAATACCTTCTTCTTCGGCTCCGGTGGCGGATCAGCCGGCAATCGAGTTGTGACCTTGAGAGTGCGCTTCAGCTTCTAAAGACATCCCGTCAATCATGAAAATCATGTAATCCTGTTAACATGATTGGCAAGATTTGCATGATGAACAAGATTTGGGCCGCCAAATATGCTCACACACATAGTCATTTGGAAATACCGCGACGACGTCGAACAGTTCGCACGCGAAGAGCATGTGAATCTGTTACGTAATTTGAAAAATCTCGTCCCCGGGATTCAGAGTTTATCCGTTGGCTTCGACACGCTTTTCTTACCGCGCTCGTACGACACGGGTCTCGTGGGCGTCTTCGAAGATCGCGCGGCGCTCGATGCCTACACGATTCATCCGGAACACGTCAAAGTCGCGGAATTCGGCAGAAGCATCAGCGCGCACGTTGCCTCGGTGGACTTCATCGACTAATGCGCTCGAAGAAGTTCATACTTCTGGTCATCCTCTTCCTTCTGCTTCTTTCGCAGATACCCTTCGCTTATCGCAGATTCAAACTCCGCCGTCTCAGCAACGCGATTCAACAACTCCAATCACAACGCACGCCCGCACAAACGAACGGCTTCAGAGAATACCAAGGCGTGGTCCATGTGCACTCGTTTCTCGGTGGTCACAGCACGGGAACGTTCAGCGAGATCATTTCTGCAGCGCAGGCGAATCAGTTGCAGTTTGTTATCATGACCGAGCACACGGAGAAGGATTTTGACACTGCCGCGATGACGTTGCAGGGAAGGCATGGCGAAGTCCTGTTCATTAACGGCAATGAAGTGAGCGCTGAGAACGGCGACCGGCTGCTGGTTCTTCCGGGCGATCTCTCGTTGGTTGCCTACCCGCAGGAATTCAAGAACTGGGACACTGCACGCCTGAACGGTGTCGAGGTTTACAACGTCTTCACGAATGCGAAACAGGCTAATCCAGTGGTTGCTTTCTTCGACGTGCTCTGGTCGCAACGCGCTTATCCTGACTTGATCTTCGCACTGTATCTCCAGAGACCTGACGAGAATCTGAAAAAGTGGGACCAGGCATCAACGCGCGCGCGACTAACTGCGACGGCCGGCAATGATGCGCATGCCAACATCGGCGTCAGTCTGAACGACAGCTCCGGAAAGAAACTGCTCGGCGTCCAGCTCGATCCTTACGCAGTTAGCTTTCGGCTCGTGCGGCTGCATGTATTGATTGAAGAGAACAAGCCGCTCAATGCGACGAGCCTGATTGAAGCCATTCGTGCGGGTCACGTGTTTATCGGTTTTGATTTTCTTGGTGACACTTCTGGCTTTGTATTCGAGGCGGAAAATCCAGGCGAACGGAAAATTCAGGGTGATGAGATTTCACTGGGGACCGACACGAAGCTTCAGCTTCGGAGCCCGGTTCCCGCAAGTATGACAGTTTTTAAGGACGGCGCACTTCTTCTGGCCCTGGACGGAGTAACAAGCAGAGAAATTCCAGTCAAAGATCGCGGCGTTTACCGGGCCGAATTCTACCTGCCGCAGATGGGAGACTTGCCGTGGATAATCTCGAACCCGATTTACGTGAAGTAAGAATCAGCCAGGGATGTCACGGATTTATCAGCGGAGATCTAACGCAGATAAGTCCGTAAAATCCGTGGCCAAAAACGGTTCCGCCCCACGGGGTGCCCTGCTAGCTGCCCTGTGGGGCGACAAACCTACGCCGGAAAGCTCCGGCTTCACTTGTTTTCGGAAGCGGTGCGTACGACACCGGAGTACTGCTGGTGGTCTAGTGTTTGACCACGCTCTCCTCGAAAGCTCCAAGTGTTAGGAACTGAGGAGTACAGCCTTCCACACACTGTTTTTTCAAGTCCGCTTAGTTTAATTTCTGAGTGCCTCGCTGTCAAGTTTCAGCTTGACCGAACGTGAATCATACAACGTCACAACTGCTAAAATGCCACACCCATGGACCTGAAAATACCAACCCCTCCGAACTTCAGCTACCGCCGGACCGTCGCCAGTCACGGCTGGTACCAACTACCGCCGTTCGCACTCGAAAAATGGGAACTGTCGCGTGTCATCGACGTCGGGAAAAAGCCGCCCGTCACCATTTTTCTGACCGAACGCAAGAATCACGTTCGCGTGCGGCCATCGCGGCTACTGAATAAATCCGAGGCTGCCATCGTCCTGCGCGACGCCCGCCGCGTACTGCGCCTCGATGACGATCTCAAGCCGTTCTACGACGCTACCACACGCGATCCGGAGTTTAACTGGATCGAGAAACAGGGCGCCGGTCGCTTGCTGCGTTCGCCTACGGTCTTCGAAGATCTGGTCAAGATGATCTGCACGACCAACTGCTCCTGGGCACTCACGCTCAAGATGGTGCACGGCATGGTCAATAATCTAGGACGCGAAACGGGCGATGGACGGCGAGCGTTTCCGACAGTTCAGGCCATGGCGTCGATGCCGGTCACATTTTTTGTCGACGAAGTGCGCGCCGGTTATCGGGCTCCGTATCTGAAGGAACTCGCCGATCGTGTGGCTTCAGGTGAGTTGAACGTCGAGGAATGGCTTTCCAGTGATTTGCCTACGCGTGATCTGCTGAAGCAAATGAAAGGCGTGAAGGGCGTCGGAGATTATGCAGCCGAGAATCTCCTGAAACTGTTGGGACGTTACGACGGGCTGGCGCTCGACTCGTGGACGCGCGCACGATTTTTTGAACTCAGGAATAACGGCCGGAAGGCAAACGACAAGAAGATCGCGCGCTACTACGCGAGGTTCAACGAGTGGCGCGGCCTCGCGCTCTGGTGCGACGTCACGCGAGACTGGCTGTAATAGGTCCTATAGGACGTATAGGACCTATTACGGCTTAGGCTATTTAGTGAAAACGAGCGTTGAGTCCTGCACGCCGCGCGGTGTTTCAGCGTGACGAACAATCGTCAAAGTCTTGCCGTCGGCTGAAAGCGAGAGCTTGTCGCTTGAGTTCAGCGTCGTCTCGTTCCCATCGCGTGTGAACGTCGTCTTACTGGTCAACTCCAAAGTTTTGCCGTCGCTCGACAACGCCGCTTTGCGCACGAACTTTGCCGGACCCATCTCACCCGACGTCTCACTGCCATCGAGATTGTAGGTTCGGGGACCGCCCATGCCGCGACCGGGACCACCACCCATGCCTGGACCACCGCCCTGAGGTGCGCCACCTGCAGGAGCGCCACCCGAAGGAGGACCGCCGGGGCCGCCAGGACCGCCGCCGCCAGTCACTTTCTCATCGAGGGTGATCTCTTTGTCAGTCTGCGTGATGTTCACTGTAACGCTATCGGCATTTTGCCAACGCTGACTGAGACCCTGGCTCTTGCTCTTATCAAGCGTCCAGGTTCCGGCGAAGTTTGGCGCAGCAGCATGCGCAGCCAGGGCAAACACAAGCGCGCTTGTCAGGCCAAAAGCATAAATCAACTTTCTCATCCAGAATCTCCTTCACATGTATGTGATTTAGTACAGGGTGAACAGAGTCTAGCAAAACATCCCCGAAAAAACTGTAAGGGAATGTAAAGATTTGTATAGAGATCGTATAGAGAGGGTAAAGACGGAACCTTTCACAACAAGCCTGCGTAACAAGCGGGGTGGCTGCAAGACCTCGATGGACGCTAACAAAATTCGGCAGTGTTAATGATTATTGTGGAGCAACGTTTATCGAGAAGAAGTTTTTGTCATAAGACAACTGCGAGTGGTGTTTAGTCGCAGAGAGAGCAATCAAGCTAACGAGAGAATCTAACGATACAGCAAGGAGAGCAGTGATGAAGTCAATGGTTAACAGGATGGTGGCAATTCTTATGGTGGCCGCTTTGACAAGTGTTGTGGCGTTCGCCAAAGTCAGTAAACAAAGAGTGACCTTCGAAAACGATGTTAAGGTGAATGGCACCCTCGTGAAGAAAGGCAACTACGAAGTCAAGTTCGATGACGAGACCGGTCAACTCACGATCTCGAAAAACGGTAAGACGGTTGTTCAGACAATGGCCAAAGTTCAACCGCGTGAGAAGAAAGCAAATGACTTTCAATTGCGCTCGACCGTAAATGGCGACGAGACGCAACTGACCGGCGTGACCTTTGGTGGTTCTGACAAAGACATCGTGATCACCAGCGGCGGATCGACAACAACCGGCAACAACTAAAATTCAATTCAATTTGTTCCCCCTGCGCCTCGAGGCCCATTGTGGGTTTCGAGGCGTAGTTGTTTCAGAGCCATCCACCGATTACACTCGTTTACATGAAATACAGGCGCTTCGGACGCACTGGCTGGGAAGTCAGTGAAATCGGTTACGGCATGTGGGGCATGGCTGGTTGGACCAACTCCAACGACGATGAATCGTTGCAATCGCTGCAAGCTTCAGTCGATCGTGGCTGCAACTTCTTCGACACCGCCTACGCTTACGGGAATGGTCGCAGCGAGAACCTTTTGGGCCAGACCGTGCGCTCCAATCCGGGAAAGCGTCTTTACACTGCCAGCAAGATCCCTCCAAAGAATTTACAGTGGCCGGCGCTAGCTGAATCCAAGTTAATGGAATCGTATCCACCGGATCACGTCGAGGAGTATGTTCATCGCAGTCTGGAAAACTCGGAATTGGACCAACTCGACCTGATGCAGTTCCACACCTGGAGCGACGAGTGGATGCGCGACGATCGTTGGTTCTATCGTCTCGACGATATGCGCAGTCAGAAACTGATCAATGCGATCGGGATCAGCATCAATCGTTGGGAACCGTGGAATGGAGTACGCGCAGTGCGTAGTGGTCAGATCGATGCGGTGCAGGTGATCTACAACATCTTCGATCAGAATCCTGAAGATGAATTGTTTCCCGCGTGTCGCGAGATGAATGTGGCCGTGATCGCGCGCGTGCCTTTTGATGAAGGCACGTTGACGGGAACGCTGACTAAAGACAGCAAGTGGCCCGAGGGCGACTGGCGCAATACTTACTTTGTTCCTGAAAACCTGATCCCGAGTGTCGAGCGAGCAGACGCCGTGAAGAAGACGCTAGACGAATGGAACCGTGAACGCGGCACAAAGATCACGATGCCGGAACTTGCACTGCGTTTTATTCTCGGCAACGACGACGTGAGCACAATCATCCCTGGTATGAGAAAACTCTCGCACGTGCAATCAAACACTGAAGCGAGCGACGCAGGGCCACTGCCATCTGAGTTGCAGGAAAAGATGCGAGGCTTCCGCTGGGTGCGAAAGCCCGCGCCGTGGTCTCAATAATTAGCCACAAAAAGGCACAAAAAGCACATAATGTAAAACACTCAGCGCGCCCGGAAATCTCCGAGGCGCGCTGATTTCACCTTATGTGCTTTTTGTGCCTTTTTGTGGCTACATGTTGAGGGTCTTCGTTAAGAAGGCCCAGCGATCGGCGGTCTCCTCGATGATCTTTGAGGTGGGCTTGCCGGCGCCGTGGCCTGCTTTAGTTTCTATGCGGATCAGAATCGGTGCAGGGCCTTCCTGCGCGCCCTGAAGTGCTGCGGCGAATTTGAAGCTGTGGCCGGGCCAGACACGATCGTCGTGATCGGCTGTTATGACCATCGTCGGCGGATACGCTCTCCCAGGCTTGATGTTGTGCAGCGGCGAATACGCGTACAAAGCTTTGAACTCTTCCACATCCTCTGACGAACCATAATCCGAAACCCACGCCCAACCGATCGTGAACTTCTGAAACCGCAGCATGTCCATCACACCGACTGCCGGCAACGCTGCGCCAAATAAATCCGGACGCTGCGTCAACGCTGCTCCCACAAGCAGTCCGCCATTACTACCGCCACCGATCGCAAGCTTCGGTGTCGACGTGTACTTGTTGTCGATTAACCACTGCGCCGCGGCGATGAAGTCGTCAAAGACGTTCTGCTTTCTAAGCTTCATGCCGGCTTGGTGCCACTCTTCGCCATATTCCCCGCCCCCACGAAGATTCGGCTGCGCGTAAACTCCGCCCATCTCCATCCACACGAGAATCCCAACTGAGAAAGCCGGCGGCAGCGAGATGGCGAAACCCCCGTATCCATACAAGTAAGTGGGATTGTTGCCGTCGAGCTTCAAACCCTTCTTGCAGGTAATGAACATCGGCACTTTCGTGCCGTCTTTGCTCGTGTAGAAAACCTGCTTCGTTTCGTAGTCAGCCGGGTTGAAGTCGACTTTGGGCTCGCGGAAGATCGTGCTCTTGCCAGTCGTCATGTCGTAGCGATAGATCGTGGTGGGCGTGGTGAAACTCGTGAACGAATAAAACGTTTCTTTATCGCGAGGCTTACCGCCGAAGCCTTCAGCCGAACCTATTCCCGGAAACCTAACTTCGCTCAAAAATTTGCCGCTCGTGTCGTGAATCTTGATCTGCGTGTAGGCGTCTTTTAGATAGTTGAGAACGAACTTGTTGTTGACGACAGTAGTCGCTTGTAGCGTCTCTTTGCCTTCAGGAACTACGACTTTCCAGTTGCTTCGAGCGGGCTTGGCAGTGTCGACCTCGATAATCTTCCCACGCGGCGCTTGCAGGTCAGTCTGAAACCAGAACCGCGATCCATCGTTACCGATGAAATTGTAAGCGGCATCGAAATCATCGAGCAGCTTAACGACTTCCGAGTTTTTCGACTTCAGATCTTTGTAGTAGATGCGACTCTTGACGTCAGTGCCCTGGAAGACCGTGATGATCAGATAATTGCCGTCTTCAGTAACGTAGCCTCCAAACAACCAGTCTCTTTGATCCGGGCGCTCGTAAACGAGAACGTCCTTGTTCTGATCTGTTCCGAGTTGGTGGTAATAGACTTTCTGAAAGTAGTTCGTGCCCTTCAGCATGTCGGCCTTCGGCTCATCGTAACGGCAATAAAAGAATCCTTTGCCGTCGCGGGTCCACGAAACGCCGGAAAACTTCACCCACTTGAGATCGTCAGAAAGATCTTTCGTCGTTTCAATGTCGCGTACTTTCCACTCCTGCCAGTCGGAACCTGACGCCGACAAACTGTACGCGAGCAGTTTTCCATCGGGACTCACCTGCATTCCCGACACAGCGACCGTGCCGTCCGCGGAGAGCGTGTTTGGATCGAGCACCATCTGTGGCTGCGCATCGAGGCCGGTCACGGTGTAAAGGACGGCCTGATTCTGAAGCCCGCTGTTGCGCGTGTAGAAGTAACGATTGCCTTCCTTGAAGGGAATGCCGTACTTCTCATAATTCCAGAGTTTGGTGAGACGTTCCTTGATCGTGTTCCGGGCTGGAATGGACGCCAGGAAGCCGAAGCTGAGCTTGTTTTCAGCCTCCACCCACTGTCGTGTTTCCGGTGAATCGAGATCTTCAAGCCAGCGGTACGGGTCGGCGACCGTTGTACCGTGGTAATCGTCAGTCTGGTCGCTCTTACGCGCTGGGGGATAATTATTCGGTTTGATCATCTGCTGTGCAACACCTGCTAAAAAACACACAATTAGAGCCAAGCGGATGGGTGGGTGATACTGCATTCATACGCTCCCTTCAGTTTCGAAGTGGGAGTATAGCCACAAAAAGGCACAAAAAGCACAAAAAGGAATTTCCTAAAAGGAGGACGCGTTATTTTAAATTACCTTTTGTGCTTTTTGTGCCTTTTTGTGGCTAAAAATGATTGACAACCGCAGGCGGCATGAGTGAATCTAATCCAACGCTCCGCCCCCCGGCGCGTGAGTATTAATCCTGTAAGTCTCCGAGAAAAATATGAAGTATTCTGCCCGTCTCGCTCTTTTTGTTGTCGCCGTTCTGTTTGCCTCCATCGAGATGCGGGCACAGGAGAGTAGCGCAGTTCGTCCCCGCGTAGTCACCGCGACCAATCAGGAGCAGCAACAGCTGCCCGTTCCTACATCCAAGGTGCCTCCTGCTAACCCTGCCGCAGTCGGCCCCACGCTGCCGGTGATTGAGGCAGACAGCCAGAAGAAGATCTCCGGGCCGATAACAAATCTGACTCCGTCAGTGATTCAGACTCGCATTTCCGAAGCACAGCGGATGTTCAAAACGCGACCAAAGCCAACTGCCCTCGTGCCGTCGATTGAGTTTGTCACGGTCGCGGCTCTGGATCGCGACACGGCGCGCACGCATTTCATCACGCTCTCAAAGCAGACTTTTCTGACCAAAGGCGCCGAACTCAGTACAGTCACTTCCGAAGGCGCACCGGTAAACCTTCGAATTATTCGCGCCAACGGCGTCAACACCGCGTTGACGATCTTTACTCCGGACGGCAAGTCGCTGGCGCCGCTCACGATTGAGTATCCGATCGAGCGCGGTGGGAAGTATCTCGAAACCGCTTATTACTCTTCGGCACATCCGGCATTGCTTTCTAAAGATCTATCAAACTCGGGACAGTCGTACGTGCGAAACATGCTGGATCTCGCAGCCAAGCGTTTACGCGACAAGGGTGTAGCGATTTCACCGCAGATCGTCGACGTTGCCGAGCGTTTGTGTGTTGTCGAGCACGTCGATCACGGACGTTTTCGCGACGAGAATCGTCTCGCACTTTACGACGAGATCTATTCGCTGTTCGCGCTCAATGAGCTTGACACCTATCGGTATTCGGTGAGTTCAGCAGGTGCCGGCGGCATGGTGCAGATGATTCCGTGGGCTTACAACCTCGAGCGCACACGGCATCCGGGCGTCGGTCTCATTCCTGACTTTGTAGTTGGCATGCGCAATCACGGTAACGCGCTTCAGGCGATGTTGCTTTATATGCACGACACCTGGAACGAGTTGACTGCGAATGACGAAGTGAAATATGCCCTCGGCGCGAACATCGCGACACCGAGTGAATTGCTTGCGGCTGGTTACAATTCGAATGCTGCCAAGCTGCCGGGATACTTGAAGCGCGGCGGCGACGGCTGGCGCACGCTCATCCCGCGTGAGACACAGATGTATTTGCAAATTTACAAGTCATTCGAGAGCCTGGTGCCGATGCAGACCAGGGTCGCAAGTCTGCGTTAATCCGTGGCTAAAACTGATCGGGAGTCTGCGTACTGCAGTTTGTAGAGTTTCCAATACAAGCCCCGCTCGGCTAACAATTCCTGATGCGTTCCCTGCTCACGAATCTCACCGTGATGCAGCACGACAATCCTATCTGCATTCTGTATTGTTGAGAGCCTGTGTGCGACGACGATCGAGGTGCGGTCGCGCATCACCCGCTCGATCGCGCGTTGAATCAACTGTTCCGTCTCGGTATCGATCGAGCTGGTCGCCTCATCCAGAATCAGTAACGCCGGATCGAAAGCAAGCGCGCGTGCAAACGAGATCAGTTGCTTCTGTCCCACCGATAACCCCGCCCCACGCTCGCGTACTTCAGCTTCATAATTGTTCGTCAACCTGCGAATAAAACTATCGGCGTGAACTTCCTGCGCTGCCCAGCGCACCCGTTCCTCGGTGATGTCTTCACGGCCAAGACGAATGTTGCCCTCGATCGTCCCGCTGAACAGAAACACTTCCTGCAGCACGACGGCGAAGTTCTGTCGCAGCGCATTCAGGTCCCAGTCGCGCAAATCGACGCCATCGAGCAGAATTCGCCCGCGCTGGATGTCATAGAAGCGCATTAGCAAATTCGTGATCGTCGTCTTACCGGAACCGGTGTGACCAACGAGCGCGATCGATTGCCCCGGTTCTACCGTGAACGAAACGTCCTTCAGCACCCAGTCTTCGTCTTTGTAAGCAAACCACACGTTCTGAAATTCGATTCGACCACGCGCGCGTTCAGCTTTCAACGGCTTCTCGGGTGATAAGATCGCAATCGGCAGATCAAGTGTCTTAAAGATGCGATGCGACGCCACCACCGCGGCTTGCAGCACGTTGTACTTGTCTGAAATGTCGCGAATCGGCTGAAACAGCGACTGCGAATACTGGATAAAAGCGAAGAGCGCGCCCAGAGACAGCACCGTATGCTCGGTCGTGTTCTGCATGACGCGATAACCGCCATACCAGATAATCAACGCAATTCCGATCGCGCCGATCAGGTCCACGAGTGGAAAGAAGATCGCGTAATAAAAAATCGTGTCGATATTTGCGCCGCGATATTCACCATTGATTCGGTCAAACGCGCGCAACGACTTCGCTTCGGCGTTGAAGATTTGCACAGTTTGGGCGCCGGCGAAGTGTTCCTGCAGGAAGGCGTTGATGCGCGCGAGTCGCGTTCGGACCATGTCGTAGCCCTTTCGCGCGCCTCTCCGGAACCACGTCGTCGCCGCAAATAACAGAGGCACCGTGAGTAAACTAACAAGCGTGAGCCTGACGTCCATCCACATCATGATCGACACGATCGCGATGATCTTCACGAGATCACCAAGAAGATCCGTGACACCCGCTGTGAACAATTCATTTAGCGCATCGACGTCACTCGTCAGTCTCGTCATGATCCGGCCCACCGGATTCCGATCGTAATAAGCGACTTCCTGATGCTGTAGCTTCGTGTAGAGCTCTTTCCTCATGTCGAACATCACGTACTGTCCGGCACTGTTGAGAAAAACAGATTGATAGTAGGAGAAAACGAGCCGCAACACCTGGGACGCCAGGAAGAGAATGACCAGCAGTGTCAGGCCATCAAGCTTGCGTGGGAGAATGTTGTGATCGATTGCGTACTCGGCAAACTTTGGCTGCAACACTTCGAGTAGATTCAGCCCCAGGGTCAAGCCGAGGGCCACATACAAGTAGCGCACGTAAGGCTTCAGATAGCGCAACAGCCGTCGCGCCACCTGAAGATCGTAAGTCTTCCCGATCGCCTCTTCCTCGTGATATTGCTTTACCGCCGTCGACATCTTTTTTATTGCCAATTGCCGATTGCCAATTGCCGATTTTCGAAAGCATTCCTTCCAATTGGAAATTGGCAATTGGCAATCTGTTAAGTTGCAGCTAGTTCCTCTTCTAGTAACTGCCGCTCATGCAAGTCTGCATACTCCCCACCAAGCGCGAGTAACTCCTCGTGAGTTCCCTGCTCGATTATCCGGCCTTCATCCAATACGCAAATCATGTCGGCTTCGCGAACCGTCGAGACACGATGCGAAATAATCACGCTCGTTCGGTCGCGCATGACACCGCGAAGTTGTCCGAGAATCTTCTCTTCCGTGTAGGTATCAACTGACGATAAGGCATCATCGAGAATCAGGATCTTCGGCTCACGCAAAACTGCGCGCGCGATTGCCGTGCGTTGCTTTTGACCGCCCGACAGCGTGATGCCTCGCTCGCCAACCAACGCCTCAAAACGATCCGGAAAGCCGGCTATGTCGTCGGACAAACCCGCAATCTCCGCCGCCCATTCGACATCGGCAATCTTTGCGTCTTTAACTCCGAACGCGATGTTTCCCTTCACTGAGTCGCTGAAAAGAAAGGTCTCCTGGGGTACATACCCAATGCTCGCTCGCAGTTGGGCAAGCGGATAATCGCGAATATCCACATCGTCGATGAACACTGTGTCGTGTGGCGCGTCGATCAAACGCGGAATCAGATTGGCGATCGTTGACTTCCCACTGCCCGTGCGGCCGACAAAGGCAACTGTTTGACCTTCGGCTATCGTGAGCGTGACATTCTTAAGCACCGGCTCATCGTTAGGATGATAACGAAACGTCAGATCGCGAAATTCAATCTTGCCTTTGATGGGTGGCTGCTCGACTATTCCGGACGCATCGGCGATCGCCGGATCGATCCGTAGAATCGCATTGAGTCGCTTCAGGCTCGCGGTCCCGCGTTGATAAAGATTCACGACGTAGCCGAGCGCAATCAATGGCCAGATCAGACGAGTAAGATAAAGATTGAACATCGCAAACTCGCCGACGGTGATTTCGCCTCTCACTGCGAGCGGCACACCAGCCCAGATGATCAGAACGTAACCAAACCCAATCAGAAACGTCATCAACGGTCGCATCAAAGCCTCAACTTTGACGAGACCGAGATTGCGCTCGGCATACTGCCAGTTGAGATTGTTGAAGGCCGCCATCTCGGCGTTTTCCTGCGCATACGCTCGCACGACGCGCACGCCGCTGAAGTTTTCCTGAGCGCGTGCAGTGATCTGTCCGAAGAAATCCTGAATCTTTTCAAATCGCGTGTGGACCTGCTGGCCAAAAACCTTAACCGTGAGAGAGACGAGCGGCATCGTCACGAATAGCAAAAACGTCAGCCACCAGTTCAGCATGAACATCAGCGGCAACACGAGGATCACGACGAAGACCGTGCTCAGCGAGTACATGATCATCGGTCCCGCGAGTTGGCGTACAGCCGCCAGATCGTTGGTGGCTCGCGCCATCAAATCGCCCGTGCGATGTTCGTGAAAAAACGAAAGCGGTTGGTTGACGAGGTGACGATAAAATTCCTCGCGCATGTCGTACTCGATATTACGCGACATGCCGATGAGAATCCGGCGTTGCAGAAAAAGAAAGAGTCCGCTGATGAGACTTGCGCCGAGAACCTTGCCGGCGGAGATCGTGAGTTTTCCCGCGGTGACTTTCGTCCAGTTTGCGTCAATTGCCTGACCGACAAAGAGAGGAAGGAATAATCCTGCAGTAACACTGCCGAGGATGCATAAGATGCCGAGCGTCAGTTGAAGCTTATAATTCCGAAAGTAAAGCGCAAACTTCCTTAAATCTTCCACACCGGGATAATACTTTATCTGACTCGCTCCGCATAAAGCACCACCTTGGAGTGCGCCAACTTGTTGGCGCTTTGGTATGTTTACCAAAGCGGTGCCAAGGCACCGCACTCCAAGGTGGCGCTCAGGTTCTGAGATACGTGCTGATCGCGGTCGCTGCGAGCTTTCCGTCATCTCCAAAGAGCTCTGCGGAGACTGTGATCACACGACGGCCGAAACGCACCACGCGCGCCGACGCCCGCGCGCTGCCTTCGCTAATCGGCCGCAAATAATGAATCGTAAGGTCGACAGTCACCGTGCTTTCGCTCTCTTTCAACTGCGCCATGATCGCAATCGCCATCGCTGAATCGATCAACGTCGCAATCGCCCCGCCATGCGCGATGCCACTGTTGCGCATAAGGTCATCCCGAAGCCTCATCGACAGCACCGCATGTCCCGGCTCAACCGAATCAACCTCAATACCCAGCAACTTCGCAAACGGAACGTGATCGAGCGTCATGAACGATAACTCTCTCCCGGATTTGCCGGCTCAACGATCACTGCCGTCCCATACGCCAGAACTTCCGTAACACCCTGCGCGATCTCAGTGCTTTCGTAGCGTGCCCCAACAATCGCGTTGGCGCCGATCTCCGTCGCATGCTGGATCATGATGTCGAAAGCATGCGCACGTGTTTCTTCGCATAGCTTCGTCCACACGGTGATGTTTCCGCCAACGATCGTCTGCAGCCCGGCTCCGATCGTCGCAAAGATATTTCTGGATCTCACGACGATGCCGCGTACGACACCGAGATTCTGGACCACGCGATGATTCGGCAACTCGAAAGCAGTCGTCACCATTTGATGCGAGACTGAATAGCGCGGCGGACTTACTGCGTACGGAACCCCTGTTTGCATTGAATCAGAACTCATCGTTTCTTTCCTCGTCTGGGGATGTAGAGAAACTGCTGTAACTCGCAGCGGCCATTTTCATCAAACACCACACCCTCGTGTTCGAGCATGAGCTGCTGTTTGTTGTGTGGAAGAACAACTTTGCCGGTTGAACATTTGCCCTGCGCGTTGATGACTCGATGCCACGGCGTACCTTCGGGCGAGGAGTGCATACAGAACCCGACGGTGCGCGGCGTGTAGCCATCGCCGAGCAACTCGGCAATCTGGCCATAAGTCATCACGCGGCCTGCTGGAATGCGTCGCACGATTGTATAAACGCGCTCGCGATACTTTGGGTTTTCTTTATCCACGGATTACTCGGATGTTCTCAAAACGACGCGCGCTGGAGCACCGTCGCCTTTGTTGCTTCTTAAACGCAACGGCAAACAGATCAGTTCATACTTGCCCGCGGATATGCCGGTCAGATTCAAGCCTTCGAGAATTACAACGCCGTGCGACAGAAGCGCGAGATGCGTCTCGTGCCGCACGGACGCGTATTTCTCAATCGAGAGATAGTCGATGCCGACGAGTTTGATGCCCTGCTCGACGAGCCACTGCGCGGCAGGGAGATCGAGGTAAGTAAAGTCAGTGTGAAACTGTGGATCAGGCTCGCTCCAGAAGGCGGAGTTACGTGTCTTGAAGAGCACACGCTCCGCGCCGGGCACGTAATGTCTCTGAACGAATTCGTCATCGATAACGTGCGCTTCTTCGGGAAGCTCGATTACAGTCGCCTCACCGATGAGCGCGTCGAGTGGCAGCGATTCGACCTTTGCCGCACCTTCGATGAAATGCGCCGGTGCATCGACGTGCGTGCCGGTGTGCGCACCAAGGTTCAACATCGAAACGTTCACCCCATCACCCGCCGAGAAACTGCGATAGTCTGTTATCTCTACGCCGGGATCGGTGGGCCAGGTTGGCAACTCGTCCGAAATGGGAACAGTCACATCGTAAATAGGCATCGGCGAATAGTAGTTTCCGGTAAATCAGAGTGTCAATTTGATCCGACAATTCCTTTCGCTATACTGGCAACTACATGAACACGCCGTTTCGTCTCGCCGCTTCCAGCTACTTAAATTCGGCACCCTTGATTTGGAGCTTTTTACACGGATCGCATCGCCGAAGCGTAGATTTCGTCGAGGCTGTGCCGGCACGCTGTGCGCAACTATTAGCCGGCTCGGAAGTCGAAGGCGCGCTCGTGCCGGTGATTGAATATCAGCGAATTGGCGGCGGCTCCCTCGTGCAAAACGTTTGTGTGGGCTCGCAAAAAGAAGTGCTCAGTGTCGTGCTCGTGTCAAAGAACAAGCGGCTCGAAGACATCCGCACAGTGGCTCTCGACGAGTCGTCGCGCACCTCCGCAACACTCGTCAAAATAATCTTCCGAGAGTTTCTCGACCGCGAACCTGCGTGGACCACGCGCGCGCCCCGGCTCGAGGAGATGCTCGAGAAAAACGATGCGGCGCTGATCATCGGCGACCCGGGCATGGCGTTTCCACGACAGGGATTGAACGTCTGGGATATGGCAGCGCTTTGGAAACAGCACACGGGACTGGGATTTGTCTTTGCGATGTGGATGGTTCGCGACGGGTGCGAAGAACGCGCTCGGGTCGTTGATTTCACGGGCGCAAGAGACGATGGAGTCGCACACATCGAGGAGATTGTCCGCTCGTATCAGGATAAAATACCGATGCGCATCGACGAGCTTAGAAACTACTTGACGGAAAACATCGTTTTCAAAGTGGATGAGTCGATGGAAAAAGGTTTGCGAATCTATTTTGAATTAGCGCTCAAGCATGGTTTGATTGAACGCGTGAAGCCGCTGAGGTTTATTTAATGTCCTCCAACATTCAACCGATTCTGGATCGCGTGCTCGCGGGCGAGCGCATGACTGTCGCCGAGTGCACAACGCTGCTCGAATCGCACGACATCGCACGCACGGGTGCCGCCGCCGATGAAATACGCGCGCGCCGTCATCCCCACAACATCGTCACCTACATCATCGATCGCAACATCAACTACACGAACGTCTGCAACGTCGTCTGCACGTTCTGCGCGTTCTATCGTCGCCCCGGCGCACCCGACACGTACGTTCGCAGCTTCGACGAGATCTGCAAGAAGATCGACGAGACGATCGCCCTCGGCGGCACCGGTGTTTTGATGCAGGGTGGACTGCATCCCGACTTCGGAATCGAGTGGTATGAAGATCTACTGAGCTCGCTCCGTGCGAAGTATCCCGACTTTCAGTTGCACTGCTTCTCCCCACCGGAGATACACAACATCCACCTGATCTCCAAACTCGATTACGAGACGATCATGGCGCGACTCAAAAACGCGGGACTCTACAGTCTGCCGGGGGGAGGCGCTGAGATTCTCGACGACGAGGTGCGCAAGCGAGTCTCGACGAAGTGCACGACGGATGAATGGCTGGACGTGATGCGCGCGGTCCACCGCGTCGGGCTTCGTTCAACGGCGACGATGATGTTTGGTATCGGCGATAAGATCGAGCATCGCGTCAGACATCTGCAACGCATACGCGATCTGCAGGACGAGACGGGCGGCTTCACCGCGTTCATACCGTGGACGTTTCAGCGTGAGAACACCGCACTGGGACGACGAATCAAAGATGAACCAACCGGAGTCGATTATCTGAAGATGCTGGCCGTGTCGCGCCTGTTCCTCGACAACATCGAGAACTTCCAGTCGTCGTGGCTCACGCAGGGACTGCGTCTCGGTCAGGTGGCGTTGCGTTTTGGAGCTAACGACATGGGCTCGATCATGATTGAGGAAAACGTCGTGTCAGCGGCGGGCGCTCACAATCGAGCCGACGAGCAGATGCTGCAATTTCTAATTCGCGAAGCCGGTTTTATCCCTCGGCAACGCGACATTCTCTACAAACATGTGGACGCGGATAAACGCGGATCTAAAAGCACGGATTTTGCTCTATCCGTGTAAATCCGGTTCGCAGATCCGTAAAATCCGCGTTACGTTACGGCGAAATCGAATTGTTCCTGATGAATCGTCGGATCGCTCGTAATGTCGATCGGTCCAAGATAGTCTTCGATCTCGATCATCACATCGCGCTCACTCGAACGTAGCGCTTTGGCGACGTCGGGATTGATTCGCAGCGTGACCTGCTTGTTGTCCTTGTCGCCGTTGAATTCCTTCGCGAGCCGGCGCGCATCTTCGAGCAACTCGTAACAAATGGTTTGCGGCGACTTCACCAGGCCCGCTCCCTGACAGTACGGGCACGGCGAACAGAGCGTCCGCTCCAGCGACTGCTTCACGCGCTTGCGCGTCATGATCACGAGACCGAAGTCGTTGAACGAAAGCACCTTCGTCGGCGACTTGTCGTTGCGCAGAGCTTCCTGCAGCGCCTGCATCACCTTCTGACGATTACGACGCTCCTCCATGTCGATCAGATCGAGCACGATGATTCCGCCCAGGTCGCGCAGCCGAATCTGCCGCACAATCTCCTCGACAGCTTCAAGGTTCGTACGCGTGATCGTGTCTTCAAGACGGCCACTGCCACGACCAACAAACTTGCCCGTGTTGACGTCGATCGCAACGAGGGCTTCCGTTTGATTGATCACGAGGTAACCGCCGGACTTCAGCCAAACGCGCGGCTTGATCGCCTTGTCGATCTCGGCCTGCACGCCATACGCTTCGAGTATCGGCTGTTCCTTCGTGTAAAGCTTGACACGTTTCACCAGGCGCGGCTGAATGCGATTGATAAACTCGACAATCGCCTGGTACTCGTCTTCTGAATCAACCCGGATCGATTCGAAGTCGTCGGACAACTGATCGCGAAGTAGTCGCTGGACCAGATCGAGGTCACGATGGACCAGAGCTGGGGCTTTCGACTTCTCGGCTGAACCTCTTATGTCGAGCCACGTGCGGACGAGGTAACGAACGTCTTCGCGCAATTCCTTCTCACTGATGCCGACACCGGCAGTGCGCACGATGAAGCCGCCGGATGGAATGTCTTCTTCGGCGCGAATCGTCTGGATCAGCTTGCGCAAACGATGCCGTTCATTGTCTGACTCAATCTTCCGCGACACACCGACGTGTTCGACAGTCGGCATGTAGACCAAGAATCGACCCGGCAGTGCGATATGCGACGTAATGCGGGCGCCTTTCTTGGCGATCGGCTCCTTCGCAATCTGGACCAGTATTTCCTGACCTTCACTCAGCAAATCGGTGATGGCGGGTTGATGCCGCTCGCGCCGCGATTGGCCACGAAACGAACGCTGATCGCGTTGCCCTCCCCGCTCTCCCCGCTGCTCTCGCTCGCCGCGCTGATCTCGTCCCTCGCGCCGCTGGCGTTGCGGCGGTTCTGGTCGCGGAGGAGGAGGAGGAGGAATCTCTTCCTGCGGCTCAACAAACTGTGCCGGCTCAAAATCGTCGTCCTGGCCGTTTGTTGCTTCTACCTGGTTGCCGTCGACCTCGGCCTGTTCCTGCTGAGGTTTGTTCTTGCCGGGGCGTCGTCTGCGACGCCCGCCACGACGAGTTGCGAATTCACTGCGTGACTGACTCTCAATCACACGTGCTTCGGCGTCGCTGTAGTCGCCGATCGGCTCAGCCTCTGCCGTCTCTCCTTCAGCAGCGCGTTTCTTCGAAGACTTCTTTGATGACTTCTTCTTCGAAGCTGCAGTCTTGGTTGCAGCCTTCGAGGCGCGTTTCTTCTTCTCAGTACCGGCCGCCGCTTTGCGTGATCGTTTAGCAGGCTTTTCGTCTCCGACTTGCGCAGCGACACCCTCTTCTTCGTCGTCGCTAATTCGTTCGAAGCCTCCGCCGATAAATGTCTGCGGTGTGGGGTCGTCAATGAAAGTTGAGAGGTGTGCTTCACGTGGCCGGCCAGCCTCGCGAATCGGCTCTGCGTCCGTTTCGTCGTCGGCAATTCGTTCGAACGACTCCGAACCAAAACCGGCGGAGAGAATCGAACCGACTTCGGCGTTGCGGAAGTCGTCTTCCATGTTGAACTCGACGGCGTGTATCTGATCGAAGAGACGTTCCTGGAGGCGAGCATCTTTGAACATCTCGCCATTCAAGGCTGTCTCTTCTTCGTCGATGATTCGCTCGATTGAGGGATCGCCGGCGACGAACGGCGTGTCCGGCACGTCGAAGTGCTGCGCAGACGGCGGAGCCACAGGTGTGGTCTCGTCGGTTTTCTCCCAACGACCACGGCGACGGCCGCGGCGTCCACGACGACGTGCTGTTTCCTGTGTTTCTGAAACTTCTTCGGCGGGTGTTGCTTCGGCTTCCTGGAGAGGTTCGACTCGTTCCTGAGTTAGTTCGATCCGTTGTTCGCGTTCGACGCGGTTGAGAGCTACTTCCTCAGCGGCTGCGTGTTCAGCGTCAGGCGTGCCCTTCTTCGACTTGTCGATGACGATTCTTTCAAATTCTTCTTCTTCATCGAAGAAGTCGGAAACATAAAGGAAGGCGTCGCGTTCCAGTCCGATATCGACGAAAGCGGACTGCATACCGGGTAAAACCCGCATCACGCGTCCCTTATAAATGTTACCGACGATGCCCTGGTGTTGTTCTCCACGTTCTATGTAGAACTCAGCGACCTTGTCGTCTTCAATGATCGCAATCTTCTTCTCGCGTCCGTTGACGCTCACG
>JBKPPU010000232.1:0-6685 GCA_046733695.1 Acidobacteriota bacterium
CTCCGCGATCGTCGGTTTGGTACATTTGGTCGTAGGAAGGGGAAGATCCAAATCGCGATGGAGCGCCATGCTCATCAACCAATTGTAGAGAGACGCGCTCTTCAACCACCGGTTTGTTATCGGCGTCGGTGACCCGCCCGGTGATCACCGCGCCTCGCACCAGTCTTAAATCAATATCGGATACAGCTTCATTGGCGCTCAGATTTATGCTCTGGACGGAACCGACTCCGGGAAAGCCATATCTCGGCCCGGACTCAGCAATTAGACCTGGAGTAACTGCCCATATCTGATATTGACCCGGCAGCAATTCTGAGAGCCGATAGCGGCCTTCACTGTCCGTGACAGATCTCGCAGCAGCGTCGCGACGATTGATTGTTTGTCCTGACACGGCGACCACTGATATTCCCTCGATCGCGCTCCCGTTTAACGTCACGCGACCCGAGATCGATCCGGTGGGAATAGGCCTAACAGCGGAAGTTTGACCGCAAACGATCGATCCCGAAGAAAGAATAGCTTCCGTCGCCAGAATCAGGGAGCAGCACAAAAGATATTTCAGACTCGCCATGGAGATTCCTCCAGCGCAGATATGGGCCGTAATCATGGCACTGCAATTCTATGCGAGCAAGAGCGACGGAACGATAGATCCGAGATTAATGACGCAAAAATGTCCACCTTGATTTCTCTGCGTAGACTTGGGTTCCGAGTCTCCCCGGTGAAACCCGTAGAGAGCACAATCAAGGGGACCAGTTGCGCGCCGTTAGAACCTGAGCCCCCTGAAGTCGAAATAACCGGCTACTTATTTCTTGACTCACATTATGGCTCGACGTGTACCGGAAGTGGCGGGCGTGGCATCAAGAACGGCTTGACCGAACAGTCCGGTGAAATCTACCTGGGAGATACATCCGGTGATCAGTTTAGTGGTGGTCAACGAGTAAGCGTCCCGGCCTTCGCGCGGCTTTAGAACGCGGACTAAGCGGGTGTTGGTCTACCCAACCCTGATCATCGAGCAACTCTCTCAATCCGCCGCGAAATGTTTTTGCGTATTAGATCATTAAGGATCAGGAGCGATATTCGCAGAGGCGCGTCGCCATGAATGAAGGCGCCTCGATGATACCTCGCAGAGAATTCAGGGAAACTGAAATTTGTGTGCCCGTTTTCGCAAGGACATCAGCAGCACAGGAGCAAATGATGAGTCAAATCGAGACCTTACTGGCAAACGGGATCTTTTACCCGGAAGCGATAAAGTTTCATAAAAACAAAAAGATGCGCGATCGGGGAGCGTATGCGAAGGGCTTTCCCATTGGCGCCATCATTCATTCCACTGACGGCCGCCCCAACGACGGAGCTGACTCACTTGAATTCGGCATCAACGAGAATCAGTATACGTATTTCGTTATTGGCCGCGGGGGAAAGGTCTTTCAGAGTTTTTCTCTTGGCCGTTGGGGAGAGCACGCTGGTCCAACTCTCCACCCCGATCTGGGAGACCGTCTCAGCAGGAAGCTGGTGGGAATTGAGGTCGTGTCTGCCGGAATCTTAAAGAAGATAAGCGCCGATCGGTTCCGTCCCTGGTACAACGAGCAGACAAAAAAACTTCAGGACGACTTCAATGCCGGCGAGGTCAGGTTTCGCGAGACCATCGGCTCACCTACCAAAGTCGGCTATCAAACCGCCGGTCACTATCACATGTTTACCGAAGAACAGGAGACTGCCTTGATCAAGCTGCTCAAGTGGCTAAAGCAGGAAAAGCCTGACATTTTCAAGTACGAGAATGTCTTTGGGCACGACGAGGTCGCCATCAAGGAGGGTCAGTATGGACGAAAGACCGACCCGGGAGCTTGTCTGTCGATGACGATGGCCCAATTGCGTGAGCACCTGATAAATACCGGTTGAGAGAGCTGAGTTGTCGACCACTCGCTGCGACTCGAGTCGTCTCAAGTTGATTGATATCCCATGAACAACCAGCAACATCTGCGTATCCTGGGAGCTTTCTACGCCATCGTGGGCGGGGTAAGTCTGATCCTCGCTGCGGTTCTTTTCGCAGGCACTGGTGCATTGGTATTGCTCTCCGGGGATGCTCGCGCTACGCTGGATACGATCACCTCGGAACCGGGCATGATGGTCGCCTCCGTCAGCTTGCTGGCCGGACCGCTGAATTTGATTGGGGGAATCGGGCTGCTAAAAAAGAAGTCGTGGGCGTGGGGTCTGGTTTGGGTTTTAGCATGCATGAGTTTATTGAGCTTCCCGCTGGGCACGCTTCTGGGCGGGTACGCGCTCTGGGTGCTGACGAGATCCGAAGTGCGTCAGTCTCTGGGCGTCGATAAGACTCACTCAGTGATGAGAGCAATCAAGGTAACCGCAGCGCTGTCGTTGTTACTAATCATAGCTTCTTATCCTGCCTGTCAGCTTAGTGAGCCGATCGTCCAGGCTGAACTCAGTAGGCTGTCGCCGGAAGAACGCGAGTTGCACCAATTCGACCTGGTTTACGCAAGGTGGGTGTTGCCTGGAGTGCTGGCGTTTCTTTGGGGATCCATGCTGGGGGTAGTGGCGCTTGTATCCTGGATTATCGAGCGAAAAAGGATTCGAAAAATGGCAACTGCGGGACTCGTAGGATCCTAATCATTGCTATAGCTGGTCTCCGGGGGCAGATTTAAGGAATAACTCGGGTTGGAAATTCCAGCACCTACCATTCGTCGCTGACTGGAATGATCTTCAGATCCTTGCCCGAGCAAAGGACTTCGATCGCAGCTGGTCCGGACTCTGCTACCTGAACAAAGAAGTCATCATAAGCTCCATAGACTTCACCTTGTTCATCCATCATGATTCGCATGCCACCCCAGAAACAAGTTGCGAAGAGTGTCCACTGTGGGCGGCACTCGTAGGCGCTTATTTGGACCAATGCTCGTGACCTCGGAGTTAGTGGCAAATCAGGGCGCTTCTCGCAACTCCTGGAAGAAACTCAGCACTTCTGTGGTTGCGGTCAAGAGAAGGTTGCGAAGATTGTCCAATGTGGGGAGTCACGAAATCCTAGTAAAAACAAAAAAGAGGCCATCTGCGAAGGAAGTTTTGATCGTGATTGTGAAATAACGGTTCGTTAAGGAGTGATCCTGGCTACCTCAGCAGTTCAGTGTTCGTCTACGGCTCCAATTAAGTCCGTGTTGTAGATCATCCTAAAAAGTGCATCCAAAGACCTCCTCATCCCGATTCCAATTGAAACGTTTCATTCGCTTTTCTCATAGCTTACAGGGAAGGTGAACCACACCCTGTTTGTTCAGCGACGGGCAAAGTGTACCTCGCATACTCGCGAATTCAGCATAGGTTCGCTAGTTGTTAACAATCGCCCTCTTTCGAAATCTATTCTGGTCTGTATTGACTGGGAAACTGCTATAGACGCGCAAGGAGAACGGCGCTGCATCTACTATTAGGTGATTCACAAGATCCTTGGTGCTTGAGCGTTCGCATGGCGCTTGAGGCACGCAACCACCCGAGCCGACTCATTGCAAATCCGCTGGCGCAACCATCGCGCTTCGCCTGGAAACTGAACAGCGAACAATCCACCAGCCAACTTATCTGGGGCGAGCCGCCGCCGCTACTAGGCGATGACATCAGTAGCGTATTCGTGCGCAGTGCCGGTTGGATTGATCCTACCGGATGGCAACCCGAGGATCTTGCCTATATGCAGGCGGAGACGCAGGCGGCACTTCTAGCCTGGTTATGGAGTTTGCCTTGCCCGGTGGTTAATCGCTATCCCTCTGCAATCTGGTATCGCCCTAAGACTCCCCTTTTAAACTGGCAGCCGCTACTGCGGCGTTGCGGACTGCCTACGTCCGAAACATTAATCACGAATGTAGAGACTGAAGCGACCGCCTTCGCAAAACGTCTTGCCCTGAAGGGTGTAGCTGGGGCTGTGTACGGTCCACTCACCAGCGATCTCCGTTACCTCGTAACTAACGAGGAGGATTGGGGTGGCTTAGCCTCCATGCAACAACGCACGCCGGTTTGTTTGACTTATCCACACGCGGCGGCACAGTTCGTTTGCATTGTAGGCCAGCAGGCGGTGTGGGAAGGTCAGCCTCAATCCGAACTCACGGAACTTGAACCAGCCCTACGGTGCTTCGCCTCCGCGGCAGGCTTAAACTTCGTGGAGTTTGCTCTCGCGTCCACATCTCGAGGCAACAGCGTCATCGCGGTTGAGCCCTATCCTTACTTTGAACATTTTGGCCAAGCTGCCCGTCACAAGATCGTGGAAGGAATAGTGCAATTCCTCACGACCGAATCCGGCGATCGTCAGGTCCAAACACAATCCTTACAAGGAGATTTCTTGTGATTCTCGTCTGTGGCGGTCTCGCCGATAGTGTCACCGAATTAGTATGCGCACGGTTAGCGGACTGCGGCTATCCGTACCGATTGCTCGACTTGGGCACTTATCCTGCTGGATTCAAGGTCAAGTGGCAGTGGCAAAACTCTGGACCAAGCGGTTACATCTCGGGTCCTGACTGGCGTCTCGATCTGGATGAGCTAACCGGTGTTTATATACGCTATATCGGACCGGAAGGTCGCGTGCCGCTGCCGAGCCTCGACCCGGACATCGTACAAACAATGTATTCCGAGTATGACGCCGGCCTCATGGTCTTGCTGGAGGATTTGTCCTGCGCCGTCGTAAACCGTCTCGGAGGCGGGATGTCGAACAACAGCAAAGCCTATCAGGCATTGTTAGTGCGCCAGTGTGGTTTATTGACGCCCCCGACACTAGTAACTAACGACCCGTTGGCGGCACGGCAGTTCTTCGAGGAGAACCAGAGTGAGGTTATTTACAAGTCACTGAGTGGAATACGTTCCATCGTCCGCCTTTTGCAACCTGAGCAGTTGGCACGTCTTCCTTTACTCCGGAATGGTCCGGCACAGTTTCAGTCATTCATACCAGGAGAAAATGTGCGCGTGCACACTGTGGGCGATCAGTTGTTCGCGACCCGCGTGCATTCAGAAACGGTCGACTATCGTTATGCGAGTCGCGAGGGTGGGAATGTCGATATGGAAGCTACGACCTTACCACCAGCCGTCGCGGAATCGTGCCTGCGGCTGGCCCATAAACTGGATCTCTTACTCACGGGCATTGATCTGAAAGAAACACCCGAGGGCGATTACTATTGCTTCGAGATCAATCCATGTCCCGGCTTTTTATATTATGAAAAGTACACACATCAGCCGATTAGCGCGGCGCTCGCCGGTCTGCTCCATCGTGGCTTAACCACGACTACTCACAAACGCCCGCGGGATGCTCATTCGATGAACACAGCGCCATGCCAAACGTCTGGCGCATTTAATCCACACGAAAAACTCACCATCACCAATAGTTGAGGAGGACACAATAATGGCCAAGGAAGATCAAGGCAAATCAGCCGCAGGCGAAGAGTCCAAGGAACCGTTCGTTTCACCGGAGGACCGTCCGGAAGTACGGATCAACCTCGATACGCCGCTTACCGAATTGCGCGTCCGGGAACTTTCATCCATCCTGGGCTCTCTCATAGGCAAGAATCCCTTCGAGGTTGGGAAAACCCCACTGAAGGATTTCTTCGATAAGCCGTTCCCTGAAACGACCAAAGACTTCATAAAAGAGAGCAAGCCAGAGACTTTTGATAAGCCCTTCAAGTTCGAGAAACCGGAAAAATTTGAGAAGCCTGAGCATAAAGATAAAAACGAGAAGCTCGAAAAGACCGAGATCAAAGAGGTCAAAGCCGAGAAGGTCGAGGCGGATGGGGTGTTCGACCCTCGAAAACTAGTGACGCCGGATCCCAGACTGGAACAACTCATCCAGAGTGTTACTGGCCTGACCAGGCAGGTGAGTCAACTTGCCAATCAGGTAGAGGAATTGCGGAAGAAGGTCCAGGGCTAAGGCCAAGAAAGTGCGAGCCACCCCGCAGCCGTGCGGTTTGCATTCGACTGCTGGTGATAACTGAGCATTTCCGTTGTTCTCGCCAACAACACGTTGCGAAGATTGTCCACTGTGGGGCTGCCTCAGGACCCTTTTGAAGCTCTTGTGCCTTGCCAATTACTGCACTCGCAAGTATTGGAAGAAACTGCGCATTTCCGTGGCTCGCAGCAAGACAAAGTTGCGAAGATTGTCCAGTGTGGGGAGCACTACTTGATGAAGGCCGCTGGATTAATTCCCGCGGCCTTTCTCTCTGCCAAGTTGTGTTCGTAATTGCAAGTAGATCAAATGGTTGGCGAAACGTTGCGGTGAGAGAGTGTGGTCTTTCCATGTTGAGTTCGAACACACCTTCGAAGCTCATGCGTCCCTAAGAATAGATACTTATGAAATCGTTCATGAAATCTTCTTTGCCAAAATAGTCAGGTCCATAGATTGTTGAATGCCGGAATTCATCGTAGGTATTTTGGAACAAGTTGCTAAGATGTCCACTGCGGGGAGTATTGTTCCTTTATAACCGAAGAGAGGCTGCCTGCGAAGGCGGTCTCAGTTTCTTATGGCATGCTTTGAACTCACGGTTGTTTGTGAAACGATTGCACATTGGTTATTAATCTTTTTCACAGAGCTGTTTACCAGTCAGGTAACAAACATTCCATTGACAAGAAGTCCTGCCAATAGTACGGTCACGAAGCTCTCTAAAACTTTTCGTTACGCGTGACCCCGCACAGCCTCGCACCAACGAATAGTCTGAAGTGATCAAAA
>JBKPPU010000233.1:0-12985 GCA_046733695.1 Acidobacteriota bacterium
TAGGGCCGCACGGCCCTAAACTACTCAGGAAGTGAGAAAAGACGCGTTGCGATTAATGATTGTTGACGATGAGGAAGCCGCACGCTACGGCATGCGACGAGCCCTTTCAACCCTTGGCTACAACATCACTGAAGCCGGTTCTGCCGAAGCCGCTCGCGCACTCCTAAAACAAACCGAACCCGATCTTCTGCTTCTCGACGTAAATCTTCCGGGAATGAGCGGGCTCGACTTTCTTCGCGAAATCAAGAGCGCAAACGGCAATGGACCGCTCGTGATTATCGTCACCGCACACGGCTCAGAACGCATGGCTGTCGAAGCTGTCAAAGCCGGTGCACACGACTATCTTTCCAAGCCATTCGAACTCGACGACCTGCGTCTCGTCATCAAAAACGCCGCGGAAACAGTTCAACTACGACGTGAAAACTACACGCTGCGACGTCGCATCGAGGTCGAACGTTCGCAGCGAGGTGCACTCATCGGCAATTCAGAAGCGATGCAGAAAGTGCGCGCGATGATCGACAAGGTAGCCGAGACTGATGCCACGGTGCTTGTGCGTGGCGAGTCGGGAACCGGCAAGGAACTGGTGGCGCGCGAACTCCACGAGCGGAACAGCGTCCGGCGCAATGCTTCCTTCGTCGCGGTAAATTGCGCGGCGTTGCCTTCGGAACTCATCGAGTCAGAGCTCTTTGGCCACGAAAAGGGCGCTTTTACCGGCGCGGCAGCGAGACGCGAAGGAAAGTTTGAACAAGCCGACAGTGGCACGCTGTTTCTGGATGAGATCGGCGATATGAGCTCCAACGTGCAGGCCAAGTTGCTGCGCGCGCTTGAAGAAAGACGCATCGAGCGGCTCGGCGCAAACGAATCAATTCCCGTGGATGTGCGGATCGTTAGTGCAACGCATCGACCGCTGGAACAGGAGATCACGAACGGTAATTTCCGTGCGGATCTCTTCTATCGCTTGCGTGTTGTGACTGTTGAGATCGCGCCATTGCGTGAACGACGCGAGGATATTCCACTGTTAGCGGAGACGTTTGTGCGACTGGCGGCGGAGCGCTACGAGTTACCGCAACGATCGCTGAGCCAGGGGGCTTTGCGACGGCTGGTTGAATACAACTGGCCCGGAAATGTGCGCGAGCTTAAGAACACGATTGACCGTGCAGTAATCATGGCAGACGGTGATGAAATCGCACCAAAAGACTTACCCGACGAGATCACTGCGGGCCTGCCGAAAAACGGCATCGTTGAAGACGACGCAGTGACTGACGGTTTGCAAGTGCCCTTTACGGCCGACTTTCGTGAGGATCGCCGTGAATTTGAGCGCCGTTACATCACCCGCTGCCTCGAATACACGCAGGGAAATGTCACCCGCGCGGCCGAAATTCTGGACATGCACCGGCAGTCCTTACAGCATAAACTAAGACAGCTTGGCCTCGGTCGCCGCTATGTGTCGGTTAATGAGGCGCAAGATAATCCTGACAGTTGACGGAAAGATATGAAGGCAAAACTCGACGCGATCATCCAACATGACCAGGCTGCATACCTGGACGAACTACTCACTCAAAAAGATTCGCTGCTCGTTGAGATGGAGGCTTATGCCGCCGAGCATCGCGTGCCGATTGCGGATCGTGAAGTCTCACGTTTCATCGAGATCACTGCGCGCATTACTGGTGCGCGAAAGGCTTTGGAGATCGGAATGGCGATCGGTTACTCGGTGGTCCATCTGGCGCGAGGCATGGGCGAGCAGGGAAGAGTGGTGACGATCGATCCGAGTGACGAGATGATTAGTGCGGCCACAGGTTACTTAAAGCGCGCCGGTGTGCTCGATCGTGTCGAGATCAAAAGAGGTAAAGCGTTGGAAGTGATGCCGCACCTCGATGAGACTTTCGATCTGCTTTTTATCGATGCGGTTAAGGAAGAATATTCTCAGTATCTCGATCTCGGTTTGCCGCGTCTGCGCACCGGTGGGGTGGTGATCGTCGACAATCTGCTTTGGGGTGGACGAGTCGCGAGCGGCGACACTGAAGCTTCAACCGTAGCGCTCCGAGAATTCAATCCTTACTTCATCAATCATCCCCAGCTCCTTGCGGAAGTCCTGCCGGTTGGTGACGGACTCGGATACGCGGTGAAGATCTGATTCAAAGCCTCGCTTCACAGGATGTCAGGATGTACAGGATTAACAAGATAAATCGTCCTAATCCTGTTACATCCTGTAATCCTGTCTAACCAACCATCAGGAAATTCTTGATCAAAGTTTCTTTTGCGTGCTAACTTCGAATCGTCTCTTCCTTGGCGGGTATCCTCTTAAGTATGAAAAGTGGCAAGTTTAGACAGATTCTCGGATTCGTCTTGCTGGCGTCGCTGGCATGCTCCACTTACTCCTGCACCGTCGTCTCGAGTAAAGAAGACTTCTTCGGCAGCACCACTCCTCCCGAACGAAATATTTTTCGGTACGTGACGGGCGACGAACCCGAATCGCTCGACCCGGCGATCAGCAATGGTCAGCCGGAAGCACGGCTTTACATGGCGCTTTATGACGGACTGGTCGAATACGATCTCAAGACACTCAATCCCGTACCCGCACTCGCCGAACGCTGGCACGTAAACAACGACTCATCCGAGTTCACTTTTCATTTACGCACCAACGGCCGGTGGTCCAACGGCGATCCGATCGACGCAAACGATTTTGTTTACACGTTCCGTCGCAATCTCTCCAAAGAAACGGCGTCCCGCAATGCCTACATGATGGCGTATATCAAGTACGCGCAGGCATATAACCAGCAACAAGTTTTCGTGCGCGATCCGAAAACGGGTGAGTTTTTGCTGGCCAAAGACTTCGACGAGAGTTTTCCGGCTGAACCGCTCGGCAGCAGCCCGATCGATCAGGCAAAGAACGAGTATCATCCCGATCCCAAAGAGGCCACGCCAGATCCGGACACTGCTTTTCATCACCAGATGCACACGCCGACAAGACTGACTCTTCCCGGCAATGAAAACACTCGAACCAAACTTCTGAATGCCAACGAAAAGTTGAAAGCAGCCGTCGACGGCAAAGAGTTTCTGCCCGTCAAAGCCGAGGACATCGGGGTCGAAGCAGCCGACAAATACACTGTCCGGATCTCCCTGGTCCAACCGGCGCCATTTTTCCTGGGAATGCTGGCACATCAGGTTTTCCGGGCCGTGCCGCGTAAAGCCATCGAGCAGTTCGGTAACAAGTGGGCGCTCGCGGAACATATCGTTAGCTGTGGTCCATTCAAGGTCAAGATGTGGAAACCGTATGACCAGCTGGTGCTCGAACGCGATCCGATGTACTGGGACGCAGCAAATGTAAAACTGGACGAGATCTACTTTTACCCAATCCTCGACAACACCACCCTCATGAACCTGTACAAGGTCGGTGAGCTTGATGCGATGTATAACCACGCCGTGCCAAACGCGTGGCTGCACCTCATGAAGTACAAGAAGGATTACATGGACAAGGCAGAGGCGGCGATTGAATACCTCATCATAAACACCACGAAGCCTCCCCTAAACAATGCCAAGGTTCGAAGGGCATTCAATCTCGCGATTGACAAGGTTGCGTATTCCGAGTGGCGCAAGACGGTAAAACCACTCACCGCATTTACTCCCGAGGGAATGTTTCCCGGCTACGAACAACCAAAAGGAGCGACCTTCAATGCGGTTGAAGCACGCAAACTGCTCGGCGAAGCCGGTTATCCGGTAGTGCAAAATCCAGACGGAAGTTTCAGTTGTCCAACGTTTCCTAATCAGGTTGAGTTTATCTACAACACCCAAGCCGCTAACAAGTCAGTGGCCGAGTGGTTTCAGGCCCAATGGAAACAGAACCTCGGCATTACTATCGGCCTGCGAAACATGGAGTGGAAGACTTTTCTGGAGTCCAAGCAGAAGCTCGACTTTAATGGCTTCGCTCGTGGATCCTGGTCCGCAGACTACATGGACCCGTTCACATTTCTCAGCCTCTTCTACACAGGCGGTGAGAGCGGTACTGGCTGGCAGGATCTCAAGTACGTCAAAATGCTGGACGAAGCAAATCGCACTCTCGATCAGAAGGAGCGATATCATTTACTGGCAAAGGCAGAAGAGTACCTGATCGAGAACCAGCCAATCATCCCGATCGATTCGCCGTCGGTGAACTGGATGAAGAAACCGTATGTGAAGGGCATGTATCCGAATCCCGGCAATTTGTTTCCGTGGAAGTATGTTTACATCGAACGCGATCGGGCCAAGTGGGATTACAGCACTCCCAGCTTAGACGCCGAATAGCCCCATAATGCTCCGGTTCATTGTCAGACGGATTCTCATCACAATCCCCACGATCCTGGTAGTGATCTCCATCACGTGGGTGCTGATAAAACTCGCTCCCGGAAACTTCTACTCCGGTGAGAAACAACTCCCACCAGCCATCGAGAAGAGTATTCGCGAGAAATATGGGCTTGATAGGTCGTGGTATGAGCAATACGGAAAGATGATGTGGGGAATTGTTCGACTCGACTTCGGCACATCATTGCGGTACGAGGGGCAATCCGTAAACACGATCATCAGGCGTTCGTTGCCGGTGTCAGCAGCGGTTGGAATCCTTGCTTACATACTGGCGTTGATTGTCGGAGTTACCGCCGGTTCGATTGCGGCACTGAAGCAAAACTCGAAGTACGACTACATTTCTATGGCTCTGGCAATGCTTGGCATTTCGATACCAAACTTCGTGCTTGGTCCCATACTGGTGTTGATCTTTTCGCTGAGTCTGTACTGGTTGCCACCTTCACGTTGGGAAGGCTTTCCCAGCCGCAATCTCGTTTTGCCGGTGCTTACGCTTTCGGCGATCTACATGGCTTACATTGCACGACTGACGCGCGCCGGCATGCTCGAAGTGCTGCGGTCAGATTACATCCGCACTGCGCGAGCGAAAGGACTAAGTGAGCGCGATGTCGTTATCCGGCATGCGTTGCGCGGCGGGTTGATGCCGGTGGTCTCATACACCGGGCCGGCGCTGGCGTTCCTGTTGACGGGAACTGTCGTGGTGGAAAGGATCTTCGCGTTGCCCGGACTGGGAAACTATTTTATTCAGGCCTCACTGAATCGCGACGAGCCCCTGATCATCGGCATCGTTGCGTTCATCGCGATTACGCTGTTGTTAATGAATTTACTGGTTGATATTGCGTACGCGTATCTCGATCCGCGTGTGAGGTATCAGTAATTTGGAGTGCGGTAACTTGTCCCCGCTTTGGTAAAAATAGGAAAGCGCCAACAAGTTGGCGCACTCCAAAGTGGCGCTCAATTTAACGATGTCCGAGAAGAATCCAGATCAGGAAGACCTGGTCCACATTGGCCCGGAGATGGCGGTGGCTGAGGCTGATGTGCATCCGGACGAAGCCGGGGCATTTGTGCGTGGCACGTCGCTGTGGCGCGATGCGTGGCGTCGTCTGTTGAAAAACAAACTGGCGGTTCTCGGTCTCGTGGTAGTGGTGGTTGTGACAGTCGGCTCCATCGTTGGCCCAACAGTGATCAAGGGCGTCTTTGGATTTACGCCCGATTACATTCCCACGCACAACATCAACGCGACGCGCTCGCTTCCTCCTTTCACAGGTCCAAGCGGTGAATTCACCTGGACCCATCCGATGGGAACCGATAACGCCGGGCGCGATCAGTTCGCGCGAGTGCTGCAGGGCGGCCAGATTTCGCTGTTTGTCGGAATTCTCTCGACGCTGGTATCGCTGTTGATCGGAGTTGCCTACGGCGCAGTTTCGGGATATCTCGGCGGACGTGTGGACAATGTGATGATGCGCATTGTCGATGTGCTCTATTCGTTGCCGTACGTAATCGTTGTCATCGTGCTGTTGTCGATGTTTCGCAGCCAGACGCCGCGGGGGCAATTGATCCTGCTGTTCATCGCGCTCGGTTCAGTTTCGTGGCTAACGATGGCCCGGATTGTTCGCGGTCAGGTGTTGTCTCTAAAGAACCAGGAATTCGTGCTTGCTGCACGCGCGACCGGAGTATCCACGACGCGGATCATCTTTCGACATTTGATTCCGAATACCCTCGGTCCGGTGATCGTCTACGCGACGCTTACCATTCCGCAGATCATGTTGACCGAAGCGTTTCTTTCGTTTCTTGGATTCGGCGTACAAGCGCCACTCGCTTCGTGGGGCAGTCTCGCGTCAGATGGAATTCAAAACATCGCCATCTTTCCGTGGCAACTGATCTTCCCCGGCATGACGATGGCGCTGACACTCTTTTCGCTGAACTTCCTTGGCGACGGATTGCGGGACGCTCTTGATCCGCAGATGAGGACCATATGAGCTCGGACGGCAATCTTCTCGAAGTCAAAAATCTTCGCACCTATTTCGATACAGACGATGGAGTCGTCAAAGCTGTCGACGGCATTTCATTCGAGCTCAAGCGTGGCCAAACACTCGGTATCGTGGGTGAATCCGGTTCAGGAAAGTCAGTCACTAATCTCTCGATCATCCGTCTCGTCCCCGACCCTCCTGGGAAAATCGTATCGGGCGAAGTGGTCTTCAACGGCAACGATCTGTTGCTGGTCTCGAACGAAGCTATTCGCAAAATCAGAGGCCGGCGCATCGCGATGATCTTCCAGGACCCGATGACGTCGCTGAATCCGTTCATGAAGATTTCGAAGCAACTGATGGAGATGACTCAGCTTCACCTGGGCCATACAAAAGCACAGGCTCGTGCTCACGCAATTCGGATGTTGGAAACCGTTGGCATTCCCGATGCACACACGCGCGCGGACAGCTACCCGCACGAGTTCTCCGGCGGCATGCGACAGCGCGTTATGATCGCGATGGCGCTCTCGTGTGAGCCTGAACTCCTGATTGCGGACGAACCGACGACGGCTCTCGACGTCACCATTCAGGCGCAGATACTCGAGCTCATTAAGAAGCTCAAACGTGAAACCGGAACGAGCGTGATTCTGATAACTCACGATCTCGGCGTCGTCGCCGGCATGACGGATCACGTGATCGTTATGTACGCTGGAAAAATCTTTGAACAGGCGACCACCGACGAGTTATTCGCAAGACCGGGAAATCCCTACACGAAAGGCTTGCTGCGATCGGTCCCCGATCCGACTGCCGAACAAGGCAAGCTGTATCAGATACCGGGACTACCACCCGACGTCGCTCGTCTCGGGCCAGGTTGCCCGTTTGCGCCACGTTGCGATCGCGTGGAAGAAATATGCAAGCGAGAGTTTCCGCCTTTCGTACAGCTCAATCCCGATCACTATTCGCTTTGCCACTTTGCGCGTGAAGTTTATAGCGAGTCAGGCGGTACACCAACATGAGCGCCCTCTTATCGATCAAGGATCTAAAAGTCCATTTTGATCTTGGCGGTGGTGGACCACTCGACAAGTTGTTTGATCCCAACTCGGTCAAACGAATTGTGAAAGCAGTTGACGGAGTGTCACTCGATATTCAGGAACGAGAGACTCTCGGCCTCGTCGGAGAATCGGGTTGCGGCAAGTCAACATTGGGACGCGCGATCCTGCGTCTAACTGAACCGACGGACGGTCACGTGTTCTATCGCGAACGCGATCTCGCAGAGTTGTCGCAAAAGCAGTTACGCGAACAGCGTCGCCATCTTCAAATAATCTTTCAGGATCCGTACGCATCGCTGAACCCGCGGATGACGATTGGTCAGATTGTTGGCGAGCCGCTCGAGACGTTTCGGCTCGCGCGCGGAAGGGAAGCCGAGCAACGTGTGCAGGAATTGCTCGAGACAGTCGGTCTGAGTAAACGATTTGTCAAAAGATATCCGCACGAGTTTTCCGGTGGGCAACGACAACGCATCGGCATCGCCCGCGCTCTCGCCGTCGATCCGGACTTCATTGTCGCCGATGAACCGATTTCGGCGCTCGACGTTTCGATTCAGGCGCAGATCATGAACCTGCTCGAGAAGCTGCGTCGTGAAAAGAACCTCACCTACCTGTTCATCTCCCACGATCTGCGCGCAATCAGACACGTTTCAGATCGCGTTGCGGTGATGTACCTCGGCAAGCTGGTCGAGATCGCAGACGCAAAGACGATCTACGACGAGCCACTGATGCCGTACACAAAAGCACTCATCTCCGCGGTACCCGTTCCCGATCCTCAGGTTGAAGCGGGAAGGCAGCGTATAATGCTGGAGGGCGACGTGCCTTCGCCGATCAATCCTCCGGCCGGTTGCCGGTTTCACACACGGTGCCCCTACGCGATCGACGCATGCAAGGAGGTGGTTCCTCAGTTAGTTGAGATCAAACCAAGGCATTTCGCGGCCTGTATCAGAATCAGTCCGGCGCAGCCTCATATCGAAGATGTCCCGCCAGGCACCGCTCCGGGTCTGGAAGAATCTGTACAATCTGTGGATTGAAACCCCCTAGTTATTAATCGTTTAGCACTAAGGTAAACTCCCTCATGTGCGGATGGAGGAAGCTCAGTTTCCCGTGGCAGTCTGGTAAGTTGTGTCTTGCCACGCAGTTAACGTCCAGATCCTGATGGTTAATAAGTCCCCCATTGCCCTGAGTCCTCAGGAACATCGCGAAGACGCCCCGCCCTCCTGGCCAGAAATTCAGGATTCACTTGCGGAGTCTTCGGCGCTGGCCTTGTTGCTGGTTGACGGCCACCAGCCTCCAGCCGTGGTCGTATCGAACAACAACTCGATCTGCCACGCCTTTCAGAGTTCTCCGGAACATGCAGGGCTTTGCGATCCGTATTGCGGCACCGCGCATGCGAGAGCGGTCAAGGCTGGTGATGTTGTGGAATACAAGTGTCACGCAGGACTTTCGTGTTTTGCGAAGCCGGTTGAGATCGGCGGCAAGCGGAATCTCGCGGTAATCGGAGGCCGCGCATTTGTAAAGAGCTCTGATTACCAGCAACTGATGGAACGCTTTCGCACAGGGGATTTGCAGGAGATAGCTAGCAAGGAAGTATTCGCAAACATTCTTTTCTCAGATCCGCAGCGCCTTGGCGAATTAGCGGGTCGCGTCGACCGTGCGGCCCAGCGACTGAAAACTTCATCGACCAACGGATCAGGGTTGAGACTCGTGCCTTCAACTGAGCCGGGCAAGCAATCAGCAAAAGCGCTGCCCGAGCCAGTTCAGCCGGTTGCGAAGAACGACACCACGAGCGATCTCGAGCGCGAAGTGCAAAGGTTACGAAGCGAGCTGGAATATCGTTCGCGCTTTGCAGATTCGCTACAGCACTTTCTCGAGAGAATAAGCTGCGCCGATCCGGTTAAGACATACAACTCGATCATCGCGAGTTCAAAGGAGCTGCTGCAATCAGAACGCGCGTCGTTAATGGTGCTGGACGAAACTACGAACGCGTTGATCTTGAAAGCAGCCAGCGGGCTCTCGACTGCTCCCGAAGAAGTATCACCGGTTCGTGTTGGTGAAGGCGTATCGGGTGAAGTGATTGATACTGGAAAAGCCGTGATGGTTACGGATCTGCGCATGGCTGGTCGCAAGCCGGCGCCATCGGAGCGCCGTTACAAGACCAACTCATTTATCAGTTACCCGATCGCGATCGGCGGACGAAAGGTTGGCGTGCTGAATGTGACGGACAAGTCGGGTGGCGGCACTTACGACGAAGTCGATCTTTCGCTGCTGGAAATAATCGGACCGCAGGTCGCACTTGCGCTCGAACGCGCAGAGTGGCAGGAACGCGCGACTGAGTTTCAGCTCATGTCGATTACCGATTCGCTGACTTCGTTGCCGAACCGTCGCTATCTTGAAGAGCGTCTGGCCGAGGAACTCAATCGGTCGAAACGATACGACTATCCGATGAGTTTCCTGATGATCGACATCGACGACTTCAAAGCCTACAACGATAAGAACGGCCACCAGGCGGGTGATTTGGCGCTACAGATCACTGCGCACTGTTTGAAGGGTGCGTTGCGCGCAGTCGACGTGGCCTCGCGGTATGGCGGAGAAGAGTTCTGCATCCTGTTGCCGCAGACTGCAATGTCCGAAGCTGGTGTGATTGCCGATCGTATCCGTGATCGAGTTTCCAATACTCACTTTCCACACGGGAAGTCGCAGCCTTTGGGGCGCGTAACGATCAGTGTGGGCGTTTCGACGTTTACGAAGAATGTCGACACGCCCGAGAACATCATCGCCGCCGCGGATCGAGCGCTGTATCAGGCGAAGAGCATGGGGAAAGACCGGGTTGAGTTTTACGGTGAGAAGGAGAGCTAAGCGTACTTGATTTGTGAGGTGTGCTTCACAGGATTAACAGGATGTTTCAGGATTAAAATCCTGTGAATCCTGAGACATCCTGCAGATCCTGTCATAAACCATGAGCAGCCGGAGTGAAAATTTCCGCCGCGTACTCGGGCGAGTTATACAGCAGGACTTTGTTGGTCGTGCTACTGAGCTCAACCGGATTATCGCGCAAGCAGAATCTGCGAAGGCGGGTCGTGGTCTGTTGCTGCTCATGGAACCCTCTGCTGGTGTTTCCGAACTCCTTCGCCAGGCCTACGATCAGATTTTCAATCGCCGTAGCGACGTCATCCCAATCTATTTTGCGTTCACGCGAAACGAGACCACTGCCGTAAGCGCAGCAATCGAGTTTCTGAACACCTTTCTCCAGCAATACATTGCCTATCGCCGCGACGAACCCGTTGTGTCCGACGCACCTTTGACGCTGCACGATCTTGTCGAACTCGCGCCTGCGCCCGATCTCGAGTGGATCGAGCAGCTCGTCGAGTCGTACAACCGGATCCGTTTCAGCAACGACGACAAAGCATTAGTCCGGTTCTGTCTCGGCGCGCCACAACGCGTGCCTGCAGTACGTGGCCGCCCTTTCGTCATGCTCGACGGCTCGCAGCTCGCAGAATATCTCAACGGCGCGGTCGTACTCGGCACCGAAATACTCAGAGTGTTTGCACGCGGAGGTTTTTCATTTGTACTCGCAGGACTGCGCCGCCAGATCCTTGAAGCCGCACACGACGCGAACTGCAATTTCGAATTACTCGACCTGCTCCGTCTCAAACAACTCGAAGCAACAGAAGCAGGCAAACTCGTCGAACATGTCGCGCGACGCCAGCAGGTAGCGACGAGTGAAGCAGCGCGCGATCTGATCGTGCAGCAGTTTGCGGGCAGCCCGTTCTTCATCAACACTTACCTACAGGCGGCTCGCGCGAAACATACAGCACTTCTTTCGTACCTCGATTGCGAACGCCTCTACGTTGATGAGCTATTCGGTGGTCATATCCATCGTCACTTTGCGGACCTGCTTGAGGAAATCTCGCCGCGACTCGAGACACGGCATCTTCTAATTCGTCTGCTGTGGGAAGCGGCTGCCGGTGAAGAGCAGACTTCGTCGTTCGAGATCTGGCGCAAACGTCTGCATCTAAGCGCTCCCGAGCTTGAAGATCTTCTGCATCGATTGCACGTGCAGGAATTTGTGAATTGGGACGAGACGACAGTCGAAGCGGGCAGTGGTCCACAAGCATGGAAAGATTATCTGAAGATTCGCTATCGCCTTGACGTGTTGGGTGAACCGCGTGCCCTCGTTGTGGCTGACATGCTGGCCGATTCTCTCAAGCGCGCGCCGCACACGATGGCGCGTCATTACAAACAAATAGCAAACGCGGGCTTGCGCGAGTTGATTTCACGATTCAACTGCCAGCAGGTGCCGAAAGTGCTCTTTGATTACGCAAAGTTCAGCGAGAAATACAAGGGCGCCGAAGCCGAAACGATTGTTTCCGGTCTGGCAGTCGAGCCTGAATCTTTCAAACTTCCCCAGACTATTCACCTGGCGACGTGCTCAGCATTTTTCAGCGACATGCGACAGCTTTGCGAAGAAGAGCATTGTCTCGTGGCGCACACCTTTGAAGGTGCAACGTATTCAGACGCGCAGGAAGTTGTCTGGCTTGCGGCTGACGTTGGGTCGAAGCTGGAGGTCGACGTCGCAGTTGCACGCGCCTGGTGCGATAGGTTTGAGAATCTCGCCGAAAGGCTCGCTTTCAGTCGTTATCAGATCTGGTTAATCTCAAACGAAGGGTTTACAGAGGAAGCGAGCAGTCTTCTCGCAAGGAGAAAGGCTCTCGGTTCCAGCCGCCAGCAGTTGGAACTCCTCGCATCGCGTGTGCGCGATACCGTACATAGCGCGGTCGTTGAAACGTCTGGTCCCGACGAATTCATGATGGTTGTCCCCATGGGCGAGGACAATGAGCTGATTGCCGCGAACACTGCCGAGCAGATTGCGAAGCGACTAACATTCCGTCCGGAAGCCATTAACCAGATAAAAACGGCCATTGTCGAGGCCTGTATCAATGCTTCCGAGCACAGTTTCAGCCCGGATCGAAAAATTTATCAGCGTTTTCGCGTCGAAAGTGATAGATTAGTCGTCACCATTTCCAGTCGCGGCATCGTTCCTCCCAATCTCAACGGCGCGACGAGCGGAGCAGAAGTACAAGAAGCGTCGGAAGAGCGACGGGGTTGGGGGCTCAAACTCATCCGTACACTCATGGATGAGGTCGAGTTTGAACGGGTCGATGATGGCACCAGTTTGCGCATGACGAAGTACTTGCGCCCACAAAAAGGGAGTGGCCCAAACGAGTAAAGCGGCTTACCAGAACAAGCGGGTCATTTAACAACCAGGTTTTCAGCGCCTTATCGTGGCACATTCGAAGCAGGAGGGAGCTATCGAGTGGATACACCTAGTGGAGGGCTAGTGCGCTCGCACTGTGTTGGCACCACCGCTGTTGTTTACGCTAGCGATTATCTCAACAAGCTAACCGGTGAAAAGATCGAGCATGAGTGCCGCCGGCAACTGAAATGTGGTTGCCGCGCACTGATCATCGATTTCAGCGACACGAAACTCGTCAACAGTATTGGGATCTCAATTCTCCTCGGCATAATCGACGTTGCTGAAAAGAGCGGCGCCCGGATTGTCTTTTCGGAAGTCAACAATCAAACAGTCGAGCTATTTGATATGCTCGGATTGACCCGCCATGTTGTGCTCGCGAA
>JBKPPU010000234.1:0-7913 GCA_046733695.1 Acidobacteriota bacterium
TATAGAGTCGCTGCCGCAGACTGCTTCTTCACGTTACGGCTTGAGCTATCTGCGTTACCGGCAGCGGCGCTATGAGGAAGCACTCGAATTGAGCAAGCAGGCGCTGCTCATGAACCCGCAGTTGTCAGAAACTTACAAGACCCGAGCGCAAAGTTTCTATGCGTTGGCACGGTATGCTGACGCTCGCAAGGAGGCGCAACTCCTGCAACAGGAAGTTACCGCGCCAGAGAAGATCGAGCTCCGACTCTCCGGCGCGATCATCGGCGCTGTGGCCACAGCGGTGACCGGGAATCGCAGTGAAGCAATCGCTGAATTGAACTCCGCCTATCCTCGCATTGTCGAGGTCGGCAATCTGGAGTTGGAAGAGGACCTTCACAGTCAACTGGCGTATCTCTACGACCTCCAAAATGAATGTGCGCAATCGCTGCAACACGCGAAGGCAGTCCTGGCTTTGGGAAAGGAACTCAAATCGCGCTACGTCGGAAGGTATGTCGGCAACATCGGAGGAGCCTACGCCTGTCTGGGCGATATTCCGGAGGCGATCAACTACTACAATCAGGCACTCGAAATCTCTTCCACTCCGCAAAGTCTCGATACGAGAAATTTGGTATCGGTGCTGACTAATATTGCTGAAGTAAACGTCGCAAACTACTCCGAGGCGTTACCGATACTCGAGCGAGCATTGACCCTCTCGCAAGACATTACGAACCCGACAATGGAGATGCGAGTGCGGTTAGGCCTTGGGGCGTTCTATCAACAAAACGGTAATCACGCCAAGGCCCTTGAGCAGACGAAGGCAGCACTGCAGATCGCGCAACAAACAGGCGTCGCAGTTCCAGAGGGCAACTCATGGAACCTGTTAGGGAGAATTCAGCTCTCGATATCCAACACCGCTCAAGCATTGGAAGCTCACCGCCGTGCGCTGGAGATTGGCGAAAGGACGAAGACGCCACAAGTTGTTTGGAACGCTCTAGCCGGTCTGGCAGCAGTTTTTGAGAAGCAAGGGAACGTCGAACAGGCGGTGCAGCATTATCGTAAGGCAATCGACACGATAGAAGATGTGCGAAGCCGGATTGGGATCACAGAGGATCGTGCCAGCTTCCTGGCTGACAAAGTAGAAATTTATGAAAAGCTAATCAGCTTACTAATCCTGTCAGAAGGAAAAAGCAAACAATCCACCGCTACAGAAGCCTTTCGCTATGTCGAACGTGGCCGCGCGCGCTCGTTTCTTGATCTGCTGGCAGAAGCCAGGGTCGACATCGAAAGCACCGCTCCCGACTTAACGAAGCGCCAACAAGAGTTGCAAGAGCGCATCTCGCAATTGACCGCTGAGTTGATCAAGGAACGTTCGCCGGAAACAACGAAGCAAAATAAGAAAAAGATCGCGGAATTGGAAAAAGGTTTGAGCCAGGCCGATATTGAGTTGGCGGATTGGTTGAGAGAACTGCGCCAGCGCAATCCGCGCTATGCGGCATTGAAGTATCCTGACCCGATCACGCTGCCGGCAGCACAGCGGATGCTGGATGACGAAACGGTACTCCTTAGTTATTCACTCGCCCAACCACAGTCGTTTGTATTTGCCCTGACCCCGACTGACTTTCAACTAAAACGTCTTCCAACGGAGACGACAGTACGCGAAAGTGTAAACAAGTTCCTGACGGCGATTACAGACCGGAGTAATCCATCTCCACTCGAATATCGCCAGCAGTCCATCCGCCTATCCCAATACTTGTTGCAACCAATAAGTTCAATGCTCGCCGGCAAGAGGCGATTAGTGATTGTTGCCGACGGAGCCTTGCAGCGGTTGCCGTTTGAGGCTTTGCTCTTGCCAGGCACGCCGGCACAAGGCGATTTGCGAAAGCTGCCTTATCTGATCAGACGCTTTGCCATCAGCTATGCGCCATCCGCCAGCGTATTGGCTGAGCTACAAAACGAGCAGCGACCAACAGCACCGCGCGGCTTCATCGCATTTGGAGATCCGATCTATGAGCAGCGTGCTGAAACCGCGGTTGCGTCCACTTTGCGTGCGGGTGGGGCAGAGCGAGTCAACCTACAACCGTTGCGGCACAGTCGTGAAGAAATCAACAGTATCGCCAAACTGTTTGCTGACGACGACCGCGCCGTCTTCTTCGCTGAAGATGCGAGCGAAGAAAACGTAAAAGCTCCGGACAGACTGAGCCGCTATCGGATGGTCCACTTCGCTACTCACGGTTATGTGAATGAAGCGAGACCGCGTTTTTCCGGTTTGCTGCTGTCTTCGGCGCGGGCTAACGGTACTCAGCAATTAGAAGATGGGCTGCTATCGGCTTACGAAGTTTTCAACTTGAAATTGCAAGCTGACCTGGTCGTGCTCTCGGCTTGCGAGACAGGGTTGGGCAAAGAGGTAAAAGGGGAAGGACTGATGAGTTTAATGCGCGCGTTCATGTACGCGGGCGCATCATCGGTGGTGGTCAGCTTATGGAACGTCGACGATGAAAGCGCTTCCGAGCTGATGGTTCGCTTTTATCGCAATTTGAAGACAGGGATGAATAAAGGTGAAGCATTACGACAAGCGCAGTTGGAAACAATCAACGATAACGGTTTTCCGTTTTTCTGGGCGCCTTTCATCCTGGTTGGAAAGTCTTGAGCCCGGCTTTGCACCAGAAGCCCCGAATCCCGCCCACGGCAGTGGGCGGATCGTTCAGGTCATCACTATGTATCTTGCTGAATGAATAGGTCGGACTTGAACAATCCGCCCACTGCCGTGGGCGGGATTGAAAACCTCGTGAGGTGCAGGTTTTATAGAAAGGACTTGAACAATCCGCCCACTGCCGTGGGCGGGATTCGAACGTGGTTTTAGGAATGGGTTTTAGAAAGGACTTGAACGATCCGCCCACTGCCGTGGGCGGGATTGAAAACCTCGTGAGGTGCAGGTTTTATAGAAAGGACTTGAACGATCCGCCCACTGCCGTGGGCGGCATTCAGGACTCTTGTGCAAAGCCGCTTGAGCCGATCAACGACCTGACGTTACCGACACTCCGTACTCTCCCAGCGGCTTCTTTTCTTTGCCACCGAACAATCGCAATCTGTACTTACCAGAGTTCAACCGCTTGACTCGCAGACTCAACGCGCCATCATCTCCCACCGGTCGCAATCCGGAAGTATTCAACACAATCTTTCCATTCCCGTCGGCTAACTCAATCGCATACTCCGGGAACTCGTAAGGCTTACTAATGAGCAACCTTAGTCGCGCTGCCTTTATCGCACCGGGAAAGCGCAATTGCACGTCGTCGTCCGCGCCGCGTGCCGATGAGAGTGTGGCACTGTAAACAGGAACGTACTGAGCGCTTTGCTGGGAGACACGAGCCTGAAGTTGATCGCGTTCGGCTTCTGCCGCGAGACGCTGGTCTCGCTCCTGCTTGAGCTGATCGCTTCCATGCTGTTCGACCTGTGAGAGCTGCTGTTCGAGTTCGCGTTGCCGGCTCTCTAAGCGCATTGCGATCTCTTGTGATTGTCGCCGCGACTGTCGCTCACCCAATAAACGCCAGGTCACCCAACCAAGTGCAAAAAAAGAAAGCAGCAAACTGGCTGCCAGCGCGAGCGTAACAGGTGAAAGGTTTCTCTTTGCGCGTGCACGCTGAAAATCACCCGATACGACCGTCGCTGTCCGAGCGTTTTCTGAAGCATCGCTCTGCACTCGCTGCCAAACCGATTGAAACGCTTCATCAGTCTCAGCAGCAGAGACCTCATCGTCGGCGGCAGGGGCGAGGAAGTCGCGGGCGTTACGAAAGAGCGCGATGCACTGCTCACACCAAACGAGATGGGCCTCAGCCGCCTCGTGCTCCGGTGCAGACATCTCGTTGCGGCAATATGCGATTGCCTGCGCCTCGGTTAAGTGACGGTTATCGTTACTGCCCGATGTGCGATTGGCGGCTTTCATATAGGCGCGCAACTCTTCGCCGTTCGTCATAGAATCCCCGAGCTTCAGACTATGATCTCCTCAAAGTAAGAGCTCAATTGCGTGCGCAGTGCCTTCTGTGCCTGGTGCAGATGCGCCTTGACAGTATTGATCGAGATACCCATCAACGCCGCGATCTCGGCATACGACATGTCATGAACAACGCGCAACTGCGCACAACGACGCATCTGCTGCGGCAATTGCTGCAATGCCTCACTTAGTTTCTCGAGTTTTTCTTTATCCAATGCCACTGTTAGCGGATCTGCGCTTTGATCTGCAACCCGCGCGGCGATCGAGGGACGATCGTCGCTCTCGCTCTCCCCCTCTAACGACAGCAACATAACCGAGCGCTTCTGTGCGGTTTGCCTTTCAATCTGACTGCACCACACGTTGTGCGCGATCGCAAAGAGCCAGCTTTCAAACTGTTCCTCCTGCCGCAAGTCCTTCAATCCTTTATAGACGGAAACAAACGTATCTTGGGTGAGGTCACGGCAAGTTTCCGGGTCAAATCCTTTACGACGAAAGAAGCGCAATATCTGACCGTGATGACGACTAAACAGCCGGTGAAAGTTGCTTTCGACATTTAGCCCCTGTTTGATCTCACGAATCACCTCAACGGGCTCTCGGTCAGGGGAGTTCACAATCCGCGGATTATACGCCCCCACACAGAAATTTTTCTCTGCTCGGCTAAACCTTTCGCCGCTGATTCCTACTTCAAGGGTGTCCAGGATGATTCCGGCGAAGGAGTAAAGGAATGACTAAAGCACGCTTCGAAAATTGCAACCTGCGTCAGGCGCTGCCGCTCGTGTTGATGTTGTTAGTTGGACTGCTAACACCTGCCGTGACCGCGCAGCCCTTTCGTGAGTACCCTCCTCAACTGCCTCCCACATTCCGCGATTTACCACTCAACGGAGGTCGAGTTCATTCCATCGCAGCGAGCCCAACCGACCGCAATCACATCATTGCCGCGCATCAATTCGGAGGGCTCTGGCAGACCGTGAATGGCGGGCGCAACTGGTACCACCTGAACGGCCTCCAGACGGTGTTCGCTGCTGATGTGGCTTACGCGCCCGATGGTCGCACCGTTATCGCCACGTTGGCCCGCGACACGAGAACGGTTAACGGCGGTGGGATCTGGGTGAGTCGCAACGAAGGCGAGTCGTGGACGCAGCCAAGCGACGGTAGTGGAACTGTACCCACTACTGTCGGCGGACTGATGCGAACCAGCGCCTTTGGAATCAGCTATGCGCCGGACGACCGCAACAAAATCTACGTAGCGACCGAATACGGCGTCGCGATCAGCTCGGATAACGGTGCTAGCTGGTCTCACAGACTACTCGAGCCTGCTGGACCAGCGGCATTCTCGATACAAGGACTTCCACGAAACCGTGCGATCGCCGTCACCCAACAGGCAATCTATCTCAAAGAGTCCGACGACGTTTGGAGAGTCATTCGACGCGGCTGGTTCGCAGCCAGTGATCAGGCATTCAAGACTATTGACGTGTCGCCGTATGACACCGATAAAGTCTTCATCTTACAAAACTACGATACGCTGCTTCTCTACGAGGTGGCTGCCGACACTTGGACGGAGATCCCCTTGCCTGGTGGCGGGGCCAGAGGACCGTTTGTTCGTGCAGCACGTGGCACAAGCGGCCCGCAGTCGATTGACCTTTTTGTTGGTCTGGGCGCCGGTCTCTACAAAGCCAGTTGTACTGATATTGCTTGTATCCGCAGTCTACGATGTGTTCGTCGATCCGGTTCAGCTCCGTCACCGTGCGACTGGCAACTAATCGGACGTGCCCAGGGAGTGCATGATGACTGTGGCCATTTAGGACTCGATGCTCAAAAACGGCCCGTCATGTACGGGAGCGACGGCGGTCTATTTAAACCGCAAAACCCTGAGGCCACTAGCTGGACACTCGCCTCGCCGGGCGGGAGCGGAATGAACTCTTACCAGATCACCAGCCTGGCAGGCACTAATTATGGTCGAGGCTCGGGCAACATTCCGTCACTCTACTTCGCGACCCAGGACAATGCGATCTGGGCCTCGCCCGATGGTGGACGCACATGGCCCAACTACGATTGCGCCGAAGGTTGGCACCTGCAGACGTGGCACCTCGCTACGTCAACCACCGATCCGGCGACGCGCGTTGCATATGGATCTACTGGTTGTTGGGCTGGTCCCAGATCAAGTGATGCAAACCTCCTCAATCAGCGAGACGGTGTCGCGTGGCGAAGCACCGTTGGGGGTTCCGCTTTTGCTCCGTCCGAGTCTTTTTTGTTGTCGCCTCGTAACTGGATGCGGTTTGAAGATGGACGCTACTTCTTTATAGACCGGACAGTAGGTAACTGGTCGCTGGCTATGTCAAACGACAATCTCGAACGATGGCGCGAAGTAGGAGTGACGACACTCAATCCCGTCAGCGCCATCTTCAGATCGGGCACAGCAGCAGAGGCTGTAACCACCTATGCGACGTTTGAAGGTGCGCTGCGTGATCCAAGCGACAATCCCCGGATTGCGCTCGCCCGCATGCGCGACGTGTTGCGCACCAGCCCCGGAACGATTAGCGAGGAGAACCTCCTTTACCTGCCGGAGCGCGGTAACCTGGGTGTGCGCGCGACCGAGTTTGACTGGCATCCGATTTACGGTGTCGATCCAAATAACCCTAACTTTTTGATTGCGCCCGACGTGGTTAACGGGCGCATCTGGAAATCAACAACCGGTGGAGACACGTGGTTCCAGGACGACGCATTGACTGGCCTCGTAACGCAGGGCGGACGCTTACTCCTTTATGACGGGCACCCATACCGGCTTCAAGTGACGGAGATTGCCTTCAGTCCTTACGACCGAAACCTGATTATGGTGGGCACACGTGACGCCGGCGTTATTTACTCCGACAACGGCGGCAATACCTGGCAGACCATCGTCGATTCCGAAGCCATGCGCTATGTCACGGGCTTCTTCTTTACTCCAAAGGGAACGGTCTACGTTTCAACTTACGGGCGAGGGTTGTGGAAGATAGACATGTGGTGGCGCTGGCAAGAAATCCCGATCGTAACCCTCTGCGGAGATTGCATCGTGCGATTGCGCCCTGACGCCAGTCTGAACTTGATCCGCGACCTCTCGTGGAAGGAGCACAACGTTCTGGTTATTCGCGGCGGTCGCGTCAACGGTCTTGTGCGCTCGGGCGACACGATCAAGTCGATCACTGTCACGCCCGGTTCCGTCTCCAAGTTCTACGCTGTGGAAAAACAGGAGATGCCTGAGATTACCGAGAGCAAAGAGGGCGCCGGCTTCCAGGACGATCCGGCGGCAGAGTTTGCTTTGAAGAACGGGGAGGTCATCACCGGAGTTATTTTCAAAGGCGGTCAGCCGGTCGGCTATCTAACGAACAAACAGGAATTCAAACAGGAGGAGCCGATAACACCTAAACCCGGTAAAGAAGTTCCGGGAGACAAGTCTGGGTCCGGCTTACCTTACCTCTCGATCAGCACACAATCACGTATTGGTCCGGGATTGGTGCAAGACGGCGGAGTGGTCCATCTCATGGCGAAAGGCTTCATCCCGGGAACCTCCGCAGACGTACTCGTGGACGGGGAAACGCTGGCACAAGTTACTGTAGAAAAGGACGGACAACTTACCTACACGGTCAAGGTGGAAGACAAACTCTCATTGGGCCAACACCATGTGCAAGTCATTCAAAAGACGCAGCAGGGTGAGCGGAAGGCAGTAGCTACGTTCATTAAGGTGCGCGGCGAAGATCGATTCGAACGCCAGCAGTAGGGATGGAGAGCTTTGTCTCAAAAGACCAATTCGCAGTTGGATACGGTCAGAACCACCTCGCGGTAGCAACTGTGTTGGAAGTCAAGCAGAAACTGTCTGCTGCGGGGATTTCCAACAGGTGTTGTCACGAACCATGACGTTAATGATGGACAGCAATTTGCGCATGCAAGCAGTGATGGCAACTTTGAATGG
>JBKPPU010000235.1:0-24852 GCA_046733695.1 Acidobacteriota bacterium
CAGAAACCATTCAAAGTTGCCATCACTGCTTGCATGCGCAAATTGCTGTCCATCATTAACGTCATGGTTCGTGACAACACCTGTTGGAAATCCCCGCAGCAGACAGTTTCTGCTTGACTTCCAACACAGTTGCTACCGCGAAGTGGTACTGACTGTGTCCAAGCACGATCTTAAAGCCTAGACAGTTGATGCTGTACGCTCGGGGAGTAATTCCTTTACCAGCTGCGCCACCTCCGCACGAGGCACCGCGCGCTGTTCTCCACTCTGCATGTCCTTGAGCGCAACCAAGCCTTTGGCTTGTTCGTCTTCACCCAGGACGGCTACGAACGGAATGCGGAGCGACGAGGCATATTTAAACTGTTTTCCGAGTTTGTCAGCCTCCGGATACAGATCAACACGCAAGCCCGCCGCGCGGAGCTCCTGCGCTAACTTAATTGACTCTGCCACACTCTCTTTATTCCAAATCGTAACCATCACGTCCGCCGGCGATGAGTCCAGCCACGCGGGAAACATGTTTCGCTCGTTCATCACGACCAGAATTCGCTCGAGACCCAACGAGAAGCCACACGCGGGAACTTCCTGGCCCAAAAACATCCCGACCAGATTGTCGTAACGCCCGCCACCTCCAAGACTGCCCGCGAGATCCTTCACATTGATCTCCATGATGGCGCCCGTGTAGTACGAAAGCCCGCGCGCAAGACTCGGATCGATCTTGATTCGCTGCGCAATTCCGGTGGCAGCCGCAAATTCCATGATCGACTGCAACTCATCAACGCCTTGAGCACCCACTTCATTGTCTTTCACAAACTCGACAATACGACCGAGCGCTGCCTTACTAAATGCCTGTTGAGCATTATCCTCGGCTGCAATCTCTGCTGCATGTTCGAGCGAACTGAGATCGGAAAAGAATCCCAGTAGACGATCGCCTGCCGGTTCGTCGATACCGCGCGCAGCGAACTCTTTCTTGACGCCGTCACTGCCAATCTTATCGAGCTTATCGAGCGCGATCAGCGCCGCGTCGTGTTTATCCAACGAAACGCCCGCAATTCCGAGAATCCCGGTCAAAACCTTGCGGTGATTGAGTCGCACACAAAAGTCGTTGAAGCCAAGCCTCACCAAAACCTCGCTGGCCGCGGCGCAAATTTCCGCTTCCACCAGCGTCGAGTGCGACCCAAGCACGTCGACGTCACATTGGTAAAACTCACGAAAGCGTCCTCGCGCAGGCCGGTCTGCGCGCCAGACAGGTTGAATCTGATAACGCTTGAAAAACTTCGGCAGCTTATCGCGATACTCCGCCACTACGCGCGCGAGGGGAACCGTCAGATCGTACCGCAATGCAAGATCCGCTTTGCCCGTTCCCTCATGAACGCCACGCTTAAGTATCTTGAAGATGAGCTGACTCCCTTCTTCGCCATACTTACCCGTCAACGTTTCAATATTCTCGACGGCCGGGGTCTCGAGTGGCTCAAAGCCGTAGCGGCTGTACACGTCTTTGACCACACCGATAACGTAATCGCGTTTGCGAACGTCTTCGGGCAGAAAGTCCCGCATGCCGCGCGCGGGTTGTGTCTTTGCAGAAGGCATTACTTGAAAACTGAAAAGCCGGCGTAGAAAACAAACTGATTCAAGCCGCGATTCGAACCCTGCCGATCTCCGTTCGAGATGTGGTGAAACCTGACACCGAGGCTCACGGCGCGTCGCTCCGACGTAAAGATACGCACACCGCCACCAGCTTCACCAACCCACGCAAACTGACCAGCATCCTCGATCGGCACTGACTTGTTGAAATACAAGAAGCCGCCATTGACGTGAGCGAACGGATGCACTTTGCTGCCGTTTGCGAAATCGAGTTGCAAACCAAGCGGCGTGAAGCCTGCACCGTATGCAGTTTCGCGATGAAACACGTCACCGGCCGGCGTGGTTGTGCGAGAAACAATCGTTCCAGTTGCCACTGCGACCGGAACCACATCAAGCGTGTATTGCAATGCGAGACTGTCATTCGCCGCTAACGTGCGTCCATAACGCAGTGCGGCAATAAAAAATTTTCGATCTTCTGCTTCGTCCTCGTGCAAACCGCCAAAGATCGTCGTAGCCTTGGGCGACCCTCCGGCCCAAAACCCCCATTCGTTGTCTCCTCGCTTCAGAGTAAATGGATTGTCGTCATTTTGTGCGGATGCAGGCACGCAAGCGCACAAAGTAATTAAGCCAAGCATTAGCCAACGTTTCATTCAGGAGTCCTCGTATTTTTCTCACGCAAAGGCGCAAAGCCTTCGGTTTCTTTGTGTCTACTTTGCGCCTTTGCGTGAAAATATTTTAAGCCATCTGTTTCCTATACTCGTGGGTGTACTCAACGTAGTTCTTCCAAAACACTTCCAACCCGGCGACTTCATCGTCTGTCAGTTCCCGTTTCACTTTCGCGGGAAATCCCATCACCAGCGAACGTGGCGGGATAATGGTACCGGGACTGACGAGCGAGCCCGCCGCAACCAGCGACATCGTGCCGATGCGAACATCGTCCAGCAGGATCGATCCAATTCCGATCAGGCAGCCGCGCTCGACGTAACAGCCATGAAGCGTAACACTATGGCCCACCGTCACCTCAGCCTCGAGAATCGTCGGATGAGAACCATTCCGAACGTGAATTACAGAATTGTCCTGAACGTTGGAACGATCGCCGATGCGGATGTAGTGGATATCGCCGCGCACCGTGCAGTTGCACCAGATCGAAGCCTCTTCTCCAAGATGTACGTCGCCGATTACCTGGGCACTGGGTTCGACATACGCTGTCGGGTGAATCTGCGGGTGAACCCCACGGAACGGTCTAATCATGATTTTGGAAAGATAGTAACATAGACACCCGTATGCTAAATTGAGCCCATGACCCGACCGGTAGTTTTTCTCCTTCTCCTGAGCGCGACCGTCCTCACGGCGACGTCCTGCACCGGTTCGTTATTTAAAGTAAAGCCAGTTAACGAACTGCCGCCGCTGCCTGCGAACACACGAAGCGCAGATGCGGGTGGCATGACGCTTCGCGTCGCCCCACTGCTCACGGATGAAGAGAGTCAGGAGTTGTTTGAAGCGAACCTGCCGCTCAGCGGCGTCCTGGCGTTACGAGTTGAATTGGACTTTCAGAGCGGTACGCCTGTGGAAATAAAAAAGGCGCGCTTTCGTCTGCGGGACAGTCAAAACCGCGAGTGGAAACTACTGTCTGCGAAGAGCGCTGTCTCGCGAATCATGAAGGCGAACGGCATCTTTGCCTACAATCCACATTCACGCAAAACTTTCGAGAGTGAGATGAATGCGTACGCCATCGACTTGAAGACACCACTCTCAGCGGGCGACTCGCGGCGCCATGGCTTCCTGTTTTTCCAAACTCCCGATAAGCTGCCAGTTCATTCAGGACAACAGTTCACCTTGTCGGTCGAGCGCGTTCCCCAACCAGCAACAATCACCATTAATTAAAACAAAACAGGAGCAGTTTCCTGCCCCTGTTAGCTGCTCCTGTAATCCTCTGGTGACTCGCTAGCCTCTTGGACCAGTAGACCTCACCGTCAGCTCCGTTCCGGCAGTTAGATCAAGATCGTTACGACCCTGAACGTATACCGAACCAGCGCCCGCACCCGCGCCAATCACAGCACCGATTGCCGCCCCTTTACCACCACCGGCAATCGCACCGATGATAGCGCCAACCGCGGTACCAATCGCCGTGCGTTGGACAGTCTTGTTGGTCTGGTCGCTGTCGCGTACCGCACCTTCATTGTCAACGCGAACAACGTCGCCGTTTGGCGTGCGAACCGTTTCGAGAATACCGGCAAACCGATAGCTCTGCCCGTTTCGCATACGAATCGTATCGAAGTCGAGAGTCATCTGGGAACGACCGCTAATTCGGCCGCCACGATCGATGCTCGACACCGTGCCTTCAAGCGTCGCACCATCAAACTGGCCCGGTGAACGGACCGTCATCGTGAATCGATCTCCCTCACGAGCGTTCTGCGTGGAAAGATCGTTGTTGAGCACCGCAACGATTTCCGTTCCGTTTGGAACAATCCAATTTCCTGTCGGATTCGGTTCGCCAACAGCGATGCCTTCACGATTCGTGTCGTAGATGTTCAACTGCGCCGTATCGGAAGTGCGATCGTAGTAAGTCCTCACCGTAACCGGTTGACTGACGCGATCGCTGTAAAGCGTGCGCGTTACCACCAGCTCACGACCGTCAGACGACGGATCGAAAGTCACAGTGAAATCGTTGGCACGCTCGCCCGTGCGAGCAATCGTCAACGTGTCGCCCGACAAGCTGGAGCGGACACGCACCTGTCGACCGCCGTTGGTTGTTTCAACCTGTTCGCGACCATCAGCGACGAAGTTGATCTGCGGCGCACGCGTTGAAGCGATCGTTATCGAAGTGCCGCGACGATCGATCGCAATCATCTGCGGTGGATCGAGCCGGCGCAGCAGTGAGTCGTAAACTCTCTGGCGTTCTGCGAGCGACAGGTTTCTCGTCGCATCATCGACGGCCCTGCGGACGTCGTCGCCGCGGCTCGAGTTGAGCGTGAAAGTACCAGTCAAATTTCGTCTGTTGCCATATCCGCCATTAGTCGGGTAACCACCAGTGTTGCCACCCGGATAAGTCGACCAGTTCCATGCGATGTTGAATGCACTTGCCAACTGATCGAGATCCGGCCGCAATGTGTTCCAACTGTTTTCCGTCTGATTCGACAACTGCCGATTAGTCAGATAGTTGTTCAGGAACGCCGCACGATCCAGAACGTTGCGAGCATCAGCAGAGCTCGACTGCCGGCTGTTTACGCGATTGCGAAGTTGCGTCAATGCTGTCTCGTAGTCACTCAACTGGCGTCGAACTTCATCGAGTGAATAACGATCGTTGTAACTCGCGCGATTCAGTTCGTTGCGCAGGTTGCGACTGAAAGTGGCGGACCGAACGTTAAGACGGTCTACCAACTGGCGCATCTGGAAATCGCTCAAGTTGTAACTGTTGTCGTTATCTCTGCCTCCGCCTCCGAAAACACTGCCGGAAGTCCAGGGCGTGCTGAGATTGTAGAAACCTGCGAGTTGATCGAGGTCACTGCGGATTGCCTGCCACTCGCGGCGCGAACCGGAGCCGAGTCGATTGGCAGCAAAGAAATTGTCGAGCTGAACGCCACTATTCAACAACGCCTGTGCGTCGGATGAATTGGCGCGTCGCGTCGAAAGACGTCGATCGAATTGATTTAGATTACTCTCGAAATTAACGATCAAACGATTGACGTCTTCGAGATTATAGTTGTTTCGGTCTGCCGCATTTTGTACCGCACGCTGTAGAGAGTCAGTGCGCGTTTGAATTCGCCGGACGACATCCCGAACGCTTGCGTCGTTGGTGGTTTGGTACTGGGCCGTGCCCGTAGTGACCATGCCCGCCGCCGCCAACGCTAATAGGAAAGTCGTGAAAATTGTCTTTCTGATTGCCAACATCTCTTCTCCTCCTCCAGACCTGGGGCCTGCATCTCAAACTTTGTGCCAAGCGGTCGGTTTTTCAGCTTGCTGGGTAGTTAAGGGGAGACCCGGTCATCGGGAAAGGCTGAAAATGATACGTACCGCTGACTCACCTTCAAACAATACTCAAGAAAATCGCACTGTTTTGAGGGTTCGGTACGGTAGCATGCAAAAGCCGTGGTAACTGGAGCGGGAAACTTGTGAGGATGCAGGAAAAGGTGAAAGTCGGGGGCGAAATGAACCTTTTGGGATGATTCACGCAAAGACGCAAAGTTTACGCAAAGCCGCTTCCTTTGCGCCTTCGTAAACCTTGAGTCTTTGCGTGAAACTGCTTACGGTTCCGGTGGTGCGGGCTTGTCAGTCCCGCGTTCGCGGTTGAACACTGACGACGGCAACCACGCAGGCATCTCCTCATCGTTGGCAGCCCTCAACCCCATCACGAGCATTACGGCAGCAACAGTGCGTGGGCCAGTCCAGTCCCAATCAGGACGCACGATGTCCGTTGGTTGATGATAGTCCGTCTTCTCCCATTTCTTGAGACGATCCATCCACGCTTCCTTCGAACCGTCAGGCGCACCCAGGATCATCATTCCCGGAATACCTTTCTTCACAAAGAAATAGTGATCTGAACGATAGAACGCCTTCTCTTCCGGCATCGGATCGGGAATGACTTTCAAACCACTCGCGGCGGCAACGTCGTTCAGCAAAGCACCCAGTGAAGAATGTTCCGCACCATAACCGACAAGCACTTTCACCGGCCCATAAACTTCCGTGCCCATTCCATCGAGGTTCAGATCCGCAGCAACTTGTTTGATCTTCCAGGTAGGATTCTTCACCCAGTACTCTGTTCCGTAACCTCCATATTCCTCTCCGGTGACAGCGATAAAGATTATGGAACGTCGCGGTTTTGTTTGCGCCTTCGACATGACTTCGGCGATCGCCAACATCTCGGCGACACCGAGTGCGTTGTCGGCAGCGCCGTGGTAAATACGATTGTCCGCGGAGAGACCGTAAGCATCGTAGTGAGCTGAATAAACCAGCGCTTCCGATTTCAACTTCGGATCGGAGCCCTCGAGCAGTCCGACGACGTTATTGCTGACGCCTTTGCTCTTCTTGAGCTTCACGGTAATCGTCGCCGTTTCTTTCAGATCGATCGGCGTGAAGTCGTCGCGTTTTGCTTTGGCGAGTGCGTCTGCATACGTGGTTCCCGAGGCAGCAAACAACTTCTCAGCGGCCGCTTCGCTGACGCTCAGGAACGGCGGCAGAAAATCGGGCATCTCGTCTTCGCCCTCAGGTTCGACTTGACGCCGCGTCAAGTAGTCAGCCATTTCGGCGAAGGTCAGCGTCTCAGTCTCCTGTCCGATTATCACAATTCCAGCGGCACCGCGGCCGATCAGCGCGCGCAACACGTTTATCTGAGCCTGCGCTTTCTTCCACTGATCCTTTGAGATCCCGGGCGGTGGCCCATCGTGCAGTACGACAACCTTTCCGCGCACGTCGAGTCCTGCGAGATCATCCCGCTTGATGGCGGGAACCGTGAGTCCATAACCGACGAAGTAGATCTTTGTGTTGACGTTTTCGTCGCCACTGTAGGGTGGCATTACAAAAAACTCCGAGCCCAGCTTCAGGCTCTGATTGCCCACCGTGAACGTTGCCGGCGGTAGAAACTGTATTTCTTTGAATTTGATTGGTTGTAGGTAAGAGTTGTTTGCGCCGAGTGGCTTCAGTCCGAGTTTTGCGAAATGATCCGCGATCCAGGCAGCAGCTTTGTCGCCGCCTGGTTGCGCCGTGCCACGGCCTTGCATTTCATCGGCAGCAAGCGCGTTAACTGTTTCTTTGAGCGTTGAGAGGCTGAGGCCGTCGACAAGCTGCTGCTCGGTAGTGGAGAGCGCGCGAGTCGTTGCCGGTACCACGGCCTGCGTCCAACCAAACGCGGTTGAAGTGACGACGAGAATTGCGAGTACGATTGAGAGATATTTCTGTTGATACTGCACTTCTTTTATCCTTATTTGACAAAACGGGGCGGCCATCGAAGACCGCCCCTGAGAGTATTTATTAACAGAAGATGAGTCAGCCTGTCGATCCAAATCCGCCCGCTCCACGCGCGGTCTCGTCGAGATCCGTCGCCCACTCCGCCTCGGGTGTGATGATCTGCTCCACGATCAACTGACAAATCTTACTTCCGGCAGGCAAGTTAATCGTCTCGTCGCCCGTGTTATAGAGCAAACAACAAACCTCACCACGATAATCAGAATCAATCACCCCCGCCAACACATCCAACCCATTCTTCGCCGCGAGTCCCGATCTCGGCGCCACCCGCCCATAAAACCCCGGCGGTATCGCCACCGCCAATCCGGTCCTGGCCGTCACTCTTTGTTTCGGCCCAATACTCAAACCATCAATCGCACAAACATCCAACCCCGCCGCGAGCGCACTCCCCCTCCTCGGTAGCACCGCACGCGGATCGAGTTGTTTGAATCGAAGCATCATCCCTACATCTTCGGCAGTGTGACGCCGCGTTGGCCCTGGTATTTGCCGCCGCGATCTTTGTAGGACGTTTCGCAGACATCGTCTTCGTCAGATTCGAAGAAGATCACCTGGGCGACGCCTTCGTTGGCGTAGATCTTTGCCGGCAGTGGCGTGGTGTTTGAGAATTCGAGCGTGACGTAGCCTTCCCATTCCGGTTCGAAGGGTGTGACGTTCACGAGGATGCCGCAGCGTGCGTAGGTGCTTTTGCCCAGACAGATGGTGAGCACGTTCCGTGGGATGCGGAAGTATTCGACAGTACGTGCCAGGGCGAAACTGTTTGGCGGGATAATTACGGAGTCGCCTTTGATGTCGACGAAGTTCTTTTCATCAAACTCTTTCGGATCCACGATGGTGCTGTTGATGTTGGTGAAGAGTTTGAATTCGTCTGCGCAGCGAATGTCGTAACCATAGCTCGAGGTCCCATAAGAGACGATTCGCTTTCCGTCAACCAATTTCACTTGTCCCGGCTCGTACGGGTCGATCATCCCATACTCGCTAGCCATCCTGCGGATCCACTTGTCTGATTTGATGCTCATCTTGTTCTTTGAAGTTTCAAGTCGCGATTGAGTTCTTCGTCCTGTAGGGACGAAATGTTTATAGCTTCAAGTCAATGATTCTTTCTCGCTTCGCTAGGAGCGAAATGTGACACATCGCGCTCCTATGGAGCGCAACTGTTCTTTATAGATAATAACTATAAACATCTCGTCCCTAGCGGGACGAAGAAAACAGATTCAGTCTCTTAGTCCGTAGGACCGAAGAAAACAGTCGGCCATTCTAGACTTTCAAAGAACAAAGCTCCAAACAGCAATACGAAATAAAACACTACTGCGACGCGCGTCTGATGTTTACGGTTCCGTCGCCGACGGTGAACTTGAAGTACGCGCCGCCGGCTCCAGCTCTCGCGCGGACCGTGCGTTCGGTGAGGCCGGGTTTTTCGCGTGAAGTGAGGCCCTCGTAGGTGTTTATGATTTTGCCGGTGCGTAGGATTTCGGCGTCGATGTCGCCACTGAAGCCAGGCTGCAGGTCGACGTTGATTGTTCCCGAAGCCACGCGAATATCGGCGCCGTTGCCACGCCAGCTTCGAGCAGGAATCGTAAACGTAATCGAGCCTGCGGTGACGGTTGTGCTAACAGTGCCACCCGTAAGTGTGAGCGCAGTGTCACTCTCGGTGGCGGTAATACGCAGTGCTCCTTCGACACCTGCAAGCTTCACCTCGCCATGACCCGCGTTCACTTCGAGATCAGTATTGATCGGTACACGCACTCGGTAATCGATCTTCCACGGCAGGTTGAGAAGGTTCTTCGGAAACTTTTTATTCGATCGCTTCATGAAATCGCGGTCGTGAGTTCCGGTCGTGAGAATACTGATGTGATTCAGATCTTCATCGAAAACAAAACTGTTCACTTTAGCAAGCTGGTCCAGGTCTGCTTCAGTTGGTCCCTTAAGTTCGATGTTGGCCGTCACTTCAACTTCGTTGCGCTGCCAGCCTTCAACAGTTACTGAACCCCGCGGCGCTGCAATAAGCGTCACAGTGCCGCCGTAAGAAAAACGCGCAGTCTCACGTCGCGTCGAAGTGCGCGTCAGTAGTTGAACCTCCGGTGCGGCGGGCTTCTGTGAATAGACACGAGTGAAAGAAACTAAGAGGAGAGACACAAATATAAGAATTTTCATCAGACCTCATAGTAGCTTCGTTTCCGGCATTCCGAAACAAAAAAAGGACGCTGCCTATAGCAACGTCCTCAACCTGTGCCTTGCCAACGGAGTGCGCGGCTTATCTCCGCAAGAACGTGATCTGACCACTAAAATTAATGATCGACACAGACGACCGTCCATCGCCGACATCACCGACGTACTTTCTTCCGTCCTGTGTCTTGAAGTTATTATTCCAAAAATCATTCAACGCAATTTTCCGCGCTGGTGATGCAGCCTCGAGACGGAACGCCGAGTTACCCGGAATCCGAATCGTGATGTCGCCCTTGTTCGATTTGAACTCGTAAGTGCCGCCGCGCGAGAACTCGCCGTCGAAAAATATGTTGCCGATAACGTTCTGCGCGATCACGTGCGACGCAGTTACGTTCGTCAACTCGATATCGCCTTCAGACGAAACGTGCGCGCGCACCAGGCCACTGCGAATATTCGCCACGCTGATGTTGCCGCGACGCGTTTCCAGGTCAACGGATGAATCCACCGGCACCTGTAATTTAAAATTGATATCGCCAACGTCTCCGCGCCCGCGATTGTCGCTCATCACGTCGACCACGAGACTGTCGTTAACCTGTTTGGGAACAACGTGAGCTCCCTTACCTTCAATCGTCGCTGAAAGCTTGATCTCGTCTTTGTTCCACGACTCGACCACGATCGTGCCGGAGATATTCCTCAACTCGATGCGAACGTTCTTTCCCGCCGGATAGCGTTTGGAAAGTTGTTGCTGCGCGTAAATACTGAGTGAAGCGGAAGTCAATGCGAGGAGCGCGCCAAGCGCGATAACACCGGCGCGAACTGACGGCCGCGAAGTTAAAAATCTGGTTTTCATTATTGTGGGGCTTTTAATCAAAACAAGTTCAGGGTACAACCAACACAACAGTATTAAAGATCGGAAAAGTCTTTAAGCAAACTCAATTTGTCATTGAACGACTCGTTGAGCATCTGTTCAGAAACCTCATCGTGCGGATTTCGCTTCAGTTCATCAAGTGAGTTCGCAATTGCGCGGTCGATTTCTTTCAGGTTGCGATCGAAAGTATCGCGCATCTCCGGACTCCATCGCGCTTTATTAAGCTCAACGCGCTGGTTCCAGTAATCGATCATCTGGCGACGTTGCCAGAAGCGATCGTTGATATTCGACGCTTCGGTTTGCGGCGCGGCCGGATCGGCTGATCCACCGTAACCACCCCAGCGACGCAGTCCCACGACTGTAGCGAGCGAAACCAACAACACGATCGCGACTGCGGAAGCTGCTAATTGCGGCAACGACAGTTCCCAACTCTGACCCAACAACCTGCCAAAGAATGACTGACGGCGTTCGGTATTCGCCGCAGCGCGGCGCGGAAGCTCGGCCTCGATGGAGTTGCGGATGCGCAGCCACAACGCATGTTCGTTTGGCGGCGCTTCGTATTGACCACGTTGAGTGCGGCAGAAACCGACAATCGACGCCAGGTCCTGGCGCACGCTCTCGCAATCCAGACACTCTTTCAGGTGCGTATTAAGTACGGACTCATCTCGCTGGCTAATCGATCCGTCAACCAGATCGTGGATGAGTTCCTGACATATCTCGCAGTTCATTGCTTACCACCTTCGTTCTGTCTCATAAAATGCGCACAATTCGAATCAAATCTGTCTGACAGAACCTAAACCCGGTTGTCATCAATCAAGGGAAGACTGCGTTTGAAGCCGATATTGAACAAACCAATTCGTTGGCTCTTACTTCGAGGCTATTCCTCCGATTTCTGTTGCCTCAAAAGTCCGCGCAATTTCATCCTGGCTTTGTGTAACTGCGACTTCGAAGTACCCACCGAACATCCAAGCATCCTCGCAATTTCCTCGTGTTCGTGACCTTCGATGTCGTGAAGCGTAAATACCGTTCGATAACCGGGCGGGAGTTGAGCAATGGCTTTATCCAACGCTATCCGGTCAACTACTGGCATGGAATTGGGGTTTTCCGTGCCTTTTACTATCTGAATCGGCGTTTCGCCGTCCTCAGTCGTCGTTTCCATGCGCACGCCGCGTTTGCGGAAGTGCATCAACACCTGGTTGACGGTGAGTCGGTGTAGCCACGTAGTAAAGGCGGATTCGCCCCGGAAACTACCGATTTTTCTAAAGAGCTGAATGAAGACCTCCTGTGCGAGATCTTCAGCCTCCGAGACGTTCCCGGTCATTCTCAGGCAGAGCGAGTAGACGCGGCGATTGTGACGCTGGTAAAGCTCTTCGAAAGCCACCATGTCGCCATTAGCGGCTTTCTGCGCCAGCTCAAAGTCTGTCGTTTGCGGTGTCTCGGTTTCGGCTGCGGTCACGTAACGCGTATTTCGGGCAAGCTCGGAAGAAATTTCACAAAACTTCAGGCTTGTTTGGCACGATGTCACGGTTCCGCGAGTTTCAAGGGAGCAGCACTGATTCCTCTGAATGCCCGCGTAGGGATGCGGTGCAAAGACCCAGTACCCTCAACGCGGCTGTGATGCGGCGCTTCGCGCGCGTCGTTGCCTTACCCGACCCTAAAATAGTGATTTTCCCAGCCGAATCAATACTTTCGTACGGCTGGATTGCAGGATACGGTGTGAGGTGTGGGGATGACAAGCGTGGAGAGATGGGTTCAGGAAGGACCAAATCAATCGAACTGGTCCCGCTAGGCATAATACCGTCAGGCTCGACTGAGAAGCTCACTTAGAGGTCAATAAAAGCGCCGTGACCTTACGTAAGAATGAACGTCTCTGATTGAACCACCTGTCTATGTCCACAGCTCGAACCATATCCAACCCTCCCTTGTGTTAACCTCATTAATCGAGATCGTGCTAATGCCATATTCCTCAACTAAGGCTGGGTTGAAATTAATCAATTGTGTATTTGCTTTTCTCAATTCTATTTCCAGAATCTTCTCTTTAGTCGTAGTACGATAGAAGCGCACAACCGCGCTAGGGCCCATTGACTCTGTACCCCGACACTCTTTTCCCTGGATTACATCTATTAACTGAATACCCAACCCGCCGTGTTCGGTAGCTTCTCCTTTCTGCAGAAGAAATTCTCCGGCAACTTTAATTCCGTCCTGTCTCTGAAATTCCTGCCAATCCCGAACATTACTGGGCCGGGCGGGATTCGATTCTAGTCGCGTACAGCATCCGCTAGTCAGAATTAGTGGCAGGACCAACCATAAGAAAAAGAACTTCGCTTGTCTCTTGTTCATAAGTATGCGACATCCTATTGGGGTGTTTGTTTCGTTCTTTTCAAATAATCGGTCACAGCACCGGCGGGTGCTCTTGGCCCATGTCCCATCCCACCGCGCACATTGCCTATAAACGTACTCTCACGCCCGTTTGATGAGGTAGGATCCCAATGAACCATGTAGTAGTTCGACCCATAATTAGGGTCTTTGCTCCTGTCGTTGGCAAAATGCAGTTGCGGATCTGATCGGTAGTCTGTCTCAGCCCGTGCGTTATTAAAGGGATGCCAGGAAGCTCCCACTTTCTTCAAGGCTTCATCGCCTGCAGAATCAACACTATATTTATTGATTGGATCCTTAGCGAGCGTTTCAAGGAATTTGGCACTATCGGCAACTCTTATTTCAATATCGCTCGATTGATAGTTGCCGAGCAACTTATTGCGATTTGTCTCCCAATTGCTATTGCCTGCTGCTGGTCCTTGCGGTACCACATTCACGATGGTCGTAATCTGTTGCCAGGTTGCGCTATTGGTCAGTCCTCCAGCTTGAGCGATGAAATTTTTAACGGATTGAATATTTGCAGCTGTTTGGTTTACATCCAAATTCGCAACCATCTTATTGAATACTGCTCTTGTCGTTGAGCCCTTGGGCACTAGTAGTTTTGTGGCAATTGCCTGTTGCTCTGCTTCCGAAAGCCGATCCCATGGATCCTTTTCTTTAAGTCCATTCGGATCGATGTAACGAAGTGGGTTATTTAGAACATAGCTATAACGATTGAATGTTTGCGGATCGAGAGTCCGCATGGAACCGCCGAGCGGATCGGCACTCGTAAATCGACCTAAAACACTTCCATAGTATCTTTCTCCAAAGTAATCGAGCCCGGTCTCAGAGTCTCGTTCTTTTGCGGTAAATTGCTGCCGGACTCCATCACCTCCGCCATAACCCTGGCCATTCGTTCCTCCCGTTCGTCCCCCCACCCCAACAGCTAACTCTTCACCGAACGGCAAGTAATCATGGCGCTTTACGTTTGCCAGATTGCCTGACTCGTCAAAGACCATTCTCTGCGTCCCCAGCTGATCCGTCACCAACCAGTGAATCTCAATCGAGCTGCTCGTCTGCCAGGCTGAAAGTACCTGGTCGCGTAATTCCTGAAAGTCGATCGCATAGATCAAACTCGAGTTCTCCGTCAGTGTCCCGTGAGCGTAACCTCCTGTGGACAGTCCCAATTGCAATCTGGCTTGTTCCAATGCTGTTCGCAATTGACGAATGTGATCCGCCCTAACGGTTGTCACATAGCGTTCCGGACTTGGATCAACGGTGAATACAAAAGGTGACAATCCAGCATGCGCCCTGACTTGATTTATGGCTGTGCGCAGATCGGTAAGATGTTCAAGCTTGATTTCACTTCCGGCAGTTAAAGGATTAGGACCAGTGAATGTAGGTGCTGCACCCCATCCTCCATTAACCGACGCGGTGACCAGCAACTGGCCGTTGCGATAACCGTACTCCGTGGTTGGATTTTGCTTCGTTGCATTGGCAGGATACTCAGCCACCAGCTCTCCACCGAATCCATAAACCTGCCACGTTTCCACCTGCAACGCATTCCGTCTAACGCGCTGTCCGGTCGCGTCGTAAACGTAAGTTTGAGATTGATTATTGGTGCCTATTGCTGAGGTCATCCGATTCTCAGCGTCATAAGTTCGACTGCCCGTGCCCGTGTAAGAGTCTTTAATAAGATTACCTGCAGCGTCGTAACGCATTTTTCGCTGGGCATCAGGTAAAGCCAAGTCACCGGGAGCGTAGAGTCTATTAGTCGAGGCCAGATCTGCGGCCTCGAATTGTGTCTCATTCACCAATATACTTGGTGGATTGCTTGAGTTGCCTAACCATGTTCCTGCTGCGCTAAGAGTACGATTGCCCCAGCGGTCGTAAGCGAATTCCTGTCTCCACTGCTCACTGGAATTCATTAACTCGCGCGCCCAGTTGAGTCTGTTTAAGCTGTCGTAGCTAAACTCCTGAGTTCGAAGTGTGTAGTTCGTGGTTGGTATTTGATCATCACTCGGAATGTACAACTTCTGTTTGATGAGGTTGCCATTATTATCCGTGCCGCTGCACGCCGCACCTTCGGTGGTGCACAAACCACTGTAGTTATTCACGATTGCTCCGCGATTCCAGCTATCGTCTGTTGGTCCAGTGTAGCTCGTGCTCACCCGCACCTCGGATAGTTGGCCACGAGTGTTGTAAAAGAGCTTGTTGTAGATCGCTGTGGTCGTAGTTCCAAACTTCTCTTTGGCCATGCCACCAAATGGTGAATAGGTAACTTCGCTTGAATACGTTCTGGATGTTCCGCCAAGATTCCCGGCGAAGTTATTCAAGCGACCAGCAGCATCGAATTGATAGTTCACAACGCGATCAGAGGGATATTTGATCGATTTGACAGCGCCAGCTAGATTGTACTGAGCAGTTAAATCGTAATTCTTATCGCCGATCTGTTGAATCTTCATAATCGGCCGGCCAATCTGGTCGTATCCGACATAATCACCAGCGCTACTGCCCGTGCCGTAAGTCACAGCTACAAAACGTCCGATTGAAGCTCCTCGTGAAAAGCTGGGAACACCGGGAGAAAGCGACGGAAGTGGCGTTAAGTCGTAAAAATATTTAGCCTCTGCGGTGACCGCAACATCGGGCGGTAGAGTGGGATTGTTGTTGACCGTATCAGTTTCAGAACTCGAGCCGTTATACCAACGACGGATAATGCGATTTAGGGCATCATATTCAAAGTGGGTCGAAACTTTCTTGCTCGAGTTATTCGGATCGGTCCGGGCATCAGTCTTTACAATAAGGTTGCCGTTCAGGTCATATTTATAACTCACAGTGCCACTCTCAGGATTAGTGGCTGCAGTTAATCGCTGCAATGAGTCATAGACGAATGAGCGAACCTGGTTAGCGCCAGTGGAGCCGATTCGTTGCGAAACTGAAGTGAGATTATCAAGCGTGTCGTATTCATATCGTGTTACGTAACCCGCAGTGATCGAACTGTACTCTGATCCGGGAAAGCTTACTGACTCAGTCGCCTGATCCGATGACGTAATTTCCCAGACTTCTTTCAGACGACCCAAACCATCGCTAACGCTAATGCGGGTATGGTGGGCCTGATCTTCCACCAATACGCGATTGCCGTCATAGGCTGTCTTCACAGCCGCACCGTCATGGGTTGTAAGGGTTTTTGGTCGGCCCAACGGATCGAAGATTGTGGTCGTCCAGATGGTAGTTTCACTCTGACGGAATGGATTCGAAACTTTGTAAGCTCTTCCGAACGCGTCGTACTCCGTCTTAACCGCGATGTAATTCCCCCCATCTTCGTATTGCCTGGCCTCTGTCGTGCGGCCAAGTCCGTCGTAACGGACCTCGGTCTTTAACACCTTATCGTCGTAAGTTGATTGGTCGCTACTCGTGGTTATAACTCGATTCTGATCATCATAATCATAGGTCGTTTGGCTTTTCGTTTCAGTGCCGCCATTCGCGGCGCGAATCATCTGTTTAGGCCGATCCAGTGCGTCAGTGCCGCACGAAAAGCTGCTGACCATGCCATTGCTGTCCTCAACATCGACCGGGAATCCGAGGTAATAATCTCGTTGGGTATAATTTTCATGGCCCAATGCATTAATGGTTTTACTTGCGTATGCAAAACTGGACAATCCGCCAAGCTCGCTGGGGGCAGTATTGCTTCGGGCATTTCCATTCGGCATCCCAAAAGAATCCTCGTAATAAATCTTCGTGGCAATAATATTTGCAGCTGTGCTGCGAGGATCAATCAGCTTCACGATGTTGCCCAGAACATCGTATTGTGCGTAGCCTGTGATTGCACCCGTTTCTGAACCGTTGTTTAGGAGATAATTTGTAGTTTTGGTAACGTTTCCGCGCGTTGTGTAACTGGTATCAAACCCGCTCGCGAACCCACTGACATCCGTCCGCGATGTCAAACAGTGGAACGCATGATCGCAATCAGAACCATCGAGGACGTAGTTGTCATACTCGAGGGTTGTACGTGCTCGTTCGACTCCGTTCCCGTCGAAAATCGATTTCTGCAGCGGCAAACTGACCAGGTGAACAGCATTACCGGTGTAGCTTGCTGAAGTGACAAAGGTTGTTCGCGTTTCGCGCAATAGTGGGCCGGTAGTTCCGGAGCCGGCAGGACCGAGGTCATATTCTTTCACATTGTTTTGATTGTTGAACGGCATCGTGTCGTCATAACCAAAGACATGTTTGGATGCCTGGTTCGTATCCACCAGAGTAGATATCGTCTGCCTGATACGAGCGTTACAGGCTGGTGCTCCTGTAACAATCGGGAGCCCCGGTTCCCATTCAGTCTCGAGCTTGCGCAGCACAGCTCCAACGGTGCCGTTAGCAACGTTGAAGTACTCGGTCTTATACTCGCGACCCTCGAGCGGACCTGGCGTTGCTGGTTGTTGCACAAAGAGGGATGCGACTGGATCGCCATAAAAGTAATGCTTTTCTCGCGCCAGCAATTGATTGGAATTCTGCGGATCGAGATGATCGACCGTAATAACGTTGAATATATCTGCGCTGTACGTCGTTAATTCTACAGGTGTGGTGTCGGTTTGATTGACGTACACACGGCGTTTCTCAGCTCTTCTGAGAATTTGATAAACGAGTTGTCCGGTTGACTCATCGGAAACTAATCCCGAGCCGGGCTTCATGTCGTATTCGATTGCGCCTCCCGTAGGTAGAACGACTCGCGCCACTTCCGCATACTGATTGTACGCCACCTGGTAGCTGCGGTTGTCGGGCATGGTTATTGAACTTATCACCGAAGGGTCATAAACAGTCTCGTTAACTTCTGGGGTTATTCCCACAAAAAGCTCGCTCGGCTTTTTTACTCCGGCGGCTTGAAAATCCGACCTCAACGCAAGGCTCAGGCTGCTGCGGTTGATAGTTAGTGTTCGTGGAGCACCATTGAACCCCGTGGTGGTGATCACGTCATAGTTCGCAAAATACTGAAAACTTACTACTCGGTTGAGCGAATCAGTAATTGTCGTGACTTTGCGGTAAGTCAACGTATCACTCGAATTAGTCCCGTAGCTGAAAGTTGTCAGATTGCCATTGCGATCGCGAATCCAGTCGACCAGTCCATTCGCGATGCGATAGTAAGTTCCGTCTCTCAGTACCATGTATCCGGTAGGTAAGAGGATCTGTTCCGTGTTGGTGTTAAAGCGATTGCGGTCAACGATATTTGACTCGGACACAAATGTGGCTGACGTTCCGTCATGAGTCACGAATTCGGTGCCACGTGGCGGCCCAGTCGAACAGAAATTCGGGTATGCATCAATCCATGGCCCACCGCTCTGCTTGTCCCAGAATTCGTATTCGGTGCCGTCTGAGGCAGTGAATGTAATTGACGTACGCGTCCAGCGGTAATGATTCAGACCGTCCTGCGAACAAGCCTGTCCTGGGCCGTCATATCTCATACCGATACGACGGACGTGCATGACGCCCGGACCATAGCCGGGCTTTGTCGCGGGCCACCATTCATGCTTAACTCCGGTTCCTTTCACCACCCAGGGTTCCGGGTTGAGCCCAATTCCGACCGTCATACCAGATGCACCGCGGCCGGCGACCGTCAGTACTTTAAGGCGTACATCAAGGTTGCCGTTATAAAGATTAATAGTATCGAAACCGCCGAGCACATATGAGCCGGCGGGTGAACCGGGTGCGATTCCCGAGGGAGTGGAGCCATCGGTAACGCTCTGCGCGTGGGCAGTCAGGTTTACAATCAATACCAAGAGCAAGCTTATTAGCGACGTATTCAGTGAGCTGTGACTCTTTAACATCCGTAACTCCTTTTGACGGGGGGGCCAGCCAAGATTCGCGGGTTCAAAGGAAATGGGGGTTTCAGGTTTACTGCAAACTCAGCAGAACCAGAATCTCACCACAACCTTGGCATACGAATTCATCGACTTGGTACGTTGCCTGGCAAAGCTACTGCAAACTCAACAACACGAGGATCTCGCCGGTGCCCTGGGCCAACGGCTCAAGGGCTTTGCCGATCAACGTTCCTGGCCGATGTATTTGTATTCCACCTAACTCGACCGCAACTGATTTCATCGCGAAGCCTTCCTTATCGCTCGTCACCAGCAAGTCGCCAATGTTGATTGGACCTTTACTCGCATCCACTTTCACTTTCACTCGTCCTGTCGTTGCGACCAGCACACGGCCCTCGCCTTGTACGCCCAGCGTCAGACCAGGTCGAAGTGAAATCACACCGGCAACATGGGTGTCGTAGGATCGCGAAGAAGCAATCACCTGATTTGATCTTGTACCGTCGAGCACTACTACCGTTCCGGCGGGTAGTTCCTGTGAGGACTCGACCCATTCGGCTACGTCCTGATATTTGGCCTGGATGGTGCCGCCCGTGATCGTTCCCGAGGCGTTGAAGTCGCCATTAACGTCGAGTGTCTTTCCAGGAGATGTCGTGCCAATACCGACGTTGCCGCCACTGTAAGAAATCGTGGAGCTTGCGCCTGGAAGCCACTGTGAAGGTCCTCCCACCTGAGACCATGAGGTCTTGCAGTCTCCGGAAATGCAAAGTCCACCGCCGCCATTAACCGTACCTGATGCACTGACGTTGCCCGCACCGGTAACCGTAAATCTGCTAGTACCAAGATCACGGATATCAAGCAGCTTCGCGGGTGTAGCGGTATTCGAATCGATGACGAAAGCGTTTGAGATCGCGCTGTTTTGAACACTGAATCTCACGTTGTCGCTGTTCACATTTTGTACCGAGAACAACATGCTGCCATTCGATGTGATGCTCGGAGTGGTAGTACGAAATTGCAGCGCGTCGGCGTTGGTGATGTTCACCTTGGTTACAGAAAGATCGCCGTGGTCGGCAGCGCCGTTTATACGGACCGAACTGTTGTTGACGATTAAGCGATCGGTGGCAACTATCAGTTTGTTCCCAGTCGTGCCCGATTGGCCGATATTGGTTGTCGTAGTTTGATCGACGCCAATGTTAATCGTCCCTTTTGTCGTACTGGAGGTTGATTGCAGGGTGAGCGCGCCGCTGGCTGCACTTGAACCGTAGATCGTTCCGATCAACGCACCGCCATTAACTTCAAGTTTTTGAGACGGAGTGTTTGTTCCGATCCCAACGTTGCCTGTGTTGAAGTAAATGTTGGAGGTCGCATTGAACCACTGAGAACCACCGACCTGAGACCACGCCGTTTTGCAATCGCCTGCGATGCAAAGCCCACCGCTGCTATTTACTGAACCGGATACGTCAAGCTTGTAGGCAGGGTTAAGGAGGCCGACTCCTACGTTTGCATTAGTTGCATTGTTAGCGCCTGCAAGTATGACATTGCCATTCGGATTGAAAATCAGAGGAACGTACCAGCCTCCACCCTGCTTATTCATTACCATGATCATGCTTGCTCCTGAGGAGTCGCCACCAAAGAAGGCGTCCTTCCTGATTCCCCAGGTGAAGTCGATTGGCTTTCCCGTCGCCATGGTTCCGGCCGGTGAGAAGGTGAAATCGATATAGCCGTAAGCATCACCACTACCAGAAAGACCGATTCCCGCCCTGGCGCCGCTGGGTGCCACAACAGACAACGGATACCAGGGGGCGGTCGTGCCAATGCCAACGTAGCCGCTCTGATCGATCCGCATCCGTTCCGTTCGCGTTGTGGAGCCATTCGCGGTTGTGGAGAAGGTTAAGTAACCTCCCTGTGCGCTATTCAGAGTCCAACTCTGGCTGGAAAATCCCTGAATGGCTATGGGGTTGTAGGAGGTACCGCCATTACGAACACCAAACGTAAAAAAGCCCAGTCGTTGGTCAGCGGCAGACGGAGTTGTTAACGTCAGCGCTTGAATACCTGCTCCCGAAGTTGAGCTGAGAGTTCCCGTATAGACCGTACCGAGGACATTGGAGCTGCTGCTATTCACTTGCAAGGGAAACTCCGGTGTCGGAGTCTTAACACCAACGTTCCCGGTGTTGGTATTGCTCATGTTCTGGTTGGCATCGGTGGACCATTGGGCCATCACGGCAACCGGCTGTAACAGAAACACAACCAGCAGCAATGTGCCGCAGGCAAATATCGTCAGGTATCCATTAGGTGTTCGTTTAGTGGGATTCATAATCGTCTCCTGAAAAAACAGATTGTGAGTCGGGGTGACCGACTGCAAACGGTTGCTCTGAGTAGTTGAGACACGCGTACCACGTCACGCGGTCGTGTTGTCACGATTGAGCGCGAGAATCGCTAGAGAATCATTTGGGAGAATTTTCTTTCGTGTTGACTGGGCTTAGTCAGCACACGCGATGTCGGAGAATGGTTTCGCGAGTAACGAAAGAAATGCAGAATCCGTTTGGGCTAGCGGCGGATAATAGGCCGATGTTGGATGCGTGTCAACGAATTTCTTTGAGAGCAGCGCAGGCCATAAACATTTGTCGCACTATTTCCCTGACGGCCGAAGAATGTTTACGAAAGATAATGAGCTTGTAATACTAAATCTTAGGTCCAATAAGTTCGGTCCAGCGAGCGATAGCCAACGGCTTCCGAGACGTGATTCGAGTTGATTGTGTCAGTGCCTTCAAGATCGGCAATCGTGCGGCTGACTTTGAGAATGCGATCGTAAGCACGCGCTGACAGACCCAACCGGCGCATCGCGGTTTCGAGCATCTTCTCGCTGTGTGAATTGATCTGGCAAAAGGCACGAATCATTCGCGGGGTCATGGCTGCGTTCGAAAAAATCTTTTCATTTGCGAAGCGACGATGTTGGCGTTCGCGCGCATCGATCACGCGCTCGCGAATCACTGCGGAACTATCGGTCTCAGGGCCAGTGTCACCGCGGAGCTCGCGAAACTTCACTGCCGGCACGTCGATGTGAATATCGATGCGGTCCAGCAGTGGACCAGAGATCTTTCCCACGTAACGTTGAATTTGATTTAGTGAACAACGACACTCGCGCGTCGGATCATTCCAGAAGCCACAAGGGCAGGGGTTCATTGCGGCTGCTAACACGAATGAAGCCGGAAAAGTCAGAGACATCGAAGCACGGCTAATCGTGACCTGTTGATCTTCGAGTGGTTGTCGCAAGACCTCGAGCACACTGCGATCGAACTCCGGCAACTCATCAAGAAACAAGACGCCCTGATGGGCCAGCGAAACTTCACCGGGCCGCGGCATGGTGCCGCCACCGATCAAACCCGCATCACTGATCGTGTGATGCGGCGAACGAAAAGGACGCTCGGTTACAAGTCCCGAACGCCCCGTCAATCCAGCGACGGAATGAATCTTCGTCAACTCGAGCGCAGCCTCGAACTCAAGCGGCGGCATGATCGTCGGCAGACGCTTGGCCAGCATCGTCTTGCCTGACCCCGGTGGACCAATCAGCAGAATGTTATGCCCACCCGCAATTGCAATTTCCAGAGCTCGCTTAGCAGAAACCTGTCCTCGAACCTCCTTGAAGTCGACGCTGTAATGGCCCGTGCGTCGCAGTATCTCGTCGACGTCGACCTTCATCGGCTCGGGCGGCGTTGACGAACGTAACTGCTCGATAAGGCTTACAGCCGTGCGCAGGTCAGCAACCGGATAGACATTGACGCCCGAAACGACCGCTGCCTCTTTTGCATTCTCCTCCGGCAAGATCAAATGGCGGATCGAGCCTTCGCGTGCAAGCATCGCAATCGGCAACGCGCCCTTGATCGGTCGCACACGACCGTCGAGGGAGAGTTCGCCAACGCAGAGAACATGAATCAGATTGTGCGCTTCGGCTAGTTGGCCATTCGCACCAAGAATTCCGAGTGCGATTGGCAGATCAAAACTCGCGCCTTCTTTTCGCACGTCTGCTGGAGCGAGATTGATCGTGGTCTTTTGAAAGGGGAAGAAGTGACCGCAATTTTGGATTGCGGCGCGGATACGTTCACGCGATTCGCGTACGGCGGCGTCAGGAAGACCAACGATCGTGACGGGTGGCGCCTGATCCTGTTCACCACGAACCGGAGTTAGATTGACTTCGATGTCGACGAGATCCGCGTCAATTCCGTAGACGGCGGCAGAGAGTGTACGAAAGAGCATGTGAGGTAGCCCCTAAATTTAGAATGAGGTCTTATCCACAGATTACACAGATTCCCCTAAAGAAATCTGTGTAATCTGTGGATGAATACTTAACGACGCCGTGAAGGGGCAGTCGCTGTCGTCGATGGAATCTTTATCTCCTGACCCGCTTTGAGTTCAGAGTCAACTGGAATTCCGTTGAGTCGCGCAACGTCGTTAGCGTCGAGACTGCGGGCAGCAGCAATGCTGGCAATCGTATCGCCCTTACGCGCGCGAACCTTGTTGAGTCCCGCCGGTGCAGCCGCGTCGGTCGCAGTGGATCTAACCCACTTTGTGAGTTTGACGCTGCCACCGCTCGGCGCGACGAGTTTCGTCGTCGACTTCAGATCAAAGCCGGCGTTCATCGATTGAAGCTGAGCCACGTTGAAGCCCGTTCGATTAGCGATGCTCTGCCAGTCTTCACCCGGCGCCACTGAAATCAGCCTGGCGGTCTCACGTCTTTCCGGCGCAATCTTCTGAATCAAAGAAGCAAACTGTTTCGCGCGACCAGCCGGAATGCGAACGTTGTAGGAGTCGCCGCGCGGTGTAATGTCGCGCTTCAATTCCGGATTCAAGCTGCGAATGTAATCAACGTTGCTGTCCGTAGCGTCTGCAACGAGCTGCAAGCTGGTGGCTGTCGGAACCTGAACTACGTCGTACGACATCGCTGGATCCTGCTTGATTCCTTTGAATCCATATTTCTCCGGATTCTTGGCAATCAGGATCACGGCCAGAATGTTTGGCACGTAATTGCGAGTTTCCTGGGCGATGTAAGGATAGATCGTCCAGAAGTTGGCGGTTCCGGCGCGCGAGATCGCACGATCGATATTTCCTTCGCCAGTATTGTAAGCCGCTATAGCGAGTTCCCAGTTTCCGTTGTAACGCTGCGACAGCCATTTCAGATAACGTGCCGACGCACGCGTGGCCTGCTCATAACTATTCCGCTCGTCGATGTAAGCGTTCTGCTTCAACTGGAATCTGCGGCCGGTGCTGGGAACGAACTGCCACAAACCCGAAGCTGAAGCCCACGAAACGGCTTTCGGCTTCCACGCGCTTTCAACCTGACCCAACCAGGTGATGTCGAGCGGAACACCTTCTTCGGCGAAGATCTTTCGCGCCAATTTCATGTACTGGCCGGAGCGGCGCAAGCCGTTCTCCATCGTCGATCGATTACGACCCTGATAGTAATTGATGAATTGCTGAATTAATGGATTAAGAGTGAACGTAAAGTTGACGTTCTTCTGTGACTGCTCGAGTGTTGCAAGATCCTCGCTGGAAACTTCCTTCTCACGTTCGGTGAGAACGAGCTTGCTAAGTTCGTCGAGTGGCGAAGGCTCAAACTTCTGATCGCGGAAACCGACCTGTGATGGTGGCGGAGTCTTCTGATCCTGCGTTTGGGTGTTCTGAGCAACGAGCTGTGCGTTTACGGGAGCGGCGTTCGGCTGCTGCAGGGGAACTTCTTCTCGATAGATTCGCTCGACGAGCTCGAGATAGTAAGTCTGCAACTTTTGACTTGCTCTGACATCGAAGCCCGATTCAAGAATCGAATCGATCGCTTTATCAAACTCTTCGCGCGCCTGGTTACGCTTGTTGTCTTCGAGGTTGAGCTTGCCCTTGCGGAAATGATCTTCCGCACGCGTGATGATCTGCGTGATGCGTCCTTCAGACTGCTCAACTTCAGTTGGGATTGTTCTCGCAGAAGAAGCTGCGGGAATTTGAGCGACGGAGGTTGCCGCCGAAGCGACGAGCGCCATTAGTAAAGCCACACAGGCCTTCAGACGAGGAAAGCTCGCTGACATCAATTCGTCTTACTCCTTAAATTGTGCGGTATCTAATGGCTCCTCTATGATTTGA
>JBKPPU010000236.1:0-11406 GCA_046733695.1 Acidobacteriota bacterium
AAACTCGGTCGCTATATCGAACTTCTTTACCGGTCTGGAATCGCCTACCGGTTTCACGGATCTGAACGGCAATCCGGTAGATCCTGCGAACGTGCGGTTTCAGGTTGATCAGAAATTCAGGTCAAGTCTGGCGGGCCGAAATATTCTGCGTGGACCAAAACAGAACCGTCTGGATCTTAGTTTGACCAAGACAATCGATCTCAAGTTCACGCCGATGGAGAGTGACAAGTTTGAGATCCGGTTTGATTACTTCAACGCGTTGAATACGCCGCAGTTTGCACCGGGCACGGGTGATGTGACGGATACCACCTTCAACGATTTCCGATTCAACACCGGAAACCTGTTGATTGGGAATGTTAATGGCGGACGTATCGGGCAGTTCCAGCTCCGCTACGTCTTCTAAATTATTCCAAGCGGTAATTAGGCGCTTCCTTCGTGATGATCACGTCGTGTACGTGAGACTCCTTCAGTCCTGCTGAAGTAATGCGGAGGAAGCGCGTCCGCTCCTGAAACTCCGAGATCGTGCGGCACCCGGTGTATCCCATTCCCGAACGCAAACCACCGACGAGTTGAGTCACCATTTCTGCTAGTGTGCCTTTGTACGGAACTCGACCTTCAATACCTTCCGGAACCAGTTTCGAGTCAGTCTCAATCGTGTCCTGCGCGTAGCGATCGCGTGAGCCTTCGCGCATCGCGCCAATCGATCCCATGCCGCGATAAGTTTTGAATGAACGACCCTGGAAGAGAATCACTTCTCCCGGCGCTTCTTCGGTTCCTGCAAACAACGACCCGATCATCACGACGTCAGCGCCCGCGGCGATCGCCTTGGCAACATCGCCTGAAAACTTCACGCCACCATCGGAGATCACGGGCACATTCTTCTCACGAGCAGCTTTCACACAACTCGAGATCGCAGTTATCTGCGGCACGCCGGCGCCGGTCACAACCCGCGTTGTACAAATCGATCCGGGACCAATGCCGACCTTAATCGCGTCAACACCAGCATCGATCAATTCCTGAGCACCGGCCGTCGTGCCTACATTTCCGGCGATCAAATCTGTTTCCGGATGGCGTTTCTTTATCTCCTTCACGGCTTCGATCACACGTGAAGAGTGACCATGCGCCGTGTCGATCACAAGACAGTCGACGCGCGCTCTGACGAGCTCATCGGCACGCTCGCGATAATCACCAGTCGCGCCGATTGCCGCCGCAACTCGCAGCCGTCCGAGATCGTCTTTCGCTGCCGACGGATACTTGATCGCTTTCTGAATGTCTTTGACCGTGATGAGTCCTTTTATACGTTTGTCGTCGTCGATGACGAGGAGCTTCTCGATGCGGTGTTTCTGAAGCACCGCTTTGGCTTGCTCGAGTGTCGTGCCCACGGGAACAGTGACGAGCGGTTGCTTCGTCATCACTTCAGAAACCGGAATATCAAAACGCGTTTCAAAACGGAGATCGCGGTTAGTGATAATGCCGACAAGATGGCCCGTTTCATCAACAACGGGAACGCCGCTGATGTGAAAACGCTCCATCACCTGCAACGCTTCACGCACCGGCCGATCGGGTCGAATCGTAACTGGATCGACGATCATTCCGGATTCAGATCGTTTTACTTTGTCGACTTCTTCCGCCTGTCGTTCGATGCTCAGGTTCTTGTGAATCACGCCGATGCCGCCCTGTTGTGCGAGCGCGATCGCGAGCGCCGCTTCCGTCACTGTGTCCATCGCGGCGGAGCACAGTGGGATCTGTAGACGAATATTTCGCGTGAAGTGTGTTGATGTATCGGTTTGGGAGGGCAGAACGTCAGAGCGATCCGGGATTAAGAGTACGTCGTCGAAAGTTAGGCCTTCAAAAATATCAGGTGTAATCATATTGGCCACTAATATAAAAGGTTAGCCACAAAAAAGCACATAAGGCACAAAACGATTTCTCCTTATGTGCTTTATGTGCCTTTTTGTGGCTATACACGTTGGAACCAGTGCAGCGCTGCCAGGGCGGCCCCCGTCAGAATTGCCAGAATCAAAATCGCCAGGAGCACAGTCAGAACAGGGGAGCGTGTGGCCGGCGTGTCTGTATAGACTTTCGAATGAAGCGGTGTCGTGTTGATGTCGTCAGTCGACTCACCGTGTTCGCGCAAGTACCGCGTGTAGCCCTCGACCGCCTCGCGCTCGTCGTAGCCCACACACTTCGCGTACGCCTTAATAAAGCTGCGATTGAAGACGCCGCCGGGCAGTCGCTTGTAATCATTCGCTTCGATAGCTTCGAGATAATGGACGGAGATGCGGGTTTGATCGCAGATTTCGCGCAGGCCGATGCCACGCTCCTCGCGGGCGAGTCGCAATTGTTCGCCTATACTCGCTGCCATCTCCAATCGCTCGATTCCTGGTGTCAGGTTGGTTGGATTGTTACCCCAGGTCTATCAGCGCGCCGCTTGTATGAAACGTACAACTCCCACTTTTTCTGCACTATAGCTTGCGCTGCTAAACGGTGTCAAACTTTTGCTTCTCAAAAGATCAGCGTCTCTTGCTTCTTGCCGCCCGCGGTGGTACGTTGACGCCACAGTGACCCGATACAGTCGCTTTTAATCTTTACAACCAAGACTAAAGTGAGGACAAAGAGATGCCCCTGGAAGCACTCGGAATGGTTGAAACCAAAGGATTCGTGGGTGCAGTTGAGGCCGCCGATGCGATGGTCAAAGCAGCTAACGTGCAACTGCTTGGGAAAGAGTATATCGGCGCCGGATATGTGACGATCTTTGTGCGCGGTGATGTTGGCGCGGTGAAGGCGGCGACCGATGCAGGCGCTGCGGCAGCGCGACGAGTTGGTGAACTCATCAGCGTCCACGTGATTCCGAGACCACATGCCGAAGTTGAGCGCGTGCTTCCCGTCAATGGGCGCACCGGTCTGAGTCCGGACGAGCAGGCGCTGCAAGGTGGCGCGCGTGGACAGTTGGGCCAGGGCGATCAGGGACGATCGCTGGGCGCCGGAACGCGTGAAGCGAACAAAGAGCGCACGAGATAATTGCCAATTGCCGATTTCCAATTGCCAATTTAGTTTGAAATCGGCAATCGGCAATTGGAAATCGGCAATATGAGGTGGTTATGTCCGTCGATAAAGATCTAGTTTCAGTGCAGCAGGCGCGCGATCTGGTGGAGGCGGCGCACCGCGCGCAGGCTCAAGTGGCCGAATTCGATCAGGGGAAAATCGATCGGATCTGTGAGGCGATGGCTCGAGCCGCTTTGGCTGATGCGGCACGACTCGGAGCAATGGCGGTCGAGGAAACCGGATACGGAGTTCCTGCCGACAAGCAGGAAAAGAATCGTTTTGCCGCCGAGGATGTTTGGAACTATTTCCGCGGTTTGCGCACGAAGGGAATTGTTTCCGACACGAAAGACGTTGTAGAGATCGCGAGCCCGCGTGGTGTTGTCGCCGGCGTCATTCCTTCAACTAATCCAACTTCAACTGCAATCTTCAAGATCCTGATCGCGATCAAATCGCGTAACACCGTAGTGCTCTCGCCGCACCCGTCAGCCGCGAAGTGCATCAATGAAACTGCGCGTGTTATGCGCGATGCGGGAATCAAGGAGGGTCTACCCGCGGATGCGATCGGCTGTATGACGACCGCGACGATCGAAGGCACCGAAACCTTGATGAAACACAAGCAGACGGCCGTGATTCTCGCGACCGGCGGCATTGGTCTCGTGCGCGCGGCGTATTCGTCCGGTAAACCGGCATTCGGTGTTGGACCAGGCAATGTGCCCGTTTGCGTCGAGAGAACTGCGGACGTGCCGAAAGCCGTGCAGGATATTTTGACAGGAAAATGCTTTGACAACGGAACCATCTGCGCTTCCGAGCAGGCCGTGGTTTGCGACGCGCCAATCGAGCAGGCAGTTCGCGAACAGTTCAAACTCCAGGGCGCGCATTTCCTCTCGGCTGCTGAAGCCGATCAACTCGGAAAAGTCGTCGCGACTCCACAGCGTTCGCTCAACCCCGGGGTCGTCGGCAAGTCCGTTGAAGTGATTGCTAAGATGGCTGGCATTACTGTGCCGCCGGGAACGCGTTGTTTGATCGCGGACGTCGCCGGTGTCGGACGCGACTATCCGTTGTCGATGGAAAAACTCTCGCCGATTCTCGCTTTCTACGTTGTTGACGGGCTCGAGAAGTGTGCGCAACGCAGTAAGGAAGTATTGGGGTACGGTGGTATGGGCCATACCGCAGGCATTCACACGCGCTCGCGCGAAGCAGCCGTGAAGTTTGGTGCTGAGATGCCGGCCTCACGCATCACGGTGAACACGCCGACAACTCATGGCGCAATCGGATTCTCGACAGCGCTACCGCCGTCGATGACGTTGGGTTGCGGATCGTGGGGCGGCAATGTCACATCCGACAACGTGTCGCCGCTTCATTTGATGGACATCAAGCGAGTTGCATTTGAAACCAGACCGGTGAAGAGCGTGCGGCCGGCCGTTGCGGTGCAGAAGACTGCGCAACCGATGGCTGCCAAGGAGCCGGTGGTAGCGGGAGGCAAGATCGATCGGCAGGAGATTGCCGCGATAGTCGATCGGTTTTTGGCTGGTAAGCGTGTCGAACCATCTTCGTCACCGCTGCCGTCACCTGCGATCGAGAACGAAGCGGGCAGCATGTATACCGCTCCGCCGCCAAAGCCGGCACCACCTCCGCCTGCGCCGCCAGCCGCTAAACCATCGACAAATGGTGCGAAGGCGGTTGATTTTGTCAGTGAAGACGACGTGCGACGCGCGCTACAGAAGGGCGAGAAGATCTACATCAACGGACGAACGATCATCACTCCCGCCGCGCGTGATATAGGCGAGCCGGCAGAGATATTCGCGAAAGTATAGAAGCGGACGCGTCAAAACCAAGCAGATGTTTTTAGGAAAAGTCGTAGGCACAGTCTGGTCGACGAAGAAGACGCCCGATCTCGAGGGCGTCAGGTTTTTGATTGTCCACCCCTACGATCTCGACAAAGAGCCAACGCGCAACATCGTCGTCGTCGCTGACCGGCTCGGCGCCGGAACCGGCGAGATGGTGATGTGCGCCTTCGGGAAGGCTGCCCGGTCGGCAATTGGCAATCAGGATATGTCGATCGAAGCCGCAGTGGTCGGAATCGTCGACCGCGTCGATATCAATGACACTCTCTCGGACGAAATGCGCGAGGCGGCCCGCCGTCTCGTGGGCGAGAATGGCAGACCCTAACGTACACACCTGATCACCCATCACGACTTCAATGGCCAATGAAGAATTGATTTACCGAATCACCCGAACGGTTTACGATCGTTTGGGCGGTGCGGTCGATGATACGACTGTCGAGCAGTTGGTCACGGACATCTACAAACAGGTTTCAGTTACGAATAACAACCGCACAGCGCCGGCTGTCGATCGTGGCGGCGCGGCGCAGATGAGTTCGGGTGAAGGATCGTCCGACCGGATGGTGATTTCAGTGTTTGGATTGGACCATCCGGGTATTGTCGCCGGTGTTTCGCAGATCCTCGCAGAGGCCAGTTGCAGTATCATCGACATCAATCAAACAGTGGTGCAGGGAAAGTTTGCGATGGTGATCATTGCCGATACAGCGCGCGCGCGTGAGACTACTGCAGAGTTAAAAGATCGTTTGCGACTGGCGGGGCAGAACCTTGGGGTGAATATCTATGCGCAGCGAGAGGATCTCTTCAACGCCATGCACCGAATCTGAGTTGGACAGGATTGTCAGGATTTTCAGAATTGACAAGATTCAATCTTGTGAATCATGGAAATCTTGCTAATCCTGTGAAGCATATGTCTGAACCGGAAATTGCACGTCGGTGTACGTTTTGTGGCGTTTCAGTTCGCGACCATGCGATGTTCTGTCCGCAGTGTGGAAGTCCGATTAAGCAGCAGTCAGCGGCAACCAGCGTTTCGCTATCTGATACGATCATCGATACAGCACCGGTAGAAATGTCGAAACCAACCGTAATTCCCAAACCCACAGACCACAGTGTCCGCGGTCGCGTGGAGCACATCCGAAAAGTTTCGAGCGTCATGATCGATCAGGCCGCGTACGATCCGAGCCTGCGCTTTCTGCTGGTTGCGGCGGCGTTCTTTGTTCTCTTCCTCGTTCTGCTGATCCTGAGCAAAGTAATCGAATAGATGGAATACACCCAGGCCGAGATTCTGCAGACTGTCGCGATGACCGAAATGGAGCATCTCGACGTGCGCACAGTGACACTCGGTCTAAGCCTGCTCGACTGCACGAGCGACTCGATGTCAGGAGTAGCACAGAAGGCCGGTGAGAAGATTCGCGCCGTTGCTGCTCGACTCGTGCCGACAGTGGATGAGATTGGCGAACAGTTCGGAATCAGAGTCGCCAACAAGCGTATCTCGATAACCCCGGTGTCACTGATTACCGAGGGGCTCCAGGGAAACGTGGTCGAAGTAGCACGCGCGATCGACGATGCGGCGGGTACGGTGGGCGTTGATTTCATCGGCGGTTATTCAGCGTTGGTCCAAAAAGGCGCGACGCCTTCTGAGATCAGGTTTCTCGACTCCATTCCCGAAGCTCTCTCGACGACTAAGCGTCTGTGTTCGTCAGTCAATGCCGCGACCACTCGCGCCGGTATCAACATGGACGTCGTGGGCCATATCGGACGAATCATCAAAGACGCGGCCGAGCGAACACGCGATCAGGGTGGATTGGCATGCGCGAAATTCGTGTGCTTTGCAAATGCCGTTGAAGACAATCCCTTCATGGCCGGCGCCTTTCACGGTGTGAGCGAAGCTGAAGCTGTCGTGAACGTCGGTGTCTCCGGACCAGGCGTCGTCAATCATGCCGTACAACACGCGGGCAGAGATCTTCCGTTGCAGGATCTCGCCGAGACGATCAAGAAACTCTCGTTCAAGCTCGCGCGCGCGGGCGAACTCGTGGGCCGTGAAGCCGCGCGCCGGCTCGGCATTCCTTTCGGCATCATCGATCTCTCATTGGCGCCCACGCCGGTTCCCGGTGATTCAGTCGCCAACATCATCGAAGCGATGGGCTTCGAACGCGCGGGCACTCATGGAACGACTGCGGCGCTCGCGCTTTTGACTGATGCGGTGAAGAAGGGCGGCGCGATGGCGAGTGGCTCTGTCGGTGGAATGAGCGGAGCGTTTATTCCGGTTTCGGAAGATGCGGGAATGATCGAAGCCGCGCAGCTGGGAGCGTTGTCTCTCGCAAAGCTCGAAGCATGGACGAGTGTGTGTTCGGTCGGCATCGACATGGTAGCTGTGCCCGGTTCCACGCCCGCGGAAACCATCGCGGCGATCATTGCAGACGAAATGGCGGTGGGCGTCATGAACAACAAGACCACTGCCGTACGGATCATTCCGGTTCCCGGCCGCGACGTTGGGGAAATGGTCGAGTTTGGTGGATTGCTTGGCAGCGCGCCGATCATGCCGGTCAACGCCTTTTCGGCAGCGGCCTTCATCCGCCGCGGTGGCCGCATCCCCGCCCCAATCCACTCCCTTCGAAACTAGCCACAAAAAGGCACAAAAAGCACAAAAGTTTTCTGCTGAAATTTTTATGTGCCTTTTGTGCCTTTTTGTGGCTAATATCTTGTGGCTAATGGAGGATCGCTAATGCCTGAAGCACTCGGAATGGTCGAATGTCGTGGCCTGGTGGCAATGATTGAAGCTGCTGACACGATGGTGAAGTCTGCGAATGTTCGTCTGGTGGGCTGGGAGAAGATCGATGCTGGGCTCGTGACGGCCATCGTGCGTGGCGATGTAGCGGCTGTTCGTAGTGCGGTGGATGCCGGCGCCGCTGCTGGAAAACGAGTCGGAGAGGTAGTGGCAACACACGTGATCCCGCAACCACATTCGGACGTCGATCTCGGATTACCCGTTTTGCATACTGGCGAAACCACTCGCAAGAAGATCAGTGGCTCCGTCAGAGCCAGAGACTAAAATGCCACGCAAGAGAAATAAAGTAAGTGAATTCCTCGAGAAGTTTTCCCATCAGGCCACGAGAGCGACGGGAACGTCGATCGCTTTTGTTCTTGCTGTTTTGGTTGTCGTCGTCTGGCTCCTTACAGGCCCGCTCTTTCATTACTCCGACACGTGGCAGCTCGTGATCAATACCGGAACGACCATCGTGACTTTTCTGATGGTCTTTCTGATTCAACGGGCGCAGAACAAGGATGCGCTGGCGCTCCATCTAAAGCTCAACGAGATCGTCGCGGCACTGGAAGGCGCGAGCAACCGCCTGATTGATGTAGAGGATTTGACCGAACCGGAGATCGATGCGCTTCACAAGTATTACAAGCACTTAATCGAGCTGGCACGAAAGGACGACAATCTCACTAGCACACATTCGATCGAGGAAGCGGCCACGCGGCACGGAACCAAGTACAAGAAGAAAGCCACAGATAAAACGGATCGTAAAACCGATCGGCGCTGAGCTGTGTTACGGTTTTTTGATTGGCGTGCTGGTAGCCGGCATCCGCACTGCCGGTGGTCTAACCGAGGCGCCCGTCTCCTTGCGTGCCAAACGCCCGTTCCTGGTCAGCGCAATTCGTTTCTCAGACTCGGAAGGTTGGTCCACGGAAACCTTGATCGCTCGATAGCTACCGTCCTGGGCCTTGTTGGTTGGATTGTAGGCTATGACGTATTGCGTGCGCATGTCTCGCACGATCTCATTCGCAATCTGAGGCAGCTCTGAGATGGATTCGGGAAAGAACGCACGTCCACCTGTTTCGCTGGCGAGTTTATTGATGAGGGCCACAGCTTTCTCGCGCGGGCTCTTGCGAATAAATCCGGCTTCTTTGTCGAGCTCGTTAACGAAACCAATCACGTAGATCTGAACGTCTTCTTCGCGTAAGCGCGCAAAGAGCTGCTCCGGTTTGTAAAAGCTATTTCTATCTTCGCCGTCAGTAATTACAATGAGCGCGCGCCGCCGGCGATCGTTCTCATCGCTTTTTTTGTACTCAGTGATATGTTCGGCTGAAAGATAGACCGCGTCTATAACTGCCGTCTGGCCACCCTCAACATACAGATTGTCGAGAGCATCTATCAGCAGATCTTTCTTGTCGGTGAAGTCCTGCTCTGTTTGGATCTTGTCGCTGCTGACAAAATGCATCAGAAAAGTTTCATCACCCGGCTTGTTACTGTTGACGATGGTCTTGCCGGCGTCGATGACGCTTTGAATTTGCGAACGAAGCGATGCCGAAGTATCGACGGCGAGACCATAGCTAATCGGAACTTCCTCGCGTGAAAACGCCTCAATGGTTTGCGGCACGCCGTCTTCGTAGATATGAAACTCCCCTTTGCTTACATTGCCGATCGGTTTGTTGTTACGATCGATGACACGAACGTGCAATTGGACCAACTCGGAATTGATTCTAATAATTTCGTCCCCTGAGAGTTCCTCAGGCGGCGTCGGAGTGGGAGTTGGCTTCAGCTTTGGTGGCGGTGGTGGTTCGCCCAGTGTTGGTGCGATACGATCGGTCTGTGGCCTTTGTGTTTGGGGAGTTGGCGAAGGCACCGCAGACGATGCCGGTTTAGCCGGAGTCGTCGCGGGTGGTGTCGGAGTGGCTGCGGGAGTTTGAGCGCTGCGCGGCCTATCCTGGGCGCGACTCGCAAACACACTGGAACCAAAGATCAGTCCCGAGAGTACTAAGCCGCAGACCGCAATTATCCCGGTCTGCCTGAGATTCTGCTCACTAAACAATCTAAAAACTCCTCAAACGCGCAAGGCTGGGGCAAACGGCGCTGCCGATGTCGCAGCTGGCCGGCGCACACCTCCAAAAGATGCCGGGGAAGGGAACCTGCGTTGCCGGAAAGGTCTGTTTTTGAACACTAACGCGCGCCGGCGGTGGCGTAGTAGCCTTCCTTGGAGCGAACAAACAGCCGCGGCAGCCCGCGGGGCGGTGTCACTTTTACCTTCACCCGATGCCACTTGCCGTCGTTGGCGAAGGTCTCCGGTTTGTAACCGATAGAGTACTGGTGCCGCAACTCCAGGGCAATCTGTTCAAAAATGTCGTCCATTTCGGCCGCGGAACGCGGAAAGAACGCTTTGCCTCCGGACACGCCGGAAAGCTCATCGAGAATTCCCTGACCTTCCATGCCCATCGCGCTGCCGGCGTCGCTGCCACTGAGAATGCCGATCGCGTAGAGCGTCACGTCCGACTCTTTCAAAAGCTTCCGAAGTTCATTGAACGTGTAGCGGGAATCGTTGTCCTGGCCGTCGCTGATGAGAAGCAACGCTCGTTTGGGATGTGCTCCGCGTTGGACTTTTTCCACGCCCAGATAGCAGGCGTCGTAGAGAGCGGTTTGGCTCTTGGTCTCGACGAAAGTCAGTTTGTTGAGAATCGAGTCGCCGTCGCGTGTTTTATCGAGCAATAGCTGCGCACGCGAATTGAACGCGATCAGGAAATACTCGTCAGAGTCGTGGCTCGTTTGAATGAATTTGCTCAGCGCATCACGAGCCCGCTTGACCTTGTCGCCGCTCATCGAGCCGGAAACGTCAAAAATCACTCCGACAGAAACAGGTGAATCGTCGTCGCTGAAAAAAGTGATCTCCTGCTGTTGCTTGTTGTCGAAAACGGCAAAGGCGCCTTTGCTCAAACCTGAAACGTAGCGTCCGTAGGTGTCAGTGACGGTAACTGTCAGGGTGATCAGGTCGGTGTTGGTGATCAGCGAATGATCGTCGAGTTCGGTGCCGAGCTTCTTTTGTTCTTTCTGATCTTTCTGATCTTTCGACGCAGGGGAAGGACTTTGAGTAGGCGCGGCGGCAGCAGGTTTACTCGGAGCAGGCTCCTGACTTTTCACTGCCACACATAAGAAAACCGTGACAGTAAGTAACGCAATGGAAGCGGCCGTTAACTTGGTGGTGTAACGAGTCGGTAAATACATGTCACCCCCGGGCTACAGTTCGGTGATTCTACTTTTTAGTACCGGTCAGGGCTCGAAAGGGAACTGTCAACACAGATGCTCGTTAGGGAACGAGTGATGCCCGACTTTTCAAAACCGGAGCAATGAAATGTTCACGGGGAGACGGCCGCGCGCGTTTCAGTTTAATTGCTGTGTTGGCACGGCCATTCTAGGACAGCCGCTCGCCGGGCGCAAGACTTTCGCGGAATATAGTGGATCAGGCAATAACGCCGAAGGCGTTCGCTAACCCCAGCCCAGGCAATAACGCCGAAGGCGTTCGCTAACCCCAGCCCAGGGTTCGAGCGCAAGCGAGAACCCTGGGTAGCAGATAAAGAAAAGATGTTTACCCTGAAAGGGTTTGTAGCGAGGCGAACCCTTACAGGGTTTATGGGCCATTTTGATTTAACCCCAGAGTTGTCGCGCTTTGCGCTCCAACCCTGGGCTGGAATTAGCGAACGCCTTCGGCGTTCGCTGGTCAACAACTCGCCATTTTAAAGAGGCTGGGCT
>JBKPPU010000237.1:0-3951 GCA_046733695.1 Acidobacteriota bacterium
TATGCGTGCAGATAATGAATGTAGGCAGTCTGCGGGGAAGCAGTTGCTTTCTGCAGATACTGCTTTGCCTCTGCATACCGGCGTTGGTTCACATAAAGCAGACCTAACGAGGCGTACGAAGGCGTGAAACCCGGATCGAGAGCGATGGCCTGCTTGAGATAGCGTTCGGCATCACTATCGCGCCCACCGTGCAGCAGGAGATCGCCGAGATAGTAATTGGCTTCGCCCTCAGAAAGCGTTGAGCGTTGCATTGCGGTGTAGGAACTAGAGGTTTGCGGGTTATCGCTGGCGGCCAACCGTAGTGGGGTCAGGTTTCCGCTGCGGACGTACGAGCGCAGTTCATCTTCAAGCGTTGCGATAGTCACACCAAAGGAGCTCTCGATTGCTTTGTCGACTTCCGTGCCGCTGCTTATCTGGTGCAGAAATCGTTTGAACTGCTCCTGGCGTCCGGGGTTACCAAGCATCAGGTAATGGACCAGCGCCCACGACTCTCCATAAAAGATTCCGGTTTTGTCGTCCTCGTTGTAGTGGGGCGAGTCGAAGCCGATCGAGAAGAGTGTCTTCAACGGCAGGAGACCCTCGCCACGCAGGTGTTGAATGTAATACTGGATTGGCGCACCGAGGAGGGCGTCGTTACCCGAAAACTGTAACGAGCCGTAGAGTTCGGCGAGGCCTTCGTTGAGCCACAACGGCGCTCCGGGAATGTTGTCTTTGAGGTGCAGGTGGACGTATTCGTGAAACGCAGTGCCGAATGGATCTCGATCGCGCTCATCCAGTGCGATCGCGATGTAGTTAATGTCGTCTCCGGGTTGGAAGAAGCCGGAAACGTTTGCGACGCGTCCCTGGTAGATTGGTTTGAATGGGCGAAACGAAGCCTCGTCGCGAAAGACGATGACAGTTGTGGGCACCGACGAATCGATAACGTTGCGCGAGATCAGACGTGCGAAAGAGCGATGAAAGAATTCAAGCCAGACAGCTACCTGGCGAAGCTTTTCCGGATCGGCATTGCCGATCACGAACATGTTGTTGGTGCGAACGCTGCGCCACGTGTCTCGGGTTTGGGGGCCTGTGAGAAGACGAGGCTGCGCCTGTGCTGCGCCGCTTTGAAGAGTACAGAGTGCGGCGAGAATCAGCGCGATGAAGATATTCATAAAGTCCTTTTCTGTCGGGGGAGAGCAGCAAAGGGGCTTGTTTAGATGGTGGCTCTAGTTTTCAGGCACCACTGAGGTCTCCGTGGTGTTCACGAAGATGGCGATTGAATATTTCGTCAGTACGCATTTGTGACTCAATGAGCGCATTAATTTTTTCATCCGTGTGCTTCATACGCTCATCTGTGTCCTTCATACTTTCAGAGAGTCGCTCCGTTCGGTCGAACAACACGCGAGAACCGTCGACCACGACATTTGTGAGGGTGCCTAACAGGACCACAAGCTCACTTAAACCCGCGGCGTGTTGTGGCAGGACCTCCTCCTCCACATGTTGCATGCGCGTCTCTAACGCGGCCTGCCGATTGAGTAGAAACTCCACTGTTCTGTTGAATTCTTCGTTTGTCATTTATGAGGATCGATTCTCCTTTAATCGAGGTTGAGGCCAGTGTAACACAGAATCTGGCTCGTCCGTGGAGAACGTTAACGAGGCCGCAACGCAATCAAGGCTGCGAGCGCGGCTTCTTTCTGATCTTTACCCCAGGGCGGGCCGGCGGCTTTTCCTAACCCACTGATCTGAGCGGCGAGTTTGTTGGCGGGAGTTTTGAGTTCGTGTTCGGCATGATTCAAGAGTTCCTTTTCGGGAATCTCAATGGCCTTTACCTTGCACTCTTTCGCGGCCTGGACAAGCGCGTCGCGAAAGAGCACACCTTCAGCTTTGTGCATGCGAAAGTGGACCGCAAGAATTTCGTCAGCGCTCCAAGCGGGCATCGGACTTCCAACCAGCACGGCGCACGCTTTGACTTCGTTCTTTCGATCCGTCTCGCGTTTCAGAGCTGCACGTATCTCACGAACCGCGATCTTATGTGCGGCATCGATGCCACGCTTTACCAGATCGCGCGCCACCTCAGACTTCAAGCCTTCCGCCGCATGATACGGTTGCCTGGCCCACTGATCTTCGACTAACTCAATGCGGCGGCGGTCAACGACTACGAGATCGTCTTTCTGCCTGCCGAGCACAACAAGAGCCGCCCAGCCTGAGTGGGCCTTCATTCCAAGTACGACTTTCATGTGTGTACGGACGCCTCCTTGGAGTGCGGTGCCTTGGCACCGCTTTGGTAAAATAGCAAAGCGCCAACAAGTTGGCGCACTCCAAGGTGGCGCCAAATACGGAGAATCACTGCACGACTTGTTCGAGCAAAGCCGCAAGTCGCCAGCCACCCTTATGGATTTCGGTCTTCACCACATCGGCGGCCCAGAGTGCATAGAAGGTTCCGCCCGCGGGATGATTTTTCTCTTCCGCGCGACCACTGTTTATTTCTGGATGGCCACTCTGGAATTGAATGCTCTTGTATTGCAGACGGTCGTGGGCCTCGCGTGCCGTGGGAAGGATCTCGTTGGCCAACTGCTCGGCCCACGTCGCGACATCACCGGTTAACTCCCAATCCGCGGGTTCTCTTTTGCCTAAACGAGTCGCCACCGTCGCGTCTTGTTGTGTGCCGAAAGCATTCTCGACTGCCTGGCCATCCCAGTACCCGTGAAACTTTCCTGCTGCTTTTCTTTGGCCGTTAACGAAAGTGAAGAGCGTGAGCTTGTTCCCACCCTGATCGGCAAAACCGAGATTCTGTGGGGTTGGCTCAAACGGCTTTCCGCTGCCGTCGAAATACTCCGCGCCGACGTGCAGCGGTTGGTGTATGTCGCCCATGTAATGCGTTATCAGAATCACTGCGATCGACTTCGTGATTGCGCGATCGTTTGTCTCCGGTGTCTCACCTTTCAAAACACTGATGCAGAACGGAATCATTTTCACGACGTCAAATTCAAAGCGTCCGACAGTACCGTCGGCATATTTCTCATCTCCAGCAACCGGAACGTCCGTGTAGTGAAATTCAGCATGCTTTGGACTGCCAGTGCAATTCGCGTTTACGAACGCTTGTAGCTCGCGATTGATCCGGTTTGGACCCGAAGGCTGTTTCCCGCATTGCCAGCTTTTGATTTCGTCCGGAAGAGTAGACGCTCGCTGCAGCGTCATACCATCGAGAAGTTTTCGAACTTTCTTTGCCACCGTTGGGTTATGTGCCAGCCGCTTGTCCGCGATTGCTCCGACAAGCTGATGGCCCCGTGGTCCATAGGCAAACCCATTCACTGATAAGAGGCAAACAATTAGTAATCCAACCACGATTCTTTTCATTTTGTTGCCCTCCTTTCCGAGGGAAGAGAGTTGAGCATTGAGCGAGGCGGAGTTTATGTGTGCGAGACAGTTCAGTCAATGATTCTTCTTACAGTAAACTAAACCATGTCTCGAGCTGAGAACCAAGCAAAAATTGCCGCCCGTCGTCCGACCTGGGCCGAAATCGATCTCAACAACCTGGCTGCAAACTTCAACCGCGTGCGGCGGCGCGTCACACCAGTCGCCCGGATCATGGCCGTACTCAAGGCAAATGCATACGGTCATGGCGCGGTGGAATGTGCACTACGGCTTTCGCGTGAAGGCGCCGACTGGTTTGGCGTGGCACTGCCTGAAGAGGGAATGCAACTACGCGCGGCAGGAATCAAAGAGCCGATCCTTTTACTTGCAGGTTACTGGCCGGGCCAGGCTGCTGCCTGCATTCAACATCAATTGACGTCGGTCGTTTATCGTCTGGACATGATTGAGTCGCTGAACCAGGCCGCCGCGAACGCCGGAGTCGTGGTCGATGTTCACGTCAAGATCGACACGGGCATGGGCCGGTTGGGCGTTCGGTTCGATCAGTTGAACGAGTTCGTTCCCGGGTTGGCCCAATTCCGCAACGTGCGCATCGATGGA
>JBKPPU010000238.1:0-11538 GCA_046733695.1 Acidobacteriota bacterium
CTGTTGTTTGTTAACGCGCGGGTTTCAACCAACCGGCGCGCCATCTCTTTAAATTCCGCGATGGACATCACCCCGATGTCGCCCTTCGCACGCTCTCGTACTGCCACCGTCTTCTGCTCCATCTCACGATCGCCGAGCACGTGCATAAACGGCACTTTCTGTAACTGCGCATCACGAATCTTAGCGCCGATTTTTTCGCTTCGCAGATTCGTCTCGACACGTAAGCCGGCGAGGCGGAGTTCACGCGCTACTTCTTCAGCGTATTCGTTCACTCGATCCGTGATCGGCAGCACTGCGACTTGCACCGGCGCCAGCCACATCGGGAACGCACCGGCATAGTGCTCGATTAACACGCCAAAGAAACGCTCCATCGATCCAAAAAGCGCGCGATGGATCATGATCGGCTGGTGCGGTTTATTGTCTTCACCGATGTACTCGAGTTTAAAACGCTGCGGCAGATTGAAATCAAACTGCACCGTCGTCAACTGCCAGGCTCGGCCAATCGCATCCTTCACACGAATGTCGATCTTGGGACCGTAAAACGCCGCTTCACCTTCAATGCGCTCGTATTGGATTCCGCGCGTGTTCAAAGCATCAACCAGAGCAGCCTCGGCATTCTCCCAATCAGCGTCTTCGCCAAAGAAGCCGCTGTGATCGTCGCCTCTCACAGAAAGCTCGACTTTGTAATCCTTAAAACCAAACGCCTCGTAGATACTCAGTGCGAAGTCGATACAGCTAACGATCTCGGCACGCACCGTTTCCGGCGTGCAGAAAATATGCGCATCGTCCTGCGTAAACCCGCGTACACGAATCAGACCGTGCAAAGCTCCCGAAAGCTCAGCGCGATAACACGCCCCAAACTCCGCATAACGCAAAGGCAGCTCGCGATAGGAGTGTTGTGCAGACTTATAAATACCGATGTGAAACGGGCAGTTCATCGGCTTGATGCGGAATTCCTGCTCCTCAAACTCCATCGGCGAAAACATCGAGTCGGCATAATTGATCTCATGCCCGCTCGTGAACCACAGCTCACGCTTGGCGATGTGGGGCGTGAAGACCAGCCCGTAACCGCGCAACAGGAGTTGCTCGCGCAGGTAGTCTTCCATCTCTTTGCGGATCGCGCCGCCTTTTGGATGCCAGAAGACGAGCCCCTGCCCGTAGTCTTCCTGGATCGAAAACAGGTCCAACTCACGACCGAGACGGCGATGATCGCGCTTTTCAGCTTCTTCACGTTGCTTGAGCCACGCGTCAAGCTCTTCCTGCGTGAAGAATGCCGTCCCATAAATCCGCTGCATCTGCGGCAGCGAAGCGTCGCCTTTCCAGTAAGCGCCCGCGAGGGAAAGCAGTTTGAAAGCTTTCAACTTGTTCGTGTTCGGAACGTGTGGTCCGAGACAGAAGTCGATGAATGGTGAGCCGTCGATGTAATAAACGCTCACAAAGTCGCCGGCCTTCTCGTCAATCAGTTCACACTTCAACGGCTCGTCGCGTTCGCCAAACACGCGCAGGGCTTCGTGCTTGGGAATCTCCTCGCGTCGATAACCAAGATTCTTGCTGGCAATCTGCTTCATCCGCTTTTCAATGGCGGGCAGATCGGCTTCCGTGAGCGGCTTTGGCGTGATCACGTCGTAGAAATAGCCGTAGCGCGGATCGTCGAGCAGCGCTGGTCCAATGCCGAGCTTGGTACCGGGAAAGAGATCGAGCACAGCGGCAGCCAGCAGGTGTGCCGTTGAGTGACGCAGAACTTCGAGACCGTCGCGCGTTTCGGGCACGATGGGCTCAATCTGAACAGTAGGGGTGCCTTCTCCATTGCTTGCGCGCAAGGTATCCAGCGGCGCCGTGAGGTCCACCTCACGTCCGCCAACCTTCGCTGCCAAAGCCTGTTTCGCAAGATCGCGATCCAGTTTCTTGAGAGCCTCGGCTACCGTTGCCGAATCAGGCACCGGAACCGCTTCGCCATTCTTCAGTTGTACGTTGATCTCGCTCATTTTATAACTCCCCCGAAAAGACGCCGCGCCCAAAGACCTATTACCTTAACAACCAAAGCGCGCGCCGGGGGGACCACAACAAAGACCTGAGTCCCGAGGCCGAAGACCATTCCCTACGATTTACGATTCCCTAATATTGTTACTTCAGTCGATCGGATTCGATAGGAGCGCCTTCGCCGTGCGCCCGCGTGGTTGCGGGTCGGCAATTAAAAAGTAAAGAATCGAGTGTGTGTTCGATTCATGACGAAGGTCTTCCGGAGCGTCCTATCAAAAGTTAGACATTACCAAGCAACGAAGGCGGATTCTAGCAAAGCCTTTGTAATAGGGCAAGTTACAAATCGGCGACAAGAAGAAGAATTAGCCACAAAAAGGCACAAAAAGCACATAAAGAAGGCTGGTTCTGATATCTTGTGCAGCGAGGAAACCAAATGCGGCGAAGGGTAGCAGCTTCAACCTTGATGATCCTTCTTACCGTGGCGATTTGCGCTATCGGTCAGCAGAATGAAGTCTGGCGCGCGAGATCGGAGGCGCTGACGGATGATTTACTCAAAGACGCTGGCCAGGTCAGTGCTGCGCGGAGGGCCGTAATCCTGGGAAGACTCGGGCAAGGTTGGTGGGACGAAGACGAGTCGCGGGCACGCAGGTGGTTTCAAGCTGCAATCGAACTGGTCGAGCAGGTTCCGAATAGAGAACCCTCGACTGAGCGTCGCGAACGAATCACGGCTGCGCGAAAGCTTCTGAAAATGGTCGCCCCACTCGACCAAAAGCTGATGTCGCCTTTGATCAAGATCCTGATTTCCGGTCCGCTGACTACGGACGGCGAACGAAGTGAGACCGCCGAATGGTTAATGAACAGCGCAACGGATCTGGTCGCCGTCGATCCCAACGGTGCGAATGAGTTGGCTAGTCTGGCACTGCGTTTAGGACCACCAAACGACATCGCCACATTCCTTGTCGCAATGCGCGGAAAAGATGAACAACGTGCGGACGCAATGTTCACTCACGCTCTGTCGCTGGCGAAACAACAATCGTTCCCGGTGCAGCTGCTGAATTCACTCAACTATGCAGCGTTTCCGGTACAAAGAAATTTCGCGAGAAACGCACCCGTCCCTTCTGACAAGCTGCGTACCGAGCTGTTGCAGTATGAAATCGATTTCCTTAATGCGGATCCCATCGACGACGACAATCGTGGATCGATTTGCTCGTGTATTAGCGGTTTCATTGCTCCGATGTTGAGTGAGTTTGACCGTTTGCTGCCAACAGACGCCGTGGTCGTGCGGCAGGCGATGGATAAGTGCCAACCCCTAATTCCTACGGACCAACCACATACTTCAGAAGATTTCCTGAAAGCCTCCGCTGACGCAAAAGATGCACGAGCTCGAACAAACTACGAGTTCAGAGCTGCATACGCTGCTTACGGAGTCAAAGATTATGAGCTCGCGATCAAAATTCTCGATAGCATGGGAAAAGAGCAACGCGAATTCATAGGCAACCAGTGGGAGTCGTTTCGCTGGAGTTGGGCCGCGCAGGGTGCGATTGATTACTACCAGCGTGGTCGCCTTGCCGAAATGAACGTGATATTGAACTCTGTGCCGGCCAGCCTGCAACCATTCGCTAAGATCTCTTTTCTCGATCAGCTACCTGAACCGAAACGGGACGCGGACCCCGCTCCCATAATCCAGATTCTGAACGAAGCACTTATTGATCTGCGTCGGTCTAATGCTACGGATGCGGATAAGTACAACTGGTACATCGCTGTATTACGCACAACTGTTAAATATCAACCCACCGAAGCTGCCGGTGTTTTTAACGCGGCAGTTTCCTTTCTTAACAAAGCCAAAGATCGAAAGTCACTCGAGACCGCGGAGTTTAGTCAACGAATCGCGGAACCACTCCTCGCGATGGACGAAGTTGCCGTCAAAGACAGCATTGCTGCAATCACGGTCGCCGAGACTCGTGCAAATCTGCGTGTGGTCTTACTGACCGCGACCTTGCGCCACATGAAGTCATCTGCGTAATCTGTGGATGGTTCATCCAAAAACTGTTGCCGACCAGGAGACATCGACCATGCGCTCTGTATCCCGCGCTTTAGTTGTCACTTCCCTACTCTTCTGCTTTCTGATCCAGATCCCGGCGCAAACGTCATCGAGGACTAATAGTGGCAGAAGTCTGAAGACACCGGCCGGCGATCCTAACGGGCCGAACGGGTCCAAAGCGCCCGTCAGTGAAATGCGAAGCGCCATCGAACGCTATACGGTTGATCGCGGGAGTCTTCAGCGATCGTATCCGGTGGCTGTGTCGCGCTCCCGGCGTGAACGCTTCAAGAAGTTCTATGAGGAATGGCTGAGCTCGCTACAGAGCCAGGACTTCGACTCAATGAGTGAGGACGGCAAGATCGATTACATCCTGTTCAAGAACCATCTCGAATACGAGTTGCGACAACTCGATATTCAGTCGCGTCAAATCAGCGAGATCGAAACATTCATTCCCTTCGGCGCGAAGATCGTCGAACTGGAAGAAGCCAGGCGTCGCATGGAACCAATAGATTCAGCCAGGATTGCGACGACGTTGAACGATTTGAAAAAACAGGTTGACGAACGACGGCGTGCCATCGAGCTTGGTCTCAGATCTGCAGCTCGAGGCGGGGATATAAATTACGAAACCGTGCCGATCAAAAAGACTGTCGGCAATCGCGCAGTCGCCGCGCTCAACGGTCTGCGCGGCAATCTGCGCAACTGGTACACGTTCTACAACGGCTACGATCCGATGTTCACATGGTGGAATGAAGAACCGTACCGGTCACTCGACCAAGCCATATCCAATTATGCGACGTTCCTCAGCGAGCGCGTGGTCGGCATCCGGGCTGAAGGCAACACTCAACAACAGAGCGCTCAAGGTCAACAACCCGTGCCGGGTCGTAGTGCCGGAGCAGGTGGAAATTTTGGCGGTGGCGGCGGCGGAAACTTCCAGCGTCCCGGCGGCAATGCGCGACCCGGAGATTCGAGCGACATCATCGGCGATCCGATCGGTCGCGAGGCGCTGTTGAGCGAGCTGCGTTCGGAGATGATTCCCTACACACCGGAAGAGATCATTGCCATCGGCGAAAAGGAGATGGCCTGGTGTGAGAACGAAATGAAAAAGGCTTCGCGCGAACTCGGCTACGGCGATGATTGGCACAAAGCGCTCGAATTCGTCAAAGACCAATACGTTCCCCCTGGCGAACAGCCGAAGATGATTCGCGATCTCGCCCTCGAGGCAATCAAGTTTGTCGAAGATAACAACCTCGTAACCGTTCCGGAACTCGCCAAAGAGACGTGGCGGATGGAGATGATGACTCCTGAGCGGCAGCTCGTCAGCCCGTTCTTTCTGGGCGGAGAAGTGATTCAAGTATCCTTCCCGACCAACACGATGGCCCATGAACAAAAGATGATGAGCATGCGCGGCAACAACAAATATTTTTCACGCGCCACCGTTCATCATGAGTTGATTCCGGGTCATCATCTCCAGGGCTTTATGTCTGTGCGTAACAAACCGTATCGCGCGATCTTTGGTACGCCGTTCTGGAGCGAAGGAAACTCGCTTTACTGGGAGTTGTTATTGTGGGATCTAGGTTTCGCCAAGACACCGGAACAGAAGATCGGGATGCTCTTCTGGCGCATGCATCGTTGTGCGCGAATCATCTTTTCACTCAGTTTCCATCTCGAGAAGATGACGCCGCAGGAATGTATCGACCTGCTGGTCAACAAGGTCGGTCATGAACGGGATAACGCGACGGCTGAGGTGAGACGTTCCTTCGATGGTAGTTATGGTCCGCTTTATCAGATCGCGTATTTGATTGGTGGTCTCCAGCAGTATTACATGCACAAGGACCTCGTTGATTCAGGCAAGATGACCAACCGTGCCTACAACGATGCGCTTTTGAAGGAGAATCGGATTCCGATCGAGATGCTGCGTGCAGCGATCATCAATCAAAAGTTGACGCGGGATTTTGTGACCAACTGGAGGTTTTATCCGTTGGGCAATTAAGGGACGCGGATGAACCCGGATTACGGATCTTTATCTGCGGTAACTCAGCTTTAGTTTTACGAACATTGGTTCGGTTGGCTTGACGCTCGGACGATAGAAGACGAGTTGGGGTGGCGGAGCAGTCGCCGTCAGGGCTCGCGTGCGGGCGTCCTTTTCTTCTTTGGTCCAGGTTTGGCCCGCGGTCGTCATTTCCAGGTTTCCCACATTCGATCCCCAGGATTTTTCCCATGCAGTTACCTGAGCGTCCGTGAGTTTTAGCGCTTTGGACGTTATCTCTACGCCCTCGAGCTTTGTCGGTGTAACGATGACGCTCAAAACTTCTGCGACATGGTCTGCTCGACTCTTCTTCATCGTGAAGAAGGGTGGATTGTCGTCCTGAGCGGGAATCTCGACCAGCCTGCCGATCGCTACGTGATTATCTCCGCCCGCCGTGCGCGTTGTCGGAAAGATCAGGTAAGGCTCACCGAGAGATCCGTCTGCATACTGTTCTCGATCGATTACATAAAGGTATCCACCACGCACTGCCTCGACGCTCATTCGCAGCTTATCGCCCTGCACCAGTCTCGTGTTCGCCGCAATGCGTTCCGGAATCCACTCGTTGTCGGAGTTGTCCTCGTGAACAATCAGTCTTTCGCCCGAATCAGCCTGTCTTGCAGGCCGCAGTCGCCAAAGCGTTACGCCGACGACTGTCTCGGGTGCAACGTTATTGGTGGGCACATTCGGTGTCGCGAGACGATAACTTGTCGGACGGCGACGTGTGTTCTTCTTCGGCGAAGAGCTGGTAAAAGCGGTGTCCCAGAGTTTTCGCGTCATGTCGTCCGGATTCTGCGCCATCAAAACTGAACCGGCGATGAGGACAAGCAACACGAGGCCTAATATTGATTTCATTTCCACTCTCCCTGCATCACAAACGGAGCCCAGAAATACGGTGACTGCCACTGCCGTGTACGCAACATCTCGATTTGCGCGGCTCGAAGAGCTGCGGCGGGTGTCTTGCCATTGCGCAGCATGCCGGCGTAAAGACGCTGCATCAGAGCAGCCGTGGCTTTGTCGTTTACATTCCACAAACTCACGATGACGCGGCGTGCACCGGCGTACATGAAGGCGCGCGTTAATCCTTCGAGACCTTCGCCGGTTACATCTTTGCCAAGACCCGTTTCACACGCGCTCAAAACCACCAGCTCAGCGGGTAACTTCAGATTGTAGATATCGTGCGCGCGCAGGAATCCATCCTGTGGTTTTCCCTTTTCGTCGTAAAGAGAAAGCACGATCGCGGAAAGATTTGCTCGTGACGTGTCGAGATATCCGTGGGTGGCGAAATGCACGTAACGATACTTACTGAGCTCGCCGCTAGTCGCAAGCGATCGATTGGCATTGAAATCGAGCGCCTTGAAACTAGCGCCCGCAGGCACTACGGCGAGAATCTGATCGGCTTCTGAGCGCGTGTACGGCAGTCGCGGGATCGAGAGTGGTCCCTTGGCAGTGCCTTGCAAGTGCTCGATGATTCTTGTCGCTGCAGGCTCATTGGCGGCTGGCGCGGCAGTACCATTCCTCAACCGCGCGTCGTTACTTGAGAAGACGGGATCCGCGACGACTGCCACTGACTTTGGCGCGACCGGACGATCCTTGAGGTTCTGTCGTTGGACGGCAAGGGCTGATGCGGACGGCAAGCTGACCAGTTCGTGATCGAAGACGAGTGGTCGATATGGACCAGTGGAGACGGTCAACGCTGCGAATGGTACGTATTGCAGGGCGCCGTCCGCAATTACCACCAAACGTTTGTGAGTAAGCTGAGCAGACGCAGGCGAGAGTATCAGTTCGCTCAAGCGTGCGGCTGCCTGTTCGAAATTCTTGTCAGACTGTGCGATTCGCGTCCTTCGTTGCGCCGCCGTTTCCAGTGACTTAATGACACTGCGCGCCACGAGCGAGTCGTAGACCTCACGTGCAATCGCTTCGACGTCTGCTCGCTTCGGCAATACATACGACTCCAAACCATTCTGAGTGACGGCCCAAACGTAACTTCGCTCCTCACCCAAGGCGTATTGCAGCAACACGGTATCCGGATCCAACTGCTGCTGAATCCCTTTCAGATCGAGTGGTTGAGGCTGAGTCAGAGCCGAATACTGCGGACTGCTCTTTCTAATTGCCGCTTGCACTTGCTGGTAATCATCTTCGAGCACCCTGAGTTCGCGATTCAGCGTCGCAATCTCTTCATCGCTGCCGCGACGCGCTTTGAGTTGCATTACACGTTGCGCTTTAGCGTTCAGCACGCGCGCGTCGTCGGCTTCCCTTTGTATCAAAGCCGGATCGACACCCTCGCGAATATCGATTCGCGCTTCGCTCAGTTGTTCCAGAAGACTACGTGCGCGACCACGCTCGCTCGCTTTCAATGCTTGCGCGTCAAATCCCTGCCCCGGATTTTTAGCGTGCTGCTGCATCAGGAGATCGATGTAAAACTCATAGGCTCGTTCGATTGTCGCGCGGTATGAGGCGCGCAATTCCAAACTGCCGGAACGAGAACGCACGGTTTCTCGCAAATTGAGCGATGTTTCTATGTAGCCTTGCGCGTCTTTCAGTTTACCGCGCTTCTGTTCGGCCCGAGCGATCCCTTCCAACGCCACTGCCGCGCTGGCCAGGTCACCAATATTTTCAAAGACCGTCACCGCCGACCTAAACTGCTCCAGAGCTTTATCCGGCTGGTTCAAAGCATTGTAGGCCTGGCCCAGATTAGTGAGCACAAGCGCTTCACGCCGGATGTTGCCGGTGGCTCGCTGAATCTCGAGTGACTGGCGGTGATAATCGAGAGCCTTCTCGAACTGCCCATCCGCAGCATAAGCGACGCCTATCTCATCCAGTGTTTCACCTGACTGCGCACGATTGCCGGTCTCGCGTTGAATCGCCTGTGCCTGGCTGTAATATTCCAACGCTTTATCGTACTGGCCCATGCGCCGGTAAACGCGTCCGATATTGAGCAGGTTGTAAGCTTCGGAGTTCTTGTTTTTGACCGAACGAAGTAACGGAAGACCCTGCTGTAAATAATCCAATGCCTTTTCTTGCTCGCCCGACTGGCTGTAAGCAATGCCGATGTTGTTGATTGTGATCGCCTGGTTCTGTACGAGCTTCAATGATTGAAAGACAGACAACGCCTGTTGGTAATACTCGAGCGCCGTTTGCCAGTCGGCGAGGTCGTTGTAGATCTTGCCGATGTTACTGAGCGCGTTGCCTTCGGCGAGCCGGGGACCATTTTCGCGAGCCAGTTTGAGAGCCTGTTGCTGATGTTCCAGGGCCTTGGTGACATCCCCGAGAATCTCAGAGCTACCGCCCATCCAGGTCTCAACATTCGCTTCCAGCTGCGGATCTTTTAAGTTGATCGCCAGCGTTAGTGTCTCTTCAAAATACCGCCGTGCAGTGCGAAACTCATTCAAAGCGAAGTATGCAGACCCAATCGACAGGTAAGTAAGAGCGCGGCGATAGTCGTCGCGCGCAGCGACGAGTGCCGGTAACGCACTCTGATACTTTTCGATCGCGGCTCGCTTAGCTGTAGCAGTCTGTTGCATGGTGAGTTTGGCGCCCTCATCGAGTGCCCTTTGGGCTGCTGCATGGCCCTTGTCAATTTCAGTAGCAATGCGTTGAGCGAGGATCTCTATTTTGTAACGCCCAACTCGCGCGCTATTGCCCGGCGCACGTACCTCAATCCGGTATTCGCCCGCGACGGGTGCAACGAGGAGAATCGGTTCGGAGCCCCAGTTATCATTCGGACTATCGCTCTCGGTAATTTGTTTGCCATCGGTTCCAAAAATCGCAGTTACAAGATCGATGCCTTCCTGTACGACAATCGCGTGAAGAAACTGTCCGGCTTCTAAGTGCACTCGAAACGAGTGTGTTTCGCCACCTTTTATCTCGCGGTCAACGGCGGTGAGCGGTGGCAGATCTGCTTGACCAAGTACAGGGCACACTACGATTAGGAGTGCCGCCGACACGCTAATCAGGAGCTTTATTAGATCCTTTTGCATTGCGTGTAAACTACAATACGACCTCGCGGTAGCGCGAGCACGATTCGGAAAAAGGGCCTGCCAGCCGTATACGAATCGTTAACTCACCAGCTACCGCGGAGGTATCTAAAAAATCAAACTAACAGTGAAACTAGGAAGAGTAGCCGGCGGCCGAAGCAGCGTCGGCATCTCCCTCTTCTCCACTGCCTCCAGCCTCAGCCTGGTACGATCCATCCGCCAGAGAGGGGTTGGTGCTGTCCTTCCAGCTTCCCTTCAACTTATCAGGACCCTCGGGATTGGTAATTGAGAGAGTCCAATTAACCTCTGGCGCTTCGTCGAGAACGAACGAAAAATTCTGACCAACATGAATGTCTTCTGCTTTCACGACCCCGTCGTGATCGTAAAAGGTGTAGATGTTGCCGTGGCGTATGAACCAGCAGCCCTTCAGAGCCTCACCTGACACACCCCCACTGAGAATCTGCTTAATAACGATCTGTTTGTCTTGGGTCTCAGCCATTTTTCTTCTCCTTCTGGGACTTCGTGGGTTAACACAACCGAAGGTTGTGCGCTGGGCTTGCGAACTGGGAAGCGCCTTCGGCAAGGCGTTTTTGTCCGTCGCACTCTCTTCTCAACTATTAACGCGAGAACTTTTTAGGAAAACCACCAACCGCGGGGAAAGCTAAGTTCGGATGCAACGAATCATGCCACAAAACCGCACAAAGTCACAAAACCTCGCCGTACTACTAGTGCCCTGGTTTAACTCGGAACGTACTGTAGGGGCGGTCCCTCTGTGGCCGCCCTCGGTTGAGATCAGTCCTTGTTTTAAAGGCGCAATTTAAACCGAGGGCGGCCACGGAGGGCCGCCCCTACAGTACGTTCCGAGTTAAATCAGGGCACTATTCACTTGTTTTTTACGAAAAGCCTCCGAAGTACAAAGCACAAAGAACAAAGTACAAAGATCAATGTATACTTTCGCGCGATGCGCGTTTTAGGAATTGATCCAGGAAGCCAGACGACAGGATGGGGCGTGGTTGAAGGTGACGGGCGCCGTTATTCACTCGTTGCGTTTGGTTCTATTCGTGCATCGTCGAGCCTGAAGTTTTCGACGCGACTGCTGAAGATGTGTAACGGGTTGGAGGAAGTGATCGCGGAGCATCGTCCCGATGCGTGTGCTCTCGAAGACGCTTTCCTTGCGACCAACGTCAAGGTGAGTATGAAGCTCGGGCAAGTGCGCGGGGTTGCGTTGCTGGTTGCTGAGCGTGCCGGGCTTGAGATTTGCGAGTATTCACCGCGATCGATTAAGCAGACGGTGGTTGGTTATGGCAATGCGGAGAAACATCAGGTGCAGGAGATGGTGCGATTGCTGCTGAAGCTTAAGAGCGTGCCTTCGCCGCATGATGCCGCGGATGCGCTGGCGGTTGCGATTTGCCACTTCCACCACGCGGCGTTTAAAGAGAGAATAGCCGCGGTCTAAAGAAATATAGGTCCTATTGGACCTATTGGACCTATAAATTACCTCACGATTGGAGAAACAC
>JBKPPU010000239.1:0-5986 GCA_046733695.1 Acidobacteriota bacterium
TTTCGAGATAACTCTCGATCTCACGTCGCAAACTATCTTCCAGTTGTCCGTTGACCACAGCTCGCTCCTCCGTGTCGTGGTGTTGTTGTTTTGACGAACCTCAAGGTGTTCAGGTAGGGATTAGTAACCCAAGGTTGATTATCAGCAATGGAGAGTCTCGCAGGGGCCGCAAGAAACTCGAAGTGATTATGAACGGCTGGTATTCAGCTAGTCAAGAAATCGTTTTTGGGACTTGGCGCGCGGGGTGCAAAGGGTGGATTCTTTTCGCCAATCCGCCTCGTCTGGTAATCTAACGGATCGGGCCGATAGTCGTCCACTATAAAATATGCGACCTACCATACTTATCGCGGAGGACTACGACGACAACCGCGAACTGCTGCGACTGCTGCTGGCTGGGGCCAATTACAATGTCCGTGAGGCCAGAAATGGCCAGGAGTGCGTGAAATTGGCGTGTGAAAACCCTCCCGATTTGATAATGGTCGACCTTTCCATGCCGGAATTGGACGGCTGGGAAGTATTCAAGGCCTTGAAAGCCAACTCGCTGACGGCGCACATTCCGTGCGTGGCGGTGACTGCTCACACAGACCGAGACCGGGCTCGCGCTCTGCAGTCAGGATTTAGCGATTTCGTGGGGAAACCCTTTCGGACGGAAGAACTGCTGCTGACCGTGGCGCGCCTGGTTCAAAATAAAGTCATTAGACAGGATTAACAGGATGGGAACAGGATTACATGTCAATCCTGAAAACATCCTGTCAATCCTGTCCAAGGTTTTTATTTCTCGCGGTAAATCACACCGCCCTTCATCACAAATCTAACTTTTCTCAGAGCCTCGACATCCTTCGTCGGATCACCTTCGACCGCAATCACGTCCGCGAACAAACCAGCCTTAACCGCTCCGATCTTGTCAGACATGTGCAGCACCTTCGCGTCGACGGAAGTCGCCGATCGGAGCACATCGATCAGCGGCATCCCAAACTTCACCATCGCCTCCAACTCGCGCGCATTGTCGCCGTGAGCAAAAACGCCGACGTCGCTGCCGCTCGCGATCGTGACGCCCGCATCGAGCGCAGCTCGAAACGCCGCACGCTTCCGCTCGACGTTTGCACCGGAAGCAATCGCGAGTGTTGGACAAAGCGCGACACCTCGTTCCTTCATTAACCGGAACACTTCCGCCGTCCCGCCGTCACCGTGCTCGATTGTTTCCACTCCGGCGAGTGCCGCACGTCGCATTCCTTCGGCGGTCGTCGCGTGTGCAGCCACTGGGATGTTTGCGCTCTTTGCCGTCTCGACCACGAGTTTGATCTCGTCGAGCGAGAAAGTCGGCGCTGCGCCTGATTTGCCCCAGCGGTAGTCTGCGTAGATCTTGATCCAGTCAGCGCCGTGTCCGATCTGATCGCGCACGACGCGAGTCAGACTGTCGATACCATCCGCTTCTTCGGCGCCTTGCGGCACAGTCCACTCCGACGCGTAACCCTTTGGTCCATAACTGCCGGTGGCGACAATCGCTCTTGTCACGACGATCATTCGCGGACCGGGAATGATGCCTTGTTCGACTGCCTGCTTGAGTCCGACGTCAGCGTAACCGGCGCCTTCTGTTCCCAGATCGCGAATGGTTGTGAAACCAGCCTGAAGCGTGTTGCGCAAGTGATTGGTCGCGCGGGCAACACGCAGGCTGAGAGATTCCTTTGCTACCTGATCGTTCCAGACCGTTTCCGAATAAGGATGAAGCAACACGTGTGAATGTGCTTCGATGAGGCCGGGCATCAACGTGAGGCCCGGCAGGTCGATCAGTTTCGCACCTGCCGGGACGTTAACACCGCTCGCCGGTCCAACAGCTTCGATCTTCTCGCCGCGAACGAGCACGACCCAGTTGTCGTGAAGTTGCGCTGACTCACCGTCAAAGACATGTGCAGGTTTGAGCAGATAGATCGTTTCTGCCGGAGCAGGACGTTGCGTTTGCAAGACCATCGCTAAACACAGGAGACGTATGAGAACACGCATAGGCAACTATTTCTCGGAAATCACGACTTGTTGAATCGTGGGAGGCAGCTGGTGCATCGTGCTGCGCGAGAATCCTGCGTTGGCAAACATGCGCTCCAACTCGGCGAACGTGTATGCATCGCCGCTTGGCGTTCCGGCTAACATTACAAGGCTGAAGCCCGCTGAATCCGGCGGTGTCACGCGATCGTCATTGGGTATAAATTCCAACGTCACTGCACGTCCGCCGTCGGCGAGCGCTGCATGAACTTTCCGCAACAACGTTTCGCATGTAGGCCGATCGAAGTGATGCAGAAAATTTGTTATCAGGACGAGATCGTAACCACTGCCGAAGTCGACATCAAAAGCGCTGCCTTCAATCGTGTGATACCGGTCGGCAACACCTGCCTTCTGCGCGTTCTCCTTTGCAACTTCAAGCACCGCTTTCCAATCGAGCGCGGTGATTTCGGCCTGTGGATTGTTTGTAGCGAAGGCGATGCCGAATAGACCATGTCCGGCGGCGATGTCGAGAATCCTCAGCTTTCGATCGGCACCTGGATCCGCGATTTTGGCCATCAAACTCGCGGGCATTGCCATCAATCCTGCCATACCGCGGGCGAAGTTTACCCACACCGGATGATTGGGACCGAGCGTGCCATCGTTTTCCATGGCGGTGCCGCCTCGGCGCACGGCTTCAGTCATGCGTTTGAAACCGTCGGTCAGCATCGGCGAACAAAGAAACTCAGTCGCGCCGCCGATATATGCGGGCGAACGTTTATCAAGAAACACTGAAGAATCGAGTGTGAGCGCGTAGTGACCGTCCTGCTTGGTGAGCATCTCCATGATCGTGAGATAGTCACAAAGGACGCGGATCCCCTTTTCGGACGCCTGACATCGTTTCGCGATCTCAGCGACTGTAGTGTTGCCTTCGCCGATCGCGGTGAACACTTCGAGCTCGATCGCAGCTCTCAACGCTTCCGTGCGTTGGTGTGCGTTGATGGTCTGGAAAAATAATTGCGGTGATGGTTGCTGGGCTGCAGAAGATGTTGACATAGAAATCCTTTCCGGGTCTGAATGAAAAATAATCTGTGTAATCTGTGGACCTAATCCTATCTAATTGGTTCACGTAAAACCATCTCAGCCACACTGGCAGCCATGTCTGCCGCCTGCGGGTGACTGCGGCGTAGTCCTGCAATCTGCAATAGTGCTTCACCGGTTCGCGAGAACATTCGAAACAAGTCGCCTTCTTCGGCACGAGTTTCTCTCACGATTTGGGACCAGTCAGTGCCGCCGGCCCAACGAACTGCCGCGCCTGCCGCAGAGAAGTTCAACTCGGGCGCGGGTTCTAATCCGTGATTCCATTCTTCAGCAGAAACTTTGAAACCGATGTCTTCAAAGCGCGCGAGAGACGTCACTACGTCGTCGTCCAACTCGAGCTCACCGTAATCGCGATCTTCGTCGGCCGTTAACGCCGCCATGATTCCTGCCAGTTCCTTTGGCGCAAGTGAATTGAACAGACCATTCTCAAGAGCTTCGCCGACCAGCAACGGCCGATCGATGTGCAGATCCGCAAGCCAGCGGCCACGGTCCGTGACTTTCTCCTGCTCGTAATCGAGATAACCAAAAATCGCGAGAACTCGCGCGCGCTGTTCGAACGGCTGCCAAACCTCCTCGCGCAATGCGTCGATCCGTCGAGAGGCGCGTTCGAAATCTTCGGCAGTTGTGTGCAACTGCCAGATCACGTCAGTACACTGCCGTTTGTCGACGCTAGTAGGCAGGAGATTCTCGATAGAGTCGTCGACAATCTTCAACGCCTCGGTTTCTTCCGCGTCGGCGTCGCGAAGTCTAGGCTCCGGCAAGACGAGTTCGGGGCCACGTGCACGAACGTCGTCGAATGCCCTTTCGATTTCTTCTTCTTTCAGTCTGTAGACAGGCGAATAAACGCGACCGATGCGTTCGTGTGGAAAGCTGGCGCTACTTCCATCTTCACGAAAGCCACGCACGTTACCGTCTCGGCTCTCGGTCACCATCACCAATCGCCGACCCGAGCGACCGATTCCAACGACGCGCCCCGGCTTCACGACCTCGTTCAGCCAACGATGAAAAACTTCCGCACGCGTCTGCGGCTTCGCTTCCTGTAAACGAGCGCGCGCGCCGAGAAGTCTCTCGAGTCCGAGCACAACCGAGATCGGAATGTCGCAGCCTGCTTCCTGCAAAGCCGTGGAGATCTTCTGCTCGCTCTCGTTGAGACTATTCTCGAGCTGAGTGATCCGGTGCGAGAAGTCGCGATAGGCAAAGCTGCGTTGCGCGACCTCACGTACCGAAGCAAAACTTCCATACGCGTCGAGCAGGTTGAGGAGAGTCGTGTAAGTAGCACGGAACTGGCTTACGAGCGGATCAGGTGAAACTTTCAAAAGCTGAGCGATACGTTCTGGATCCTGGTGTATGCCGGGTGCAGCAACCACGAAGCCGACGTTGTCGCGGCCACGCCGGCCGGCACGCCCGGTCATCTGCTGCAACTCCGAAGCTGATAACGGACGCCAACCGCTGGCGCTCCGTGCATCGGCGCCCGTGAGCACAACGGTCCGTGCGGGAAAATCGACGCCGGCGGCAACTGTGGCAGTGGCGAAGATCGCGTCGAGCAATCCCGCGCTCATCAGTTTTTCGATCACGAGTTTCCACGCAGGGATGTGTCCGGCGTGATGCGATGCAACGCCGCCCCGAATGATCGTGTCCCAATGTCGATGACCGCGCACTTCGGGATGTTGTTCGACAAACGTGCGCATGAAATCGCGTCGTGCTTCGCGACGGTTGTCGTTCGGATCGCGTCGTGAGAGTGCAGCTTCGGACGCGGCCTGATCGCACCGTCGTCGCGTCGGCAGGAAGACGATCGCGGGCAGTAAATTGTAACCATCAAGCGCCGCGAGCAGGGTTGCCGACGGCATCTCCGGCATCCGCAGCTTCATCTTCGGTCCGATCTGCGTTCATCCGCGGCTAACTTCACGATTTCCGGATTCAGATTTCCCGACTCATTGAACAACGGTAGCAATCGTCGATCGGGAAGCAACACCGCCGAACGCAAAGGTACGGGCCGTTTCGGTGGTCCCGTGACGACGCCGCAACGCACACCCCGAATCTCTTCAAGCCACAACGCAAACTCGTGCGCGTTCCCGATAGTTGCCGACAACAGCAACAAGCGAATCCGCGGCGGCGTCAGAATGATCGCCTCCTCCCAAACGTGCCCGCGGTCTTCATCGGCGAGGTAGTGCGCTTCGTCAAGTACCACCAGATCCGCGCTAACTTCGTTCCCGCCCCGCAACGAGTCGAAAAGTTGATTGCGATAAATCTCAGTGGTTCCGACGATCAGCGGTGCATCGGAGTTCTCTTTTCTATCACCGGTGAGAATCCCGACCTTCTCGGCCCCAAATTCATCGATGAACTCCTGGTATTTGGAATTCGTGAGCGCTTTCAATGGCGACGTGTACCAGGCACGACGCCCGCTACCCAGAAGCCTGCGAATCTCCTCACGCGCAATCCACGTCTTCCCGCTGCCCGTCGGAGCGGTTACCAGCACGTCTTCGTACTCCAGGGCAGCGAGAGCTTCGAGTTGAAATAAGTCCGGTTTGAAAGGTGTTGGCCGGGGCGTCCCAATTCCTTCCAGCAGTCGTTTTACCTCGCGAGAGGGTGGAACAACCCGCATGGCGCGTTCGTTAGCCCCATGGCCGGTTTTGAGGGCAGATTTGTCGGGACCACGCCGGCCGTGCGATCGGCGTTTGTCCCAGCGTTTTCCATTTTTTCGGCGCACGAGGCCATTCTAACTGTCGAGTTGTGGCCTGCGAAGTGCTAATGAAGTGCTAACGCGGTACAGGGGAGTTACAATCTGCTCACAACGCGGTGCGGGTTGAGGGCGTCTAAGACACGATTTACGCGAAAGTTGCAGGATGTCAGAGCTGTTCGAAAAGTTTGAGGTTAACCGCGAGTCCCGATGGAAGATATTAACGTGGCTCAT
>JBKPPU010000240.1:0-15740 GCA_046733695.1 Acidobacteriota bacterium
GTACCACTCTGGCTTTCTTCCTTTAGGCAAGCCAAGTTCATCAAGCATCGCCATCGCTTCGCCGATGTCTTCAGCGAGTTGCTCTATCCAAATGACGGTTCCAGTCTTGGCGTCGGGATTGTAAGCGAGTAACTGAGATTCCGAGTCTTGCGGGAAGTCTTTAGCTTTCAATTCGCCGCCCATGTTCAAGTCCACGATCGTATTGCCGAAGTCATCATAATCAACAGGAATTCCAAGAGATAGCATTCGTTGTGCTCCTCCTCCTCCTCGTCATTCATAAAGGTTTAGGCGAGTGGCAATGGCGGAAAGACGCAATCCATCAATTAGGGTAATGGAAGGCTTCGTCGGATGCCGTGCCTCGTTGACTGCTGCTCGCGTAAAGGAACTTGTGGTCACGAACAAACCCTTAGCCGTAGAGCTCAATGCGCCTCTAAAACTATTCAAGTCCGGGCTTCCTACTGCATGTCGCCACCGTTTCACTTGAGCCTGGACATGCGTACCGGAAAAGAAATCGTTGCTCTCATCTACGTACGCGTTGAGATCTATTCCGCCATCGCCGCTGGCTCGTGTGACAGAGACACGCACGAAGCCGCTTTGGTCCAGAACAGTCTTAATGAAGTATTCAAACTTCAGCGGTGGAATCAGTAACAAGCGCGCGCGCATGGCTTCAAGGTCTTCGGCACTTCGGAAGGTTGAGGATCAAGGGTCGGCTTTGTGTCTCTAGCACAAGTCGGCCCGCTTCTTTTTGAATTGTGGGTTATCAGCAACCTAGCGCAAAAATTTTCGTTTGTCACCAATCGATTTGACCTGTCGAGCGTGTTCGCTGCCACGCCTGCCAGCGACGCAGAATGAGGTCGCTTATTCGTCAACCCGATTCAGATAGAGTTTGCTTTCGTACTCGATGAGCCCGAGTCGAAGATGATCGATCCAGCCGCGTCTGCCCAGAACATTGCGCCTGAACCCTGGATCGTTGGCAAAGTAAACTGTCGAGTCAAAAATTAATAACCGAGCGTCTCCAAGCTTAGCGTGTGGCCGTAAGCGTCAAAGCTGCCCATGGCGGTTGTGAAACGAAGAGGCATGCCCGATTGGACAGATAAACCTAGAATTTCTGCGTAGGTGCGCTCAAAGACACAATAAGTCGCTCCGGTGTCGAGTTGGGCAGGAAAACTCACACTTTCTTCGCCACAGCGAAGTGTTACCGGGACCTCGATGCGATCCTTCTCCCTGCCATAGTTGTGAAGAGTTTCAAATTCGAGTAGATGCACAGAACTCACCATCCGCCGAGGTAAGGATCGGCCTTTGGAGTAACATGAACCAGGTAGGGCGTATCAATGCCTTTAGCACGAGCTTCGTTGTACACAATGCGAGCGTCGGTGCCATGCGCCACTAGTTGATCCGCCTCAAGCACTACCCATTGGTCAACGAATGCTTCCCCATGCGCTTCCAGCCACGCTCTCTCATCTTCGCGAGTTCGATACGGGGACAGTTCGTCGCCGTTGCCCGTAAGCTGCTCCAGTGCCGCTCGCAAACGAAGCTTCTCCTCGGTCGGAAGCCTTTTCACTTCTTCTATGATTTGCTCCAAGGTTGCCATGCTGCCTCTCAGTCTACCACCGTCGATCCGAACGCCCAACAGTATGAGAACGGTCGTTGTGGGGTATTAGTGTGTTGCTGTTTCCTTTTCAACCAGCGGGGGCAAGCCCCTCTTCCTGACTTGTTTTTTTAGTTTCTGATTCACGTTCCATTCGACGTTTGCGCAACTGAGAATAGAACAAGCCAGGAAGAGGGGCTTGCCCCCGCCCTAACCGATTGCTGCGTGAATCCGCTGCAACACACTAATCCCCCACTACCAAAACGCTGAGGAGTGACCGAATTTTGCATTCTCGTCCTTAGCTGTCATTTCCGAACTACATCGACCGTATATACGTCAACGGCCGATTAAACATATGCTTGGCGGTACACACGGCCTAACGCACTTCTTTTTTTGATTAGGTGAGTGATCAGCAACCTGGCGCAAAAATTTTCGTTTGTCACTAATCATTTCACTGAGTAAGGCGCAAAGTGTTGCGCTCCTGAGTAAGCAACCGCGCTTAACACGTCAAACCGACATGTTAAAAACGGAGCTATTTTTAACACGTTTCGGGAACGTGTCGCCGTCTTTAACATGTCGGCCTCCGAGCGTCTTCTTTGCGATCATTGATATACAATCGAGAGATGACCCTCCTATTCGCATTTCTAATTGGACTCTTCGCTGGACTGCGCTCGCTTACGCCTCCTGCAGCCGTCGCGTGGGCCGTGTACCTGGGTTGGCTCACACTTGAGCGGCCACTGGCTCTCGTCGGCTCGCGTGCTGCAGTAATAATTCTCAGCGTCTTAGCCATCGCCGAGGTGATATATGACAAGCTGCCGAACACTCCGGCCCGCACTGCGCTTCCGGGGCTTATCGGCCGCATCGTGACCGGTGGCTTCACTGGTGCGTGCGTTTCTCTTGGCGGTGGAAAGTCGGCTTACTTTGGTGCGGGTCTCGGAGTGATCGGAGGAGTCGTCGGTTGTTTCGCGGGGTATCAGGCGCGCACGCGAATTGTAAAGTCGCTGCGCCAGCCGGATTTCAATATTGCTTTGATCGAGGACCTGATTGCGATCGGTGGCAGCCTGTTCATCGTTTCGCGATTTTAATGTCGCATCCACCCTTCGTTCGTATGTTCAAAACGCTCGATGCTCGAAACAGCAAAAGCCGTCGGCGGCGGATTCCACGCATACTTTTCAACAACTATTGACGGGTGAGCAAGGCGAAGCACATTGAAAGAATTTGCCTCGCCTCTCTCGCGCGTTGAAGTGGCCGTACCCGCCTGGACCACCAGAGCCGAGTATCCGCGGATGTTGTATCTCTTCGTATGACCGGTGTGACTGATATGCAAGTGGCCCGCAAGAAACAAATCAGCGCCGCACTCAGCGAGTCCCGTCATAGCCATCTTTGCTCGACCCACCAGATCGCTTTCAGCGTAACCTTCAGGCAGATCAAATGGGTGGTGAGTCACGACCACTTTAATGACGTCGTCGTTCAACGAGCAAAACTTTTCCCGCAAACGACCAACCTGAGTTTCATTAATACGGCCACCCTTAAAGACCAGTGACCTTGCCGTGTTCACTCCTATGATCGCGACTTCTTCATCCTCGTAAGTGGGCTGCAAATCAGTCGTGATATAGCGCTTGTATTTTGTTAACGGCTCGACAAATCGGGCATAGACGTTATGAAGCGGAATGTCATGATTGCCGGGCACGACGATTTGTGGTTTCGGCAGGTCGTCGAGGAACGCGCGCGCCTGCTGGAATTGGTACGAACGGGCGCGCTGTGTGAGATCGCCCGAGACTGCGACGAGATCCGGTTCGATTTCTCTGACGATCTTCCTTAACGGATCAAGCAGTGACGCGTTGACGCGTCCGAAGTGCAAGTCAGACAGATGAACTATGGTTCGCATGCTCTCGTCACCCAGCTTTGGGAACAATTACTCGCAGCGCGCGGCTACGAACGCGGTAATGAAGTGGAGCCTCCATCACTTCGATTTCACCATCGAAAGCAACCCGCACGCGTTTTCGGGCTGTGTGTATCTTCACCTCGTCAGAACGAAGCGCAACAAAATCTTTGTCGTTGCGCAGACGTCCGAACACAGCACGCAGTGCAAGCGCTATCAACTTCAAACGACTTGTCCCGTGTGTGATGTAAATGCTCAGCTCACCTCGATCGAGACGATCACGAGCCCCGATATTGAACAAGTCCATTGCATACTCGTTGTTACCAACAAACACAAAGGGAGTCGTCCGATCCAGGAGTTGATCCTTAACACGAAGTCGAACATCGAGAAATGGATTTCGACGTAACGCCTGGATCGTGGCCCATACGAACGCGGGCCACTTCCGGAAGCCGAGTCGCTGATGCTTTTCACGTTCGCGCACGATCATCGGATACAGACCCAGACTCGAGTTATTAATGAAGATCCGACTGTTCACTTCCGCGGCATCAACTTCGATCGTATGACCTGCGATTATGGTGCGCGCCGCCTCGTGCAGATCGATGGGGATACCCAGGTCTTTGGCGAAGTGATTAAGCGTGCCGAGAGGCAGAATGCCGAGAATCTTGTCGCTTTCGATAACGGCTGCTGCAACCGAATTCACCGTCCCATCACCTCCCGCTGCTACGATTACGTTATAAGAGTCACGCGCCGCCTCGTGGGCGAGCTCAACCACTTCGCCGCCGCTTTGCGCAAGTGAAATGTCGATGTCGATTTGATCTTCCTTGAAAATCTCAGCGAGGCGTTCGGCTGCTTTCGTGTTATCGGCCGGCCCCGCACCGGCAGAGATAATGATCTTTAATGAGGCTTGAGACTTCTTCCACGAGCGGCCAGGTAAAATTGATGTTTCCATCTGCTGAGTACAGATGACGTAGATTCGTCGCTCTTACATTTCGAATCCGTTGTAATCTGTCATTAAAATTTGTGTAATGTGTGTACCGTGATCAGTATCTCTTCATTTGTGCGGTTGAGTGTGATAGTCGCGCTGCTTGCGCCCGCCGGTGCGATAACACAAACCGAGTCGATTCCAAGCGGCCAGGTCATCGAAAGAGTTGAAGCGCTCAACGATGCGTCGCAAAGTTACGCGCTCTATCTCCCGTCTAATTACACGCCGAATCGGAAGTGGCCGATTCTGTACGCCTTCGACCCCGGTGCGCGCGGCCGTGTTCCGGTAGAGCGTTTCAAGGAGGCGGCTGAAAAGTACGGCTGGATCGTGATTGGCTCGAACAATTCACACAATGGTCCATGGGACCTTGCCATCAATGCGTGGAACGCGATGCAGACTGATAGTCATCAGCGTTTTGCGATCGACGATGAGCGTCTGTATGCGACCGGTTTTTCCGGCGGCGCACGTGTGGCCGTCGGCATCGCGATAGCCTGCAAGTGCCTCGCGGGCGTAATACCCAATGGCGCGGGCTTTCCCATCAATGTTTCACCGTCACTGGGGATGCGTTTTGTTTACTTTGGCGCAGCCGGCATCGACGACTTCAACTACGCCGAACTCAGGAACCTGGATGAACCGCTAACTAAAGCAGGCATCAGTCATCGTATTCAGACATTTGAAGGACGTCACGAGTGGCCGCCGGTCTCGGTGGCTACAGCAGCAGTTGAGTGGATGGAGTTGCAGGCAATGAAAGCCGGCAAGCGACCGCGCGATGATGGCTTTATAAACGCAGTGTGGCAACAGCGTATTACTGACGCGCAAACACAAGCGGAGTCGAAGAAATATTATGAAGCGTATCAGGTCTATGTTGATCTGGCCGAGAGCTTCAAAGGGCTGCGAGACGTTGCACCGATTGAAACGAAAGTAAACCAGCTCCGCGACAGCAGCGACGTGAAAGCCGCAATCCGCGAAGAGCAAGTGCAAATTAAGAAACAACGAGAGCTCGAGAACCGGCTGCAAGCTTTGATTGCCGGACGTAATAGCGGAGATCGAGTTAACCAAAACCAAGAAGACTTTGATTCCAATAACCTGTTGCCGAAAATTCTCACCGACTTGCGAAAGCAGTCAAAAGCGCCTGAAGACTCGACCGAGCGCAGAATCGCGCGTCGTGTGTTGGATGGTTTATTTGTAGGCATGATTGAGCAAGGCATAGGTCTCCTGCAAACGGAAAAGAAATACTCCGAGTCGATCAAGCGCTTTCAAGTGGCAACCGAAATCAATCCCGATCGACCGGGCGGGTTCTTTTACCTTGCATGGGCTTACGCTGCTAACAAGGACAAGAAGAAGTCTCTGCAGTTCCTAAACCAGGCGGTTGAGAAAGGCTTTTCCGACGCTGCCACGATCACGGCTAATAAGGCATTTGATTTTATTCGCAACGATCCGGAGTATCAGAACATTATTACCAGGCTGAGTCGGAGCTCCGAATCCTCGCGCCCCGAACAATTAGATTAGCAGGCTTCACAGAAAGGAGAGTTTATGGCAGGCGTGTTCATTAGTTACCGGCGTGGCGATGGGGGATGGGCCGGTCGTCTGAGAGATCACCTGCAGTTGCGATTCGGCGACAACCTCGTGTGGCAGGATGTTGATGACATTAAGCTCGGAAGAGACTTCTCACAGGAAATTCAGAAGGCAATTAAGACTTCGAACGCTGCTCTGGTGGTGATTGGCCCATATTGGGAGAAGCCCGGTCTTAAGCGCTTGAAGAATCCTAAAGATGTGTTGCGGATGGAGATTAATCGTGCACTCAAAAGTAAGGCCGTGGTCATTCCGGTAATTGTTGGTGGCGCCGTCATGCCACAGGCAAGAGACCTACCCAAATCGATTAGTGGGCTAGTCAAACTGAATGCAGCATTTATCAACGATACAGATTGGGCGCACGGAGTACAGGTCCTCATTGACCAACTGCAGCAAATCGTACGGGCTACAGGTAAGACAGAGCCGCTGACAGACTTGCGGAATAAATTAGCTGAAATGGAGGCGCGATACTTCCAACTGATTGAGCACAGCCCTCAGAAAGCTTTGAACGTAGCTCGACAGGCGCTCAGTGTCCTCGATGACCAGATGCCCCGCTACCCGCAGGATGTTTACCTTCAATTGGTACGAGGTTACTTCCTAAAGAACGAGGCCATGGCTCTCCGTGACATAGGCGATTCAGATGGATTCATAAAGTCTCTCGATAAAGCGGAACGGGTGTTCAACACCATGCAAGACGAGAGCAAAATGCATCTGGCTAGTGCGTGTAACGGTATCGGCAGTGTAGAACTTCTACGCCAGCATTTTAAAGAGGCCGTACAGTGGATTGACCGTGCCTTGGAACTGGAGCCGAATTACGGAGCGGCGCTACATGACCGAGAAATTGCGTTGGCATATTTGCAGAACAAGCCCTAGAGATATCGGCATCTGTGCTTATTGATTTGCTGCTGGTAAGACGTTATCTCCTCGTCATGAGAACTACTGTTTCGACGAAAGGTCAGATCATCCTTCCCGCTGAAATTCGGCGTGAGGACGACATTCAATCCGGACAGGAGTTTGAGATCGAACGCATCGATCGTGGTGAATACCTCCTCAAGCGAATGACAAAACCGGGAAATAGAGGACTTGTAAAACTGTTACTTTCCTGCCCCGTGAAGGATTGGTTCCAACCACTGGAGCGCATTGAACCACTGACGATATTGAGCTGCGTAGACTCGGATGATCTACGTCGTTGATGTAAACCCGCTTTGCACAAATGTGGTTCTAAGCCTGCGAAGCCGGCGGAAGCATAAAGCCTGGGGCGCAAGCCCCAGGGAGCAAATTAAATAGATTGCGAGCCCATGAAATGGGCGACAGCTCGCAAACTCATCGGCTTCATTGCTACTGGTCTTTCACCCGCATTCGCGGGCTCACAAACTGTTTGCGCTTTGATCCTGGGGCTTACGCCCCAGGCTTTATGCTTCCGCCTGCTTCGCAGGCTAGACCACACTTCGGCTCACTATTAATTTCTCTCAGACAAGCAATTCAATTTTCAACCGCTCAAGCACTTCGCTGATGGGGTTGGCGACGCCATAGCCTTCGATGCGTTGTACGTTCGCGACGGCTGGAGGCTGCGCTGTGGGCGCGTCGGACATGCCGCCGAAGATCAGGCCGAGGGCGTGTTGGTCTGCGTCAACGAGCAGGGACCCGCTGTCGCCTTTGGCAACGAAAGTTGAGAACGCTGGAGAAGCCGGCTCGATCAGTAACTGGTTTTCAAAAAATGCTGACTGGCGAGTGCGGTCGTAGCGGATGCGAATGTCCACATAGATCGAGAAGATGCGGCCTTCGGTGTAGCCGGTGGTTCGTCCACACTTGCGCGCGGCCTCTCCAATTTGAATGTCCTTCTGGGCCACGTAACCCTTCACCGCGCCAATAAACGGAAGCACAGGCTTGTGCTGGCGCGACGTCCAGAGTTTAGCCACCGCAGCATCGATGTGGTTCGGCTCGTTTACGTCACTGTCGAACTTCAACGGCGAAAAGTTAACGAGACTCCCGATGGGCCGGTTGCTTCCCGGCTCACCCGGACTCGGCTGCATAATCAAGTCGCCTTCATCGATCTTTGGCTTTCGAAGATCGGCGAAGACGTGGCAATTGCTGAGCAGATGAATCTCGTTCACGCGCGAAAATTTTCTCTTACGCGTGCAAAAATAGCCGATGGTCCCACTCTGGCCCGTGAGATTCATGTTGGCGCCACTAATTCCGCCGATGATCACTTCCTGATGCTCACGCATGCCGTTGGTGGCCGATAAAAAACTCGCCTCAGGCATTTCGACCATCACAAGCGGAACATCACGGTAACTGTTGGGCAGCGGCGTGGCCCCTGAGCCGGTCCACAGTTCCTCGTTTGCATCATTCACAAAAACCTGGATGCAATACTGTTCGTCGCCGCCGGGAAGCAGTCCAATACCAACAGCATGAATGTTGTTCGAGACTCCGAGTGGAAGAAAGCGCCGGCTCAACTCGCTCTTGATCCTGACGATGCGCTTCAGCAGTCTGTGGTTGGTGCGCCGAGGGGGACGTCTTAACGCGCGCGCTCGCAGGTATCGAGTCACGAGAATCCACGTCAGCAAGGCCAGCGCCAGTCCCCCTGCGATCCACGTGATTGCATCGTAGTAATAGTAAAAGGTGATCCCGCCATCAGCATTGGGACCAGACCAAATCAGGTGTCTATCGAACATCAAGAGACTCATCGCGTTGCTCACAGAACATCGATCGACGGCAGATCATCCACGACGATGGGATGACAAAACTCCTGCTGATTTATCGATTCAACACCGGCTTCTTCGGCAATCGGAGTCAACTCAAACTGATCTCCGGACGCGCTGGAGAGATATTTGTAGTAGTCCGGCATATCGCTGTAGATGGCGTTTGCGTTGTAATCCATGTTGTTGATTTCGATTCGGAACGGAAGTCCATCAACGCGATCGAGTGAATGAGTTTCTTCCCGGTCGCCGATGCGAATCGTGAACGTGACCTGCTCGCCTTCGATCTTGACGCCGACCGTTTCTGCGACATTGCCGAAAACGTCGCGTTGCTTTTCTACGCCGGTCGCGTCTTTCTCTATCTTTTCAAAAAACAGATTCCGATCGAGCTTGTGGGCGTAGAACAAACCGTTGCTGATGTAGATTTTGGTCAGCGGGTAAGATTGATTCGAATTGACGTTTGGAGCGGTCGCGCCCTGCAGAGCGCTCATGTTTACGAGCCAGCGAAAGTCATTGCCATCCGGGGAACCAAGCCGGTCGAATTCGCCGTTTTGATAAATCTCATAGCCTGCAATCGGCGGATTGCCCGAAGCCCTGATCTCGATCGCCACGTCGTTCTTCGGAAGATTTTCATACGTCGCGACATCTTTGTAGGCGATGACGTCACCGTCAGCGCCATCCTGAAAAACGGGCCGTTGAACTCTGATCGTTAACACGTGCTTCGTGTCGCGAATGCCGGCGATTTCGCCTCTTCCCTGTTCGTCGTTGAAGCAGACAATCCCCAGCCCGGTAAATCTAATGAGTGCAGTAGCGGAACTTTCGTGGACAGACATGATGTTTCTCCTATCGATGAGGTTATTAAAGAGCTTTCACATTGGAGTGACATTGAGGCTCAAGACGTAACGCGCAAAGATCAAGCGGGCTCCTATAATGCTCAGTTTCGGTTTGTAACAAATACGCCGAAGGCGTTCGCTAATTTCCCCAAATTATTGACACCACCAGCCAACCATCGTTCTCCGGCACGAGAATCGTTGTTGCCTTTGGATGTACAGAGCTCTGGCCGGTTTTCCTGGAGCGAGAGTATTGACATCGACTTGCCACCGATACCTGATTGTTACCTGGGCCACTTTGCACTCATCGAAGAAGCTAATCTGAGGTTCTATCGGGCGCAGTAAAGTAGCCTCGGCACGTTCACCGTCTCGCACAATTTCGGCAATGATCCTGGGACGCTCGCCTTCGATATTCCTCAGCCATCTGGCACCGTTCGTGGCGACGATGTTCCTTCTTTCGCGGTATTCGTCCGCCTCAGTACACACCGAAACCGGTTTCGACTCTGAAAGAGTTTTCGGATCGCGTTCGCTGACACCGATGAAGTCAGCCGACCAATCCTGCGTCAGATTGCTAAAGGAACGACTTGACGGTGTGAAGTTCGTCGTGGCCTGGACAGGAGTGATCCTGTAATCAGCGCCGGCCCGTAGATCGGTGAAAGCATAATAGCCGCGCCCATCCGTCGTGGTTGAAGTGGCCTTTGCTCCTTCGAGCCTCACTTTAACACCGGCAAGAGACTTACCTGCCTCTGTCACTCGGCCGCTGATTTTGTAGATACGCGATGGGGATGGCAATACCGAAGGTGACGGTGAGGGCGAAGGCGATGGCGATGGCGAAGGCGAAGGCGATGGTGAAGGTGACGGTGAACTCGAATGCGAAGCCGGTTGCGAATCTGAAGATGATGACGAAGGCGATCGCGAATCTGTTGGTGCTGGCCATGATAGCGAAGACAATGGCGACGACGAAGGTGAAGGTGATGGCGACGGCAATACCAGGAGTGAGAGTATTTCCGGTGGTAACGATGATGGAGAAGAAGGTGTTAGAGACTCCGTCAACGGCGGGATAGTTCCGACGGGTATCGTCTCCACCACGAAAGATTTCGAGACAACCATGGCTAGCATCAAGGTTGTCATCGCCCCCACAGCAATACGCCGCCAGATTATTTTACGGCGGCGTTTTGTAGTTGCTTTTGTCTTTTCTTCAATAACTCGAGACGCTTCGATTTCTTTGTCTGGAGTGACGCCGATCAGTGGCGCTCCGTCCGTGAAGCAAAATGCCAACGAATCATCCGCGTAGTACGCATTACATTTTGGGCAGACACCGATCATCGCTAATAGCTCGCATAACCTCCGAAGAGTGAAAACGCGGCCCAATAAAAAGGAGCAGCAGTCTCACTCCTCCTTAACATTTCGAGTTGCGCCTGACGCAGGCTCTCAGCAGTCGACATCCCTTTCTCTTTCCGATTGCGATGAAGGGCGATCATCAGATCCTTCGCGGGGGCTGAGTCGACCTTCCATTGACTCGCTACCACCACCGGAGCACCCAGCGCCAGTAAAGTGCGCGCGATGCCAATCGCGCCTTCGCTCTTGTTGTAACGTTCGAGGAAAGTCTCGCACGCGGATAGCACCACGAGCTTGGCGAGTGGAAGTTTGTATGCGGCCAATTCTGATGAACGCAGATCGTTGCCCGCAAAGAGCAGCTTTGAATTGCCAGGCGATTGCGGGTTGGCCACAAAGTGCCCCGCGAAGTGAATCACTTCAACGCCGGCAAACTTTTGCAGAAACTTGTCACGAGTCGCGTCAGCGCCAAGCAGTGACAGCGACTTCCGGTAATTTGCAGCAATCGTTTTGGCCTCGGTCTCTGCGTCTACCAGGTCAGGCAGGTTAGGGTTTTCTTCGCGATCGAAAGCAGGGTTGCCGATACTGAGCAAACGCTCGTCCTTCGATTGCTCTCTTTGCTGTGCGTTTTCAGTGGCCACTACCATCACCGAGGCACTGGGCGCATAAAACAACGTGTAGTCTTCCAGTAAATACTTTCCTTCCGGTGAAACGAGTGTGGCAAACGCGAGCTGATGTAGAGACTTGTCCGGGATAAAGCAGATCTGCTTGTCGCGCGCGAGATCCCGCGGGATCAAGAGCTGATAGAGCGCTTGCGCTGCTTGCTTGATCGGTGCTGGCTTAATCTCGGGGGGCCGGGACTTCCGCGTAATCAATGCCTGATACGCATCGACTTCATCGTTCAACTCAGCCGCCGTAACGTGCTTCTCGACTAAATCGAAACGGGTCTTTGACACGGTCCAGATCGCGAGCTTGTCAGGTAGTACAACATATTGGACCAATTGCACCTGTTCGGGCAGGCGCGTTTGAATTTCCGCCAGCGAAAGAGGTTTGACAACGGATGCATAGTCCCGCTCGACTTCGCCAATCGACTTTTCCGACTTAACAAACTCCAACAGCGATCGGGCCTTCGCTGCTTCGCCGGACTCAAACGCCTCACGACTGTTGTGTTGCTCCAGAGCGTACGCTGTTGCGGTGTCGAAGACGACCTGCTCATTTGCGAAGAACGCCTGGCGCGAATCGTCTTCACGAATTGTGCTGCGACAATCCTCAGCCAGCTTCCAGACAATCTTCAGCTCATTAGAAAAATCCTCTTTAAGATCCAGTTGCCGGAAACAGAACAGCTTGCCTTTATGAGCCTGGTACAAGCTGTCGGTGATCTCAGGAAATTGGCTATAGAGATCCAGCGCTTGATCGTAATCGAGCAGAGCTCCATTCCAGTCTTTGCTGCGACTCTTCAGATCGGCAAGCAACAGGTGAATATTTGCGACAGCACGCGTGTTTTCCGGGGTCGGCTCGCTAGCTCGAGCGATCCGCATCGATTCGCCGGCGTAGCTCAACGCGGCCGGAAAATCTTCTTTCCCGGTTGCGGCGTCAATCAGGCGACGTAGTGATTCGTTAACTCTGTCGGGCCATTTTTCCTGAGTGATGGCGAGGTGCTCACGGGCTAGACTCAACGACGTTGAAAAGAGTTTCAATTTGAGTGAAAGAAACGCGAGCGTTCCCTTGTTGCGTCGCGATTGCTTGAGACTTTCGAAATACAGATCATTATCGGAAAGCATTTTGCGGGCATACAACAAAGCCGGCCCGAGCTCACCGATCATGGAATAATTCAGAGCGAGCGAGTCTTGCGCGTGCTCCACTTCGACAGTGTTGTTTCCTGTTTCGGCTAGTCGTAACGCAGTTTTGAGGTTTTTCGCAGATTCAGAAAGCCGGTTCTGATGATAATCACCCATGCCGAGCGAGTAGTAGGCGGGCGGCAGTAACATCTTGAATTTTCTCGCTTCCGCATTTGCGATAAGTACGGACCAGCGCCCGCGACTCTCAGCCACCTGTCCTACGTCCGGCAGAAATTGAATGGCCCACGTTTCCGCGATGGCAGCTTCCCCCTGGTCTCCGAGCTGACTGAAAAGATCTCGACTGTTTTCCAATTCTGAGATGGCAGTTTTCACACTCTTCTCAAGAAGTCCGCGGGCGAAAGCATCTTTAGCCTGAAGCAGTCGCTCGACTTTATCTGTAGGTACGTGCGCGTAGAATTTGGCTAGCTCCGAAACAAGCGAATCACCGTTTTGCTGTTGGTCCAGATTGCCGACGTACGTCAGCGCCTCGATGCTTTCCCTGGCCTCAGCTTCATTGCCATGCTGCTTCGCGACGAGAAAGGTTCGTGAAAGCTGTAGCGGAATCATGGGCCCGCTTAATAAGCCCTTCGTATCGTTATGAATCTTTTGGACGCGTGCTTCTTCGCGATTGCGAAAGGCAGTTAGAAAATCCGACAGCACCTCGTTGTCGGTCTTGAAGCGTGTTTGCGCGCTTTCGATCCGAGCCAGATTTCTTCGTGCCTCATCCGCCCATGGTGACGATGAATCCTTCTGCAAGTAGATGGTCCACGATTGTTTTGCTTCTCGAGGCATGCTCAGTTTCTGCAACGCTAAAGATTTGTTAAAGAGTGCCTCCAACAAATTGGGATCGAGTTCCGTTGCTTTCGTGAACTCTTCATAGCTAAGCCCAAGTTCTTCAACTCTCTTTAACTGGTCTCCAGTCTGTGCCAGTTCGAAATGAGCGACACCCAGATCGTTGTGAATCTCTGCTCTATCAGCGAATTTCAGCGCGTTCTGAAATGCCGTTATGGCGTCGGGGTACTGTTGCTGAGTGAGAAAAAAAACGCCGAGCGCGTGGTGAGTCTGCGCATTCGGAGTCTGCTCCGTGGCATCGAACAAATTGTTATAAAGACGGCGCAACCTGTTCTGGTTACTCGGCTCGGTTGGCCCGCGCAATTGCTCTAAGGGCGCATAACCAAATTCAGAAATGCGCGTTTCTGTCGGACGCGTTTGTTGGTAAATCGATCGGAGTTCGGCAAGTTCGTCCGGCTTATTTTTTCTACTGAAGTAAACGGTTAAGACCACGACGGCGATCAACAGAACGGCGAATGCGCCGGCATATTTTGGCTGCCGCAGGAACGCGGCTAACGCGGCTAAGAGCGACGGCTTGTCATGGGTGATGGTGGATTTGCTCGCCAGCGCCTTTTCTCGCAATGCCTGGGTCAATGCCACCCGGGCACTTCGTTCCGGATCGGCAGCAAGCGTCGCGCGGAAACTCTCTGCGTCCGCTCCGTTCAGGAGTCCAAGCACGTAATCATTGATGATGCCGTCTTCCATAAGTTCGACCTGCGAACAGAACTCTCCATCCGTAAACAACAGTTCCTCGATTCCTTCGAGCGTTGTTTCGTCTGAAACTCGGCCCAAAAGATACTCCCGCACAACCTCTTCATTCCGCAGGGATGAACCCATGTTCTTGCCGCCCCCAAATTGGAGTGCTTTAAAGCGATTTTTTGTAACGGTCTTTTTTAGCCCATACATTCCTGGACGCAGATCCTCAGATTCTTCTTGCAGCGCATGATGCGCATGCGCAAAGCGGTCTGCGTCATGTTCAGGGTTTTTGAAATGCGCTGGTGAAGTTTGATTTTTTGCTGTCCGGTATCCGAAAAATATTCAATCAGGAGATTTCGGCAGTCAGACGAAAGCGTCTCCAGGCATTTATCAAAACACTCGCTGGAGAAACTCTGTTGCTGAGGAGCGCTCACGGCGATGTCTACGTCGTCGATATCTACATGAGGACGCTCTCTTCGCAACGATTCACGGTAGACGTTCTTAGCGACGCCGTAACAGTACGCGAGTCCGTTTTCGATTTGCTCGGCGGAGCACTTCAGGATCACACGGTTGATGGTTTCGTCCGCGAGCTCATCAGCGTGGTTGCAGTGCCGGAGGGAAAAAAACCGGAATAATCGGAATCGGAGGCGTTCGTACTCTTCACCCGCGCGCTCCGAGTCAGGGCTGAGCCACTCGAGAAACCTCGCAAAGCTTTCCTGAGTTATTTCCGTTTTCACCGTTGCATCCGGCTAAGTTGAGGTCCGAATTTAGAAAGAGAATTCGCGCGGTAGAATAACGCAAAGGCTAAAGGATGAACAGAACAGAGAGATTGGACCGGCTTTGCCTCAAAGTCCGAGCCCGACGTGCGCCTTCTAAGGCACACCCCTGTCCAGTTGTTTTTTTCCCGCCGCGTTACGTTTCAGCGAACCAGGTCACACATCGATGTAAGTCCGAAGTTGACTTTGAAATTAACGCGAAACCGTAATGCCAATACTTAACGTCCGCGTCCTCAACAAACCTCATTCCCATAAGGAGAAAAAATGAAACACAATCAGCGTATTGTCGCGCTCGTTCTCGTTGCTCTTTTCTCGGCGGCCATGCTCACCTCAGGTGGAGTGTTAGGCCAGACCAAACCTCTGCAATGTCCTAATCCGCGGCACATAACCTTAACTCAATCCTCCGGTGCGGCTACGCCGAATATGGCGGACTTTCCCAAGGGTGTTTGTAATGGACACATCGAGCCGAACTTTAATGGGACCAAATGGGACTTGTGTTTTTTACACACTTTTTCGTTCCCGCCGCCAAGTGAGTTGTGTTGCCAATGCGTCGACGGAAAGGGGAACACTCTCACCCTTCGCCTTAAGGTCCTCGTAGGTGGGTCGGATGGTTCCTCCACATCAGCTAACGATCAGTTTCACATTTTCAGCAATGGCTCCGTTGTATCCGGAGCGAGCCAGGCGCTTTATGCGCCCAAAGCTGTGGCGACA
>JBKPPU010000241.1:0-10324 GCA_046733695.1 Acidobacteriota bacterium
AGCCGGCCACCATGTTCGCGTTGGTAGTCGAGGGCCTCTCTCAAGTGTTGAGGGCTAATAAGATTTTCGCGTACCAGTATTTCGCCTAGTTTGGCTGACATTTGTGCACTAAAAAGCTCTCGGGAGTTGGGTATATCCCCTGGGTTCTGGGTGGATTGGAGGCGCCGCATGGGGCGCGAGGCATGACCGATTCTCTCAATACAACGATCGTACAAACATCGTTGTGCACTCATAGTACAGTTTGAACATGAAGAGTGTCAAGGTAGGATTCCAGCGAAAATAGTGAAGGATTTTACAGACAGATCGACAGATTACACAGAAAGAAATCTATGTAATCTGTGGATAAAACTATGGACGCTTGCGGGCTGGTTTGCTGGTCTTTTCGGGCGTTACGTTCTCAGTGTTCTTCAACTCGGTGAGAATCGCCTTGGCGTCGTTCTTCATCGGGTTTGAATCAGGCGCCACTTCCACGAATTTCTGGAGGTAATTTGCCGCTTCCTGATACTTGGCCTTGTCGCCGCCGGCATACACGGCCAGACCTGCTCCCAGGTTTGCTTCCGGACTGTCTGGAGTCGTTTCCAGAATCGCCTTGAACTCAGTCAAAGCCTTATCTGCTGCACCGGAGTCGAGCAGCATCTGCGCCATGTCGAGCTGCGCTTTGGCCTTCTTGGCTGGATCGGTTTCTACGGCGATATAGTCTTTGTAAGCCGCTATTCCGCCGTCTGCCGCACTTGGATCTCCACCCTTACTCACGTGAAGCCGGTTAGCTTCGGCGTTCGTGAGCATCGCGGCATATTTGTTGGCGTTGTAACGCTGAAGTTCGGCCGGATCAGTCGGCACCGGTTGCGCTTTGATCAGGGCCACCGCTTTACTTGCAGCATCAGCGGCTGCTTTGAAATCATCTTTGGCAGCCTGCAGTCCTGAAGTCTTGCCGGCATCGTCGAGAGTCTTTGATCTGACGGTCGCATTAAACCGTTCGACACCACGTGCCTTCAAAGCGACTGCTTTGTTCGTAAGAATTGCAGGTTGCTCCGCATCAGCAGCCAAACCTTCATCATACTGAGCGATCGCTGCTGTAAATTTCGCAACTGCTTCGTCGGTATTATTAGCCTTGGACGCTGCATTTCCGGCGGTTAATGCTTCGTTGCCGGTCTTGAAAGTGCGGGCGATGATCTCGTTTGCTGACTTGATCTTTTCATTGCTCGCTGTGATCTCGGCGTTCTTCTTCTCCATCTCTTCGCGCTTGGCCTTGGCTTCTGCGCTTTCACCGCCACCTGACTTGCCACCACCGCCACCGCCGGCAGGAGAGTTAGGTGCGCCAGCACCCGCAGCTTTGATCTCGTCGAAAGTGAGTCGCTTGCCGTCACCGGGAGTCACTGTGATCTCACAGGGAATATCGCGTCCTGCTTTCACACCGTTAACCCAGTTTGGTTTTGCGGTCGGATGGCTCGCGGCAACTGCGTACGTGCCGATGAACGGCAAGCCCGCGAATACGAACTCACCTTTACTATTCGTCTTCGTCTTGTATTCCGCTTTCATGTCAGTCCGGAAGACGTCGATCTGTGCATCAGCCAGGGGAACCTTTTGACCGTCCGCCTGTTGCATCCAAACGTGACCACGCAACTCGCCAACCTGCGCTACTGCGGTCAAAGAAGCGAACGCCACCAGAATGGCTACCATTAACGATCCAAAAAAGTATCTGCCAATCATCTAAAGATTCCTCCGTCATTTGTAGGCTCGAGCCTGCGAAGACTCGGATGCACCCACACTCTTTACTGGTTGTAATAATTCAACACACTGAGAAGTGTCCTAAAATTAATAAGCAAAACGACGACTGTCAAGCACGTACGGTATCGGATCCGTGGCCCCAGCCTCGCGAAATGCTCGCAGCCTCAAAGCGCACGAATCACAGTTTCCGCAGGCCCGTTCCGATTCCGTGTAGCAAGACCACGTCAGGTGCAGAGGCGCGCCCAGTTCAATGCCTCTTCGGACAATCTCCGACTTCCGCATTGCGATCACCGGAGTCCTGATGGTGATGTGTGTTTCCGGCTTTGTGCCGGTGTCGATCACGTTCTGAAAAGCGTCGTAAAACTCCGGCCGGCAGTCGGGATAGCCGGATGAGTCTTCTGCCACTGCGCCGATATAAATTGCTGTTGCGTTGTTCACTTCACCCCAGCTCACTGCGGCTGCGAGTAAGTGAGCGTTTCTAAAAGGAACGTAACTCGAAGGAATCCCTTGCGCTGAAAGATCTGCGGTGGTGACTGGCATGCTTGTGTCGGTCAGAGAGGAACCACCAATCCGGGCGAGATGTTCGAGCGAGATCACGAGGCGAGACTTTACGTGGTAATGATCTGCCAGAGCCTCAAATGCTTCGCGCTCACGTTTCTCGGTACGCTGTCCGTATGAAACGTGCAGAAACGCAAGCTCATCGTTTTCTTCGTGAGCGATCGCAGCAGTGACGCAGGAATCCATACCGCCGGAGACGAGACAGACGGCGAGTTGTGGTCCATCATCTGCGACGGCGACTGCTTCAAATTCCTCAGTCTCGATATCGGTTGAACCGCCCATTACACTAACCTCACTTGGACACAGTCAGTGCGCCGTAGGCTCCATCGAAAAATGCTGCGCAGCACCCACTCGCTACCGCGAGGTGGTACTGACTGTGTCCAAGCATCATTACACTCCTTTAACATCAGGTCCCCAGATGTATTTGTGCAGTTGCAACTGCATGCGGATCTTCATTCCACTCGCGGCAACCCAATCGGCGAGTTGTTGCAGATCTACCTGTCCCCACGCAGGTGAAATCAGGATGGCCCTCGTGCGAGCTTCGAGATTGTTCTCCTCGATGATGCGTTTCGCGTAAGTCCAATCGCCTTCGTCGGCGATAACAAATTTCACTTCGTCCAGGTCAGCCCGAAGCCGCTGGAGATTTGACCAGTCGTTTCTCGGTTCCTCGCCTGAGGCGGGACACTTGATGTCCAGAATAATCTTCGCTCGCGGATCGACATCGGCAGTCGAGACGTAACCCCCGGTTTCGATAAGGACTTCGTAATCGTCATCGCAGAGGCGTTTAATAAGCCTGAAAGCCTTCTTTTGCGCGAGCGGTTCACCGCCGGTCACTTCGACGAGTTTGCACCCAAATGCTTCGACCTGCGCCATAATGTCGTCGATCGAATAGTGCTCGCCTCCGGTAAAGGTGTACTCGCTGTCGCACCACACACAACGCATCGGGCAGCCGGTCAGACGCACAAAGGTGCACGGTCGCCCAGCATGCGTTGACTCTCCCTGAATGGAGCGGAAAATTTCTGTGACGCGCAGCATTTGCGATAGTTTATCCCAACTTTGACCCTGTCCAAGTTCATACCTGAGACTTTGTGCATCAAACAGGCGGCGAGGTGATAGGATTAGGCCCCAGTTGTCGAGACTTCCGTGGAATCTGCAAAACCTGAAATCCAGAGTTTACTGAACGAAGGCGCCGGCCGGTTACTTGCCCGTGCCAGTGACAACCGTTCGCTCACTCGCGAGTCCCTGGTGCCGCGAATCACCGTCGCGGTTCACAAGTATCTATTAAAGGACGAGCCCAATACTCCTAAGCCGGAGATCGCGAAGTTTATCGACGATATGCAGGCCGACGATCTCTGTTTGATTATCGCCTGTGAGCGTGGTGATGAAAACGCCTGGAACGATCTCGTCGAACGCTTTAAACCGACCGTTCGCTCCGCAGCTCGTTCGGCGAGCTCTAATGAGGATGCGGCGGAAGACCTCGCACAATCGATCTGGGCTGAGCTCTACGGATTGCGAGTTCGTGAAGACGGAACACCTGCGAGCAAGCTCGCTTATTACTCCGGTCGCGGTTCGCTCGCAGGTTGGCTGCGTGCCGTCGTGGCCCAACTCGCAGTCGATACGTTTCGAAAACAGGTGCGCCTCGTGCAAACAGAAGAAGACACAGAATTCGACCGGCTGGCGCGCGATGCACAGGATGGTCCTGGCCGGACTGTTATGGCCGGAATGCCGTCGCCAGAAGAATCAATCTCGAATAGCTTTGCTCAAGCTGATATGCAACAAGCGTTGGGTAAAGCGATTCAGGAGTTGGGCGCCGAAGACCGTCTCCTGGTGAAGCTTTATTACTTCGACAACTTGCGACTGCGTGAAGCGGGCACGGTGCTTGGTGTTCACGAAGCGACTGCAAGCCGTCGTTTGACGCGGATCCAAAGTGACTTGCGTAAGCGAGTCACAAAGATCCTGATTGACGAACGGGGTTGGACACAGGCTGAAACGGAGCGGTCGTTTGCGGAAGTCGCGCAGTTTCTCGAGACGGATTTAGAGGCGCTTTTGAGTAAAGAGTCTGTGTAATCTGTGGATTGACTGCAAGGTATACGCGCGGCTACGTTCTTAACAAGGCAGCGTTCAGATCGAGATGAAACAGGAAAAAAACAACGAAATGGATCTTTTGTTGCGGCGGTTGGGGCGGCGACAGGATGTTTTCGCGCCGGAATCGCAAGACCATCTCGATGCTGACGAACTGAATGCGTATGCGGAGAACGCGCTGCCTGCGAAGATACGAGCACGCTGTACCCAACATCTGGCTGAGTGCTCGCGGTGTCGTGAGCTCGTGGTTCAGCTCAGCGCGTCGGCGGGAGTGGTGATTGCCGAGCCGGCCGATAAAGTTTTAGCGCCTGCGGGTTGGAAAAAATTTCTGGCGAGTCTCTTTACGCCGATGGTCTTGAGGTATGCCGCACCGGCGCTGGGATTGATTGTTGTAGCAGTTATCGGGTTTGTTGCATTGCGGTCCAACAGACCTGGTGAATACGTTTCTCAGGTCCAACCTGCTAAGTCTGATTCCTCAAGAAATGTTGCGGAGCAGGTTGAATCCGCATCGCCACCATCAGGCTATACGTACGACAGTATTAAGCCGGCTGATGTTCCTGTTAAGAAAGAAATACAAACTAAAAACGAGCCTCAACTCTCACCTACTCCGGTTCCCCAGGCAACGCCTGCGGACGTAACACAGTCTGCACCGTTGGCGAAAGCGCCAGTAACAAAACCGGAATCACAGCCGGCCGCAGCCGCAGAACCTCCCGCACCGACTCCTGCAAAACTGGATGTGAACGACGAGAAGCGGCAAAAAAATGAAGATACAGCGGGGAAACCGACAGCTGAAGTCAAGGTAGTCCCTAAAGAAACCGCAACGCAGGATTATGAATTTGGGGTTGCGAAGAAAGGCGAAGAGCCTGCAGCGATGCGTGCTCGTGCCGCTAAGAACAAATCTATTGCCGGCACCGCCTCTGCACAAGGCGCAGCGGCGCCGCCGAGTCGCCGAGAACGTAGTGAGAGAGATGATGAGGAGACCGCGAAAGACAGCGTCGCGGATACCAGGTCTGTCGCGGGTCGCCAATTCCGCAAGCAGGGCGGCGTTTGGATCGACACCGCCTACGACCAGTCCAAAGCAGTTACGACTTACCGCCGCGACTCGGAATCCTATCGATCTTTGATTGCCGATGAGCCGGCGATCAAAACCATTGCCGACCGACTTGACGGCGAAATCATCGTCGTTTGGAAAGGTCGCACCTACCGCATTCAATAGGCGTCTGTGCCTTTTGTGCCTTTTCGTGGCTCAAGTGTTAAAGTTACCGCACTGGAGGTCTTATGTACTGTCCTACCTGCGGTAACGAAATAACTGTCGAACTTAATTACTGCAATCGGTGCGGCGCAAACTTATCCCTGCCGACAATGGCGCCGCCAATGGCGATGGCTCCGGTCAAGCTCACTTTCCCGAGCATCGTTTTGGGTCTCACGATCCTTGGTGGAATGGGCGTGATCTTTGGCAGCGCTACTGAATTCGCCCAATTGGGAGTACATCCCTTCGCCATCGTGTGGATGGTCCTCTTTAGTGCGGCTACGCTCTTCGGCTGCACTGCATTAATGATTCGTTTCTTCACGAAGATGCTCAGCGCGCAGCAGGGAATTTCTGCTGGACAACATCCGAAGCATGCGACGATCGTTGATCGGCAGACGGCGCATCACCTGCCACCACAACGCATGGAACCAGTAGCCAGCGTTACGGAAAACACTACCCGAACTTTCAGCCCCATTTACAGAGAACAAGCCGATCGCGGAACTCGCTAATTCAAAACTAAAAGACACCATGAAGCTTCGAAATCAACTTACCAGAGTTTTTCAAAGCGTGATGATAGTGGTGCTGGTGACAAGCGTTGCTCTTGCGCAGACAAGACCGACGGCTCGCAGGACCGCACCTGTTCGTAACCGCACGATCGCGAACGTCGTTCGTGAAATCGACGCGCGCAACATTGAAGCGACGATCAGAAAGCTTGTTTCGTTCGGTACGCGCAATACGTTATCCGAACAGAACGATCCGAATCGCGGCATTGGTGCGGCGCGGGATTGGTTGTATGCGGAGTTTGTCAAAGCCGCCGCTGCGTCTGGCGGCCGGATGACGGTTGAGAAGCAATCCTACGAACAGGCGAAAGCGGCGCGCGTGCCGCAACCGACAATCGTCACGAACGTCGTCGCCACGTTAAAAGGAACGCAACCCCAGTCAGTCGATCGGATCTACGTTGTCAGTGGACATTACGATTCGATGTGTAACACTCCGACTGACGCGAAGTGCGATGCGCCGGGCGCGAATGACGACGCTTCTGGAACCGCCGCGGTGCTCGAGATGGCTCGTGTGATGGCGAAGTATGAGTTTGATGCCACTATCGTTTTCATGGCAGTTGCGGGTGAAGAACAGAGTCTGCTCGGGTCCACGCATTTTGCAGAACAGGCAAAACAGAAGAATTGGAACGTCGATGCGATGTTCACCAACGACATCGTCGGCAACACACTCGGTGGCAATGGCGTTCGCGATCGTGGCAACGTGCGAGTGTTCTCTGAAGGTGTTCCCTCGAACGAAACGGCTGCTGAGGCGACGACACGACGTAGTGTTGGTGGAGAGAATGATTCCGCTTCGAGGCAACTGGCGAGATTTATCAAAGAGACCCAGGAAACGTTTCTACCACAGTTTAAGGTGATGCTTGTTTACCGCCGCGATCGATATGGACGTGGCGGCGACCACATTCCGTTTCTCGAACGCGGTTATCCGGCCGTGCGCTTCACGGAAGTGAATGAGGAGTTTCGGCACCAACATCAGAACGTGCGCGTGGAGAATGGAGTGCAGTTTGGAGACCTGCCGGAGTTTGTTGACTTTGCGTACGTGGCGAACGTTGCCCGTGTAAATGCTGCTTCGCTTGCGGCACTCGCGCTGGCACCTTCGCGACCGAAAGGCGTAACGATCCTTTCGCAGCGTCTACAGAATGATACGGAATTGAAATGGGACGCGAACACCGAACCCGATCTGGCGGGTTACGAGATTGTCTGGCGCGACACTACGGCGCCCGTGTGGACTAATTCAAAAGCCATCGGCAACGTCAACAACTTCACGATGAAGGGAATGTCGAAGGACAACTATTTCTTCGGCGTCCGCGCGATCGATAAGGATGGAAACCGGAGCCCGGTGACCTATCCGAAACCTGTAGGAAGAGCAGCGCCCGCCCCGACCAGCTCAAGCCTGTAACGCGGATCTTCGCGGATTGATTACGGATTTTTTCAACCAACTGCGGCGCCCCTGCGTCTAACCGGACATGAAATTCAAGAACTTCAAAAAGACCGTAACGCTCATGCTGCTCCTGGCGCTCACGGCTGCGCAGCCCCTGGTTTCCGGTCAAAAGCGTGCAAAATCTCAGAATTTGACTGAGCAACAGCAGATCGTCCACGTCCTCAACCGGCTCGGCTTTGGCGCCCGCCCCGGCGACGTCGAACGCGTGAAGTCGATGGGGCTCGACAACTACATCAACCAGCAGCTCAATCCGGAAAAAATCGCCGACACGGTTGCGGAGAATAAAGTCAGCGATCTGAGTGTCCTCAACATGACCACGGCGGAGCTCTACGAGAAGTATCCAAATCCCGGCCAGTTACTGCGCCAGCTTCAACAGCGCGGCAAGTTGCCTGCCGAGCTGGCGGAAGCGCGTGAGAATCGCGTGAAGGGAGCCAAGAATTCAACGTCGACCGAGATGCCCCCCAACACGTTGAAGCGCGATTCGATGCCCGCACAGGAGATGGCGCCCGAGGCCGCAAGAAACAATCAGAATCCGCCGCCTCCGTTAGGCAATCCAGAGAACGAAAAGTACCGGCAAGCAATTCAGGAGTATTACCGCGAGAACGGACTACAACAACCGCAACGCATCATCGGTGAGTTACACGCCTCGAGAATTCTCCGTGCGGTTTACAGTGAGCGACAGCTCCAGGAAGTGATGGTCGATTTTTGGACCAACCACTTCAACGTGTTCGCGGGCAAGGGCGCCGATCGCTGGCTGCTGCCGGCCTACGATCGCGACACGATTCGGCCAAATGCCCTCGCGAAGTTTTCGACGTTATTGCAAGCCACAGCGCAGAGCCCGGCGATGCTCTTCTACCTCGACAACTTCCAGAGTGTCAGTCCCAACGCTAATGCGAATCGTGGCCGCGGTGGTCCACTGCAAAGATTGCTCGCCGATCGCCAGCCGCAGCCACAACAACAGCGGCGCGGGATCAACGAGAACTACGCGCGCGAGTTGATGGAATTGCACACACTCGGCGTCGATGGTGGTTACACGCAGAAGGACGTACAGGAAGTGGCGCGCTGCTTTACCGGTTGGACCATCTTCCAGCCACGCGGCGGCGCTGCGGCTGCGAATGGCATGATGGGCGAAGGCGGGCGTCGCAATGCGGGCAATGCCGGTACTTTTTTCTTCAACCAGCGAGTTCACGACGACGGCGAGAAGATCGTATTGGGCCACAAGATTCCCGCGGGGGGCGGAATCAAGGACGGCCTGATGGTGCTCGAGATCCTTGCACATCATCCGTCGACCGCGAAGTTTATGGCGACGAAACTCGTGCGCCACTTTGTCTCAGACAATCCGCCGCAAGCTCTAGTCGATCGCGCCGCGGCGACTTTCACGAAAACAGATGGCGACATTCGTGAGACGTTGAAGACGATCTTCTTCTCGAAGGAGTTCAACTCGACGGAAGCCTATCGTGCGAAGATCAAGCGACCTTTTGAACTGGTGATCAGCGCGATCAGAACACTCGGCGCCGAAACAAACGGCGGCCCGCAAACACATCAATGGATCGCGCGAATGGGTGAGCCTCTTTACGGATTTCAAACACCGAACGGTTATTCTGACGCCGCCGAAAGCTGGGTGAATACCGGTGCTCTGCTCGAGCGAATGAATTTCGGGCTCGCCCTGGCAAATAATCGAATTCCCGGAACACGCGTCAGTCTTTCAAAGGTGAACGGCGATCAGTCGAAAGTCATGGACGAGTATCTAAAGTCTCTGCTGGCGGGCGAGATCTCATCGCCGACGCGTGAGACGTTGCTGAAGCAACTTGATCCTATGGACCCTGTTACTAAGGTGGTCGGATTAATTTTGGGAACACCGGAATTTCAGAGGCAGTAATTATGAATCGCAGATTCTTTCTTAAATCAGGGAGTATTGCACTCGCAAGCGTTGGCATGTCGCTTTCGGCGCCGGCGTTTCTCGAGCGCGTGGTTTTAGGTAACGCGTTAACCGGTGAAAAGCGCAAGACGCTGATCGCGATTTTTCAACGTGGCGCGGTCGATGGTCTGAACATGGTCGTGCCGTTTGGCGAGTCGAACTACTATTCGTTGCGACCTTCCATCGCGATACCGAAGCCTGAGACAGGCAATGCTGACGCGGCGATCAATCTCGACGGCTTCTTCGGCTTACATCCGTCGCTGAGCCCGTTCAAATCGCTCTGGGATTCGAAGCGACTCGCAATCGTTCATGCCGCGGGTTCACCGGACAATACTCGTTCACACTTTGACGCGCAGGATTACATGGAATCGGCGACTCCCGGCGTGAAGTCGACGAGCGACGGCTGGCTGAATCGTTACCTGCAAAGCAAAAACGATCCGGAGCGATCCCTCTTTCGTGCGGTGTCGGTGACGAAGACGATGCCGCGCGTGCTTCAGGGACGTGCGCCTGCCGTGGCGATGTCGAGCATTTCCGACTTTGCAATTCGCGGCGGCAAGTCGTCTGCAAACCTGCAGGGTGGCTTTGAAGCGATCTACGCACGCGAAAACGATTCGCTCGCAGGCATGGGCCGCGAAACTTTCGAAGCGGTCAACTTTTTGAAGAAGGCGAATCCGGCGCAATACCAACCCGAAAACGGAGCCGTTTATCCACGCAATCCATTCGGCACTTCGTTGTTACAAATCGCTCAACTCATCAAAGCCGGTGTTGGTCTCGAAGTTGCTTTCACGGAC
>JBKPPU010000242.1:0-7703 GCA_046733695.1 Acidobacteriota bacterium
CGTTAGATTAATAATATAAGTTGAACTCCTCAATCAACAATTGTCTCCACATGGTGTTTCTGGTTAAGATTTGTTCACGTGACGTTTTCATAACCCTCTTGTTCAAGGAGTCAAAGCTTATATGACCTACGTCGTCGCCGAGCCGAGCGTTAATTGTCGTTACACTGATTGCGCGCTTGTTTGTCCGGTGGAGGCCTTTCACCTCGATGATGACATGCTGGTGATTAATCCGGAGACTTGTATTGATTGTGACGCGTGTGTGCCCGAATGTCCGGTTGAGGCTGTGTTCTCCGAAGCGAATGTTCCTCCGGACTGGGCGAGCTTCACGCCACTGAATGCGGAGCGCGCGTTGAGTGGATTGCCGACGATCAGCGCTCGGCTGGATCCGCTCTGCGAATAGGCGAGTTGTAATGAAACAGCGTACGAGGTGGCTTCTCGGCGGTTTCGCCATTGGCGCAGGAGCCATCGGCGCTGTCAGTGCTTACTGGAAGAAAAAGAACGTGCTGACAGAAAAGAAATCCGGCGATGTTTGGGCCAGACCGGGAATGGAGGTCACGTTTCGTGCTGAACTGATGCCGGGACGCGATCGCGACCAGCGCACGTTCGTAGTTAAAGAGTTACTCTCAAGCGGGCGGGTTTCGCTGCACGGAGTTGACTGCGAGCACGCGGAGAAAGAATTTGAGGCCGTTCAGTTTGACAGGCCGGCCAAGCGGGATTAGGCCTTACCACTCATAAACCCTACCGGGTTCCATCACAGACAATTTCGGAATGTTGAGAGCGTTGAGTTGCTCGATGATCTCATCGCGATAGCTTGGCTTGAGATGGACGGCCATGATGTCCATGCCGTTGTGCGTTAGTTTCTTTAACTCCCGGCCCAACGTCGCCGGAGTAAAATGACGTGAGACGTGAGCCAGCTTGGACATGCGGTCCGGGAACGACGCCTCAATCAACAACACGTCAAGATCCTTCATCTGATTCACGATCTTCCAGAACTCTTCGGTCTCGGCGGTGTCGGAACTGAATGCGACACTCTTCGTGCCATCGGAAATTACTAGACCAACAGTCGGTACGATGTGATTTACGGGAATTGCGCACACCGTCAGATGGGCCACTGGAAATGGTTTTCCGATCGGCATCGGAACGTATTCCATTACTGGACCATAATCGTTTTTCAATTCGGAAAAACGCGGATAGACGTTCCAGTTAAAAACATCGCGCTCGAGGAGGCCGATGACTTCCTCGGTAGCGTAGATACGCATCGGTTGCTGCAAACTCGGATAAAGATCGTCGATGAATATCGGCAGGGTAGCGATATGGTCCATGTGAGGATGAGTGACGATGATGTCCTTGACCATGGACCGCCGGTCGTTTGGCAAAGCCAGCGCGATACTGCCCGCATCAACCGCTACGCAGTCGTCGATTAGAAAACAAGTCAGACGTTGCTCCAGGGTTGCCACTCCCTGGGCATCAAAGGTGCTGGGTAGAAGTTGGATTCTCACGAGCTTTCAGCTCTGCTGAAATGCCTTGCGCAACCGCCGCCAAGTATAAGACAGAAAGTGGATAGCCAGCGAGCACTAATAAACAGGAGGAATGCAAGCTAGCGGCTCCTTGGTTCGTTCAGCGGCTCCGGAGTTCGTTCAGAAGGCCCTGCAACGCATGCAAGTAGGCGGTCTCAACCTCGAGCACATCCTGATTCGCAGAATGCACGCCTCTCGCAACACGACTGCGATGAAAAGCCAGTTCACTTGCCAATTGATTAAAACGCATGCGGGCGCGCCAACCTTTCATACCAGCCTGTGACAAAGAGTTGAACGATGAGCCCATTCTTCCCAGTATTGAACCGAGCTGTTTGTACTCTTCAGCTGTTAAGAAACCGCGCTCGAGATCAATGACGAGAAACTCGCGCACGACTTGTCCTTCACGTCGCAGCGCCAGTCCGATCACAACCAGCATGATGATGAACGCCGGCACCATGACGACGATATAAGTGATCAGGAATAGACCACCGCCGCCCAACACGGCCGAACCGTTCCAAATACTGTGCATGAAGATCGCCATCAACAAACCAATCACGGGTGTGACCAATTTCACAGCGGTGTTGGTGGATTGTCTGGCAAGGCCCAATCCGATTCCCGTCAAACTCGTAAACAACGGATGCGAGAACGGCGCGAAGAAACCGCGAATGATGAAGTTGGCTGTCAACGCGTCAACGCCGCCGAGTGCAGCCCGACCGTAGTAAAGAATATTTTCAGTCATTGCGAATCCCAGCGCCGACATTGAAGCGTAAACGATTCCGTCGACGACTCCATCGAATTCATCTTTCTTCGCGAAGAAGAAGATGAAGAGGATTAACGCCTTGCCGGTTTCCTCAACGATTGGCGCGGAGACGACTGCGGAGAATGCTTCGCCGGCTTGCTCACCTGCCAGCAGTGCGACGGCGCCTCCGGTGCCTGTGTTTAAAAGGAACGCGAAGAAAGTCGCGATGAGGGCGCCCCAGAAGAAAGCTGTCGCCAGCATCCAGAGTGGTTCTGCTTCGTAGCGATCGATCCACAAGACAAGCGCGATGTAGAGCGGAACCGGAATCGTTGCGACCAATAATCCAAGTAACAGTGCTACCGGCCCGGTCTCAATGCCGATCAGGAGCAGGACCAGCAATCCGAGAAACAGTGCGATCAGTCCGGCCACGATTGCGAGCACGAGACGAATCGCGCTGATTTGCGGCGAGGTGCGAATGACGATTGTTGGCGCAGGAGTGCTCATTGAGTCGCGCAGTATAGCAGTTTGAAGAATAGGTCCTATAGGAAGAAGAGCGGGGGCAAGCCCCTCTTCCTAACTTGTTAATCCCAGACGCCTGAAATAGATAACGAGCCTAAGCAAAGAACAGGTCAGGAAGAGGGGCTTGCCCCCGCTATTTTAGCGGGCGCACGTCTGTGCGCGGCCGCCGTCGATCGAATAGGTTGCACCAGTGATCCACGAAGCCTGCTCTGAAGCGAGATACAGAACCAGTGACGCAATCTCCTCCGGTCGTCCGGTGCGACCAAGCGGATGCGTGGTTTTCGAGTGTTCCAAAAATGCCGCGTACGCCTCGTCATTCATGCCGCCGCGTTTGTGAATCTCTGTCACCACGACGCCCGGGTTTACAGCATTGACTCTCACGCCCTTCGCCGCGAGTTCCAGCGAAGCGCATCGCGTTAACTGGTCCAACGCTGCCTTTGAAACGCAGTACGCCAACACACCTGGAAACGCGCGTAGTCCCGTAACACTCGACACATTGACGATGTTGCCGCGCCGTTCAATCAAACTCGGCAATGCTTTTTGCATCAACTGAAACGAAGCGCGAACGTTGACGTTCATCATCTCGTCCCACGCTTCCAGCGACGTGTTTTCGATCGTCCCGTTGCTGATATGTCCCGCAGCGTTAACGAGCACATCGATCCCGCCAAAGGTCTCAATTGCCTGCTGAATCACCCGCCCTGCTTCCTGTTCGCGGGAGAGATCTGCCTGAATCGGTAAAGCTTCCGTGCCGAGTTCGCGAATTTTCTGTTCGACGTCTTTAAGAGCCTCTGCGTTTCGTCCCACGCACACGACTTTTGCTCCCGCCGTTGCAAAAGCAATTGCGCACGCTTGCCCGATTCCCGAGGTGGCGCCGGTCACGAAGGCGACCTTGCCGCTGAACTGTTTCTCGTTCATTTTTGTTGGTTCCTTGCCAAAGTAGGTCGTATATTGACAGCACAATCCTAAAAAGTTGACTATTATTACCCTGTTAGCGTGGTGAGGTCATCCCCCCGGATAATGCGGCGATACCGTCTGCATTGAAGTTTCAGGTCCCGGTCGGGCGCATGCAGCCCTGAGGTTAGTAGTTGCCAAACAACTCGGCGGATCAGTTTTTCCCTAGAAACCCGCGATCTCATTCGCGTGCTCCTGATGACGCGCCCCATCGGGCGGCGACTCGCAGTCGGATGCCCTCAAGTACCGGATACCTGATTTCAGCAATCGTAATTTCGGTTGGACTCTTCTTCGGGCTCTGGTGGATTCTGGTCAGCGGTGGCGACGAAGCTCCCTGGCTGCCCGCGGGCCTCGCGGCGAGTGTAGTGCTGCTGGTTGCGTTATCGGCGCGCGAAGTCGTGATGCGCCGCGCGTGGACGCGCTATCTCCTGGAGAACGGTATTGGCGAAAAGTCGCCGAGCCGCTCTCGTGAAAGTGGACGCAGTCAGAAAAAAGGATTTTCTGCGTCGATGCACTCCGCCGCGTTGCGTGCGATTCAGAAACAATCAACGGCTGCGGATCGTCCCGGCTCAACTCCGGAAATGCATCTCGACGTAGCTCAGCTCTGTCACGATTATCTGGCGAGCTCTGATGAAGCAATTAGATCGGGAAGCTTTGGGAGTGAAAAGGGAATTGCACTGAGAGCCGGTCAGGAACGAGTGCGCGCATTGCATCGCCACCATCTATTGACATGGGCCAGGACGCAGTCTCAGTTGTTGACGCACGAGGCCCAACAGCGTGCGCGAACGTTCGAGAAGATCGAGACTGCTACGCGCGCGATTGATTGTATCGACTCGGCATTGCGAATCTATCCTGACGAGACGGAACTCAACGATTCGAGAGTTGCGATCGGCGAGTTTATTGCATCCGTGAAGGTGGCCCACTGGGTTGAGTTGGCCGAGCGATCGGCTTTCAAAGGACACTATCGTCGTGCGATCGACCGTTACCGAGATGCGCTCTTTTATCTCAATCAGGATGTGGTAAAAGAAGAAGTCCGTCTTGCCGGAACGCAGAAAATCGAAGGTGAAATCGAGAAGTTGAAAGCGCGTCTGCGGTCCAACAACGGCTCCCATAAAAGGCCGGAAGAGGCTGGCCGGGATAGCAATTAATGTTTACGCAGAAGTGCCCGAAATGTGGTAGCTCACGCATTCGCAGAGGCTACAAAAAGACCCCTTTCCCGATGCGTCTGGTTGGCATCTACCACCTTTTGTGCGATCATTGCAACTTACTTTTTACTGGTTTTGCGTTGCCCGGAAGCTTCCGCCGTCGTAAAAAGCACAGGCGACATAAAATTACGGAACGGCACCCTTAGTCCTCTCAACAAGCTGAATTGCTATGAACATTAAACGACTGGTTGGCCCATTGATCGTAGTAGCATGCTGCGTATTTGGTGCAGTTCAGGCGCAGCAGCCCGTAACTTCGAAACCAGAGCCGGCTACCGCAGAAACTCAAGCACCTCGGCCGTATCTCCTTGGACCAGGTGATTTGCTCGAAATCACGATCGATCAAATGACGACGCCGACGAGACGTGTGCAGGTCGACGGCGACGGCTACGTCAGTTCGTTGCCGTTTATCGATCCGGTCAAAGCAAAGTGCCGCACCGAACGGCAGCTCCAGCAGGATCTCACGACCGCTTACAACCGGTTTATTAAAGAGCCGTTCATCAGTGTGCTCGTCCTGGAGCGAAATAGCCGGACACCGGTCTCCATCTCCGGAGCCGTGCGACAAAGCACAAAGGTTCCGACGATTCGCAAGCTGAGACTAAACGAGTTGATTGTAGCGGCCGGAGGTTTTAGCGAACGCGCCGCCGGCACGATTCAAATACTTCATACGGAACCGGTGATGTGCCCCGAGCCCGGACAGGAAGCCGAGGGCTTGCCGATCAATGCCACCACGATACCGCTTCAAATAGTCAGGATTTCAGATTTGCTGAAAGGCACGGTCAATCCAGTCATCAGACCCGGCGATCTCGTATTGGTAACTGAAGCCGAGCCGGTCTACATCACGGGCAGCGTTGTGTCACCTGGCAGCATCATGATGCGAGACAATTTGACTCTGAGTCGTGCGCTGGCGACGGTTGGTGGCCTGCGAAAAGAAGCAAAGGTTTCGGAAGTTAGGATTTACAGACAGCTACCCGGATCGATTGACCAGGAAATACTGAAAGTCGATTTTGGAGCGATTAAGAGGAACGAACTTCCGGACGTTCTTTTGAAACCTTACGACGTGATTGATGTTTCGGAGACTGGCATCCGGGTAATAGACGTTCTCACTGGTATATTTCTGGGTCCAATGCGAAACTCTATACCGATGCCGAGACCGTAGTCGACTATTTGGCTATAGCCCCTTGGGATTTAAGCTTCAGCTATTGAGGAACTGAGAATGAAAGTTAAGAAATCTTTAGTGTTGGTGGTCGCCTTGCTGTGCTTGTTGGCTGGTTCGGTTTACGCACAGGAGTCTCAACCTTCGGCCCCCGTCGCACCACAATCTCCGGGTTTGGATATTCAGGGACTCAAGGCGTATCTGCTTGGCCCTGGCGATGTAGTTGATGTCCGGGTGTTTGGCCAGTCGGATCTAAGCAGCACCGCGCAGGTCGACAGTGATGGCAATCTTAGTTCGCTGCCGTTTCTTGAGGTGCCGATTAAAGCGAAGTGTCGCAGTGAGAAAGACGTCCAGAAAGACATCACGGTCGCTTACGCAAAGTTCATCAATAATCCGCAGGTGAGTGTGCGTATCGTCGAACGAAACAGCCGGCAGCCCGCGACGGTTTTCGGTGCGGTGCGGCAGGCTACACGCGTCGAGATGAAACGAAAAGTGCGGTTGAACGAATTGATGGCTGTTGCCGGGGGATTTACCGAACGAGCCGCGGGCACTATTCAAATTCTTCACACCGAACCATTGATGTGTCCCGAACCCGGCGAAGAAGCTCTGGCAGCGCCAATCGACGGAACCCGAATTCCGCTCCAGATTGTGAAAATTTCGGAGCTAAGAGCCGGCTTACCTGACGCCAATCCGTTTATTCGTCCCGGAGACTACGTGTTGGTGACCGAAGCCGAGCCTGTTTACATTACCGGTGCAGTGCTGTCGCCTGGTGGTCTCTATCTTCGCGATCAGTTAATGTTGAGCCGCGCCTTAGCTATGGTGGGAGGCCCGCGCAAAGAAGCGAAACTGAGCGACGTAAGAATATATCGACAGGTTGCGGGCAGCCCGAATCAGGAAGTGATTCACGTCGACGTGGCCGCCATTAAAAAGAATGAAAAGCCTGACTTTTTACTTCAGCCATATGACGTGATTGAAGTGTCGGAATCGGGTATGTTTTCCGCGAGTCGCATCGGTCCAACGATCTTCAGCGCACTGACCGGAGCAATAACAAACACGGGAACCTACCTGCCTAGCAGAGTACTTTATTAAGGAAGAGTTGGAGAATGAATCGCAGAACAATATCCGGCGATCGCCGGCGTCGAAAAATGATCACGGCCCTCTGGTCGTTAGGTGTCGCGGCCCTCATAATCGCCCTGATTTATCTTGAACGCACGGCCATTCTTTATATTTTGTCGACCGTCAGCATAGCGGTGCTGCTCTTTATTGTGGCGTTTTCTGACTTGGCCCATGCGGAGGGAAAGGGACAGGAAGTGGCCCAGGCGGGCGATGCACCAGGTGTTGCAAATAGGGAACGGTAAGACGAGAAATCTCAATTGAGAGTAGAGCCAGTTGTCCTCACTACTCTCAATTGAAGTTACTTATAAGGTCGATAAGTTTTTTCTGCACTGCAACCTCAATGCAACGTCTGTTGCGTGTTGCCATAAAAATAAATAACCAGGTTGAAACTTTAGTCGGACTATTGCATAATCCGCATGCGTTCACCTCCCCGGTGGACGAAGTGGTCGCGTGGGGTGAGGACACGTGGCCTTAGGGTGGGGGCTGTGGGAGGCCCCCGCCCG
>JBKPPU010000243.1:0-13413 GCA_046733695.1 Acidobacteriota bacterium
GACGCTCTCGCGGTGAGCGTCCCTGACGCGCTCGTCGTCTCCGACGAGCGCGGCTAACGAAACGCTTTTCGGCGCGCTGATGGTTGCGTCCCATCCGGCACGATGTTCACTGGTGACGATCTTCTCGCCGAACTCGTTAACTGTTTCTCGCGCCTTCACAGCGTGTACCAGTTGTTCGCCAGTGTGTGGATCCTGACCGGCAACCAGCCGTTCGTACTGTTCGCTCGTCACTTCGCCTTTGAGTTCCCACTCATCGGCGAGACGCCCACTCCAGCGGCCTTTAACTTCACCGGCTTCGCTGTAGTAGTTGTCTTTGGAGTTCGTGAACTCCTGCTGGTAGTAGTCCAGCGCCTGCCCTGCCGAAATTGCTCTGCTCATCGTCATCATGGCGCACAGCCTCAGAATCGCGTGTCGAGCGGGTCAGCGTCCTGGGGAGCGATTTCGAGCTCATCGACTTGCTCGTGATCGTTTTCTTTGGCCGATGCGTGCGCTGGTAGCGGTTGCGGTAGGTCAGCGACTGGCCGGGGCTGACGCAGCACAAAAGCAGGAGCCCGCTTCGGGCGCTTGATGGGCTCAATCCGAAACGGCACGACGGCGTCGCCGTACTTCCAGTAGAAATGCAGATTTGGTAAGGCCATGATCTGCTCCTTGCTGACTACCGAGTTGTGCTCGATGCCGGGCGCATAGTTGAGTGAGTCTCGACCGTAAGCCTGGACCGAGGCGGTCGTGGAAACGCGCGGCCGCTCGATCTCTTGCTGGCCGATCATGTCGGACACCCAACGCGCGGAGTCCGACTCGTTGACCCGGCCGAAACTCTTCGTGTGTGAGGCAGCCAGCATGGTGGCGGAGATGCGTTCATAGGACTGCTCGATCTGTGTCTTGTTCTGCGTGCCAAGCACGATCTTGACGCGATACTTGCGGCCCTCAACCAGCGCGGTTTCCAGCGCCGGCAATCGTTTCAGCGAGTGCGCTTCGTCGATCATGACCCAGCAGGGACGCTGTCCTGAGGTGGTTACGCTCGTTCCCATCAGTTTGCCGAACAGGATATTGAACCAGGCGGCATGAGTTCTTCTGAGCGCTTCGCGGGTGCTTTGTGTCGAGGTGATAAAGATGCAGCGGCGGCGCCGTTGCGCCCACTCGCGGAACGTAAACCTGCGCCCGTCGCACTGCTCAAGCGTGGGTAACAGTTTTAAGGACGCGCCTACTTCCGAGAGGGTGGCGAGCACCCCGGCACGCTGCGCTTTGGCGGTTCTATCGATCAGATGCGCGTGCTCTGTGCCGGCCACACAGGCGTCAATCAGTGCCTCATCAGTGAGCATTTGCACCAGCCGTTCCGGCGATGGTTTGAACCCCAAAAGGTGAGCGAAGATGCTGCGTGCTGCCTTGTTAAAAAACTGCGTCGTGGGCGAGGAGTGGGGATGATCCGGAAAGAAACTCTCGGCGATAAAGTAGCGCTCCGGGGCGCTCGTTTCGTCCGTCACATTCTCGATCTCATCGACCGGATTCCAGTAGGGGCAGCGCGCATCAAGCGGGTTCAGGATGATATCAGTCTCGGGATCGTAATGCTGCTCCAGAAACTCGCCGACCGGGTCGTAAATGACGATCGCCTCAAACTCTTTGCGGCTCGCAATCTCATCGATCAGTTGGTGCATGATCTGGCTCTTGCCGGTGCCGGGATCGCCGAGCAAGAGGAAGCCTTCATTCTCTTCTTCGCGGGGCACGGTCAACGTGTAAGAGCGCTGCTTGAAACCGAAATAGTCTTGCGCTCGGGCGCGTAGATTCATCCCCTGCGGATAGACCGTGAGGGCGTAGCCGGTGTGTTTCCGGTGCTCTCTTCGATACTCACGTGGCGAGAGCTCGCGCGTGCCTCGGATGGGCTGACCCTCGACGTAACGGCGTTGCGCAAACAGGTAAAGCCCGGTCAAGCCGCCAGTGCCGGAGAGAAAGATTACGATCGCGCCCAGCCAGGCAGGACGCCAGAGATCGATGAGACTTAAGTCGTCGTAGATGAGGCGACGAAACCACGCGTAAGCGGTCGCATCGATCAGGAATTCGTTAGTCCAGGCAAACTCTTTTACCTCGGCGTCGGGTTGCAGATAAAAGACGGGATAGCCGTTCTTGACCTTGATGCGACCTTCGTCGTCAAAGTCCGCTTTGACTAAGCCATCGTGCAACATGATGCGGACGTCGCGGCCGTTGCTTGGGTCGCGCACTACGCCGGTCAGGAAGGTGTAACGCGAGCGCGAGCGAGGCATGTAACTCTTGAATGTGCTGCGCACGTACTGCCGCAGATAAATGCGCTGCAGGGGCGTCAGATTTGGTTTGACCCAGTAGAAATGGAGCGCCACGCCAGCGAGTGCCGCAGCCAGAAACATGAAAGCGGCAAACAGTCTGACTCGTTGAAAAGTATTCCTGGCGCGGGTGTGACCTTCTTCGGTAAGAAATCGTAATTTAGTCTTCAAAGCGTAGTTCTCCCTTCACCTCGCAAGAGGCTTTGGTCCAGGTCTTCGGTTGTTACGAACGCGCGGGGCTGAACGGAAAGGAGGAAACGCTAAAGCCCGGCGTGGTCTATGACGGAATCATTGCTGGGGAGAGTGATTTCGTTTTTCTGTTGTATATAGACGGGAGTTTTAGGTCCAAATTCCAGCCGCGAGCAAAAATATTTGCTTTCAACTTGCACGCGTCTAATCGGTCGCAAACTTTTGGTCGGACCATGCTCATTTCTGGATCACTTTCGACCAGCGTTAACTGCCGCTGTGTGTTCGCCAGTACAGTGATTGTCAGTGCATACCCTGTGCCACACAGATGCGCACATCCGTTGTGGTGCCCTCCGTATTGCTGAAAACAGTCGGAATGAATATGAAAGTGAGCAAATGCGGATCGGTTGAAAAATGCTGCCAGTGCTAAGAGGCGTAAGGATTACCTGGAAGAATCGAGTGCGATACCCTGTTGCAAGTTACACACAGGTGTTGTGTTCTACATACATATTGAGGTTGAGAGTTCAGCCCGCATCACAGCGACGGCGTCCACTCCGGTAAACTTATTTACGCTCTGGTCGGCGCGAGTCGTGAGCAGGTGCCCAGGAAATGAAGCAGTCGTTGCCCTGAATCCCGGCACTCGAGTTACTTCCGACGCGACAATAACTCCTGCACGATCTCATCAGACTTTTGATCGGCTTGCATCGTCAGCTTGGTCCAGGCGGAAGCCTCGGCTGCATTGCGACTGAAGAGCAGCTTGAATCCGTGCCCGATCAGAAAGCGCAGGATGGCGAGCTCTGTATAGATGAGACGCCCGGTCTTCCCAAACAGCGGGCCTTCGCGAGCCGCCGTGATCGCAAGCTGCCGGCACCAGTTGTTGACCTCTTCGCCGGCGGCTATGGCGGCTCTCTCCACTTGTGTGTGTTCCTCATGCGTAAGCCTGAAACTGACGGATCTGGTCCGCTTTGCATCGCTCATTTCTCGTTTCCTTTCGCGTGCACAGTGTGCACACTCCCGCATGCGGCAGTGTGGCTTCGTATACGCGTAAAGCACCGCAAAGGTTGGACCAAGCCGATGTATACACGCCCCGTAGACACCACCGCCACGCGAGCGGGGGTGTCGTGTCTCTCGTATTCAGGTGCGCAGCACCTTCTTTGATTTGGCTTTCTGGTTGGCTAGAAAAATTTCGCGCGAGAATTTAGGATGTGTGAGTTAATGTTTGTACCTGGGCGGGATGCGTACTAGGAGTTAGTGTAAGCCTACTTGACTTGGATTGTAGTGATTGATTCCCGCGCTGAAAATAGCTCGTTCAAAACTGTGGACTGCAAGTATCAAGGTATAATTCGGGAGTAACAATTATTCATCGTAATCGTCGTCATAATCAGGGTAAAAACTGTCCTCATAAGTCAACTCATCTTGTTTCATATCTTGTATTTCAAGAATGTGTTTTTCCAGCTCGCGTTCTTTATAGGTGTTTCAGCTTGGTCAATGATAAACCGGATTCTAAGAAACTCATCAACCAAACTATAGTATTCACTCACTTGTGTCGAAAGAACGTTATGATCTACAAGCCATTGTATCTGCTCTCTAGTAACACTCTTTAAAGCTTTTTGACGGGAAAGCCGTGATGGAAAACCACGAGGCATAAGATGGAGTAGTGTTAAAAAAGGGTCAAGCATGTCATAGAGTTCGAGCATGTGAATCGTGGCATCATAGACTCGTGCTCGATCCTCATAACATATCCTTCGCAAGGTATTTGCAAGATCACGCGAATCAAGTCTTCCATCGGGATGTTCACAAAGGGGTTTAGAAGCATATTTGTCTCCATCAGCACACGTGCCACTGAGTCTAAAAGCCATCCGTTCTAATCGAAGATAAGGGATGCACCAGCCTGGTTTCAACTGGGCTTCACGTAGTCTACACGGAACACTAAAGAGAGAACTGTTTCATTCTAAGTTCGATCTGTGAGCTCAAAAACCTGAGTCTCTATTAACTCGGGGTGTAATCGCGGGAGGTAATCCGACAAAGGCCGCAGCGGCGATTAACCGTTACCTCGATTCCTACTTGCCACAGGGCATCCATCGTCTCGCGATAAAACGTCGCCACAGACTTCGGCTCGAAAGCCACGCTAGCATTCGCTCCCTGGCTGCAACTGACGTCGAGACGATCGGTTCGACCGCTTATTCTTTGAGGGTAATCTTGACAGTGGACTAAACCCAGGCCTATAGTTTTTTACCTTCATGATGAGCGTGCTGCAAACCGCGGGTGGTAAACGGTTGAGCGGATTTTTGAGGCCGCTGAAACCGTCAGGGTTAAGAATTAGCTAAGCCTGGGCCTTGAATCAGATTCGAGGCTAGAATCTCGCAGACGTTTAGTTTGACCTCTGCATCCTCCCATCTCAATACTCATGAATTGGCTGCAAAATAACCATGCTGCGATCAAAGAGTTTCTGGAGACTATTCAATCGCTGTTTACAATCGCAGCAGTTCTTATTGGAGCTTTATGGGCCTACCGCCTGTTCTGGCTGAAGCGACAAAGGTATCCGCGAATTTCTATCGGCTTTCAAATCACGCAACAACCCTTAACCGATCAGAAACGGCTCGTGAGTGTGATCGTGAATCTAGCGAATGACGGTGAGGTGCTGGTTCGATTGAAAAGGAGTGAGATCTGGATTCAACAGATTCTCCCAATTGCGAAAAATGTTGCAGAACTCATCGACCGGCAGGACAGCGTTATAGAAGTACTGCGTGATCAAGTTCAAGGCGAGGAAAGAGAGATGTGGCAAACGGAGATCCCGTGGCCAGTCATTGCGGTGTATTCACTTGAGATGGAGAGTTGGCATCGGAAAGAGATCGAACCCGGTGTTTCACTTCAATTAAGATACGACTTTACGCTTGATAAGCAGATCCAATTTATCAAGGTTTACTCGTTCTATGAGAACGCGGCAAAACGACCTAAACGGGTGCGCGGTTTCCTGCGCGGCAAGAAGCACATCGTGGGTTGGGATTGCGCGACGCTCTATAAAATCGAATCGACGGAGCCGGTTTAATGACCGTTATCTCGCGACTCATCCTCTTTTTTCCAGCCGAATTGCCACGGTGAGATTTTCTGAATTAATCCCCTGATACGTTCAAAACCTCCTCTTACCGGTGTGCCGCCAAAGATCAAGCTTTGGCGTCTCAGCCTGGCTTCCAGTCTCAGCGACTCAAAACCCGTTTTGAGGCCGCGCACCGTTAAGATTAAATCTCCCTCCCGTTGTGCCTCAGAGGTGATCAGTAATTGATCGCTAAGGACCGTGAACTCATGGTCTAAGCCCAAAACCAGTTTGGCTCGATCTCGCTTCCTCGTCGAAACTGCCGATATAAGGAACGTCACCTCTGTAGGATTAAGATGGTCTCTCGAATCGGCAGATTCTTTGGCCAGACGCTTTAAACAGACGGTGACTAGCCTTCCGATTTCAAGTACGAGCGGTGTTTGGATGTCGAACATCAAACTCTGAAGCAGTTCCACTACTTCTTCATCTTCACCATCCTTAGGTTTTCTTAGTCCACTCAAGACTCCTTTACCCAAACAAAGCGGGCAGTTTATATTGGCCCGTTCCTTGAGCTTGGACACAAAAGCAGTTACGGTAGTGCGGCCGTCGCAAATCCTGCATTGGTGAGTTTTTGACAAGCCATCAAAATAGGGAAGTAGATCCAGATCGTCATTCCCCGAACCGCTGCCTGCTGGTGGGGCACCAGCAGCTCCATCGCCATCAAAGTTGACTTTGCTTAAGAACTCGTAGTTTGGAGGTTTTGGCAGTTTGAATCCCTCTCCGTTTAACGGATCGGGAAGAAACAGGTTTGGTCGCTCAGGCGTATTACGTTTTCTGCCTGTAAGCTTTTCCTTAGCCATTACATCCTCCTAGCCTAGATTCTCTTCGCGTAGACTCCTTAGGGTAAGTTTGAGGGGAAATCTAAGCGCATTCCAGTTTTTCGCGCTACTTCTACAAACATTCAGATAACGAAACCGTATCAGCGGGTTGCCTTAGCGGATAACTTGGATCACGGCAGGCAGAGTTTAGTAACTACACAAACAGCGTGGGCGTGTGTGTCTTGTTTCTACCGTTCCAACAAGGTGCGATCCCATTTAGCGAGGTTCGCCCCGCTCCATACGTGATTTGTAAAAATCGATGAAAGGCTGGTTTACAATAAGGTGATCTTAGATATCGGGTTTTTTCGGTCGAGAAAAGGACAACTGAAGGTGTATATGCGGGAAATTCTCCACGACCCTCTCTCCGAAATCAGAAGCAGCGCTGGCTGTAAACCCGTTTCACAGACTACGTTCGGACGCGCACCATCCACTCTATCAATTCGTCTTGATCAACCCCCGATAGACGGTATCGATAATGTTCGATATAGGTGAGTGCCGTCGATGAGAAATAGGATGTTGTCGCAACCAATCCCCGCGTAGCGCTTCTGTCATGTACATCAGCATGTAGTTGTTTGATTATTGGCTCTCCAACTTTGCGATCGACGCGAAATTGCTTGCACTGTATAAGAACAAGTTCGTCACCGACTTCTGACGGACGTTCCGCGAATACATCTACTCCGCCATCCCTTCCGAGTTGGCCAAGTTGCACGGAGTAACCGAGTCTATGCATCAATTCCGCGACCAGCTCCTCGAATTGGCGTGGCGAGAGTGTGAATAATCTCTTGGGATCTTTTGACAAGAATTCGATGACTCGCGGATCTACCACGACTACCGAGGGATTACTACGGAAATCTTCGAGAGAAAACTTAGAACGCTCGATCGGCACCAAGTTCTGCTCGGGATTCCATCGTGAATCATTCCACCGAGATGATCTTATTGCCCGATCGTGAAGCATATCTCCCTTCAACGGAAATAGTTCATACTCATCGGGATTAAGGCGAGTAGCCTCGTCCTCATAAATGCCTGAGTTTAACCATTGCTTACGATTTTTGCTCAAAGCTTCCGCTCCTTCCTAAAAAACTAACTGCAGCCTTTCTCGTTCGGAGCGCATTTCACTTTCTAGTGGCTAGGACGTCCCTGGTCGGATCCGAAGGGTCGATTTGATTGTCGCCAGTTATTTCAAACTCACATCACTGTGGCAGGAGGTGAGTCTCCAACACTTGCCATCATTTCAGATCTCTACCATCGCTCGTCATTAAGCGTCCAATATCATCCGTTAGCGTACCTTTGACTACCTTACAGTGCTATCTATGCCGCAGGTTTTCTTTGAATTACAGTAAATTGCTCTCTTTAACGACGACGACATAGTTATCGCTCACCTCTTTTGGCGTGGGAAATTGGGGGCCATAGTTGCACAGTCTAATCGCCACCTAGGCTAAAAGGAACCTTTGGCCTCTCGCTAACACTATTCGTAATTGATTTCCCGACCATTAACTTTCGTCTAGTGACCACCAAACTATACAATCTCTCACCGTGGACTAACTCGCATTCATGAACCGGTTTCCGCCTAAATCGAAATCGTCGAAACGAGACACGCTTCTCAGATGGCTGCGAAGTCGTGAGCAGAGAACTGTAGAGTTACAGTCGTTTAGCTTCTATTGGAAGCTGTTGAGTAAAGTGAGGGCAATTGCCTTCTTTTTGCGGAGTACAGGTTTCAGAATCCGGTGGTCCTTAAAAGAGAGAAAAGAATGGACGCTTGCACGGATTACAGTTGTGAAGGGATTCATCAAGCCCCTTCTGTTTGCGCTTATATGTGTCTTTGTAATCGAAATGGCGGCATATCTGCTCATGCAGAACAAATCTCACCTTAAGCCGTACACGCCAGAAAGAATCATAAGAATCTGGGATTTTTTGAAAGGATTTCTCAAAACTGATCCGACTAGCTACAGAGTGTTACTTGGTCCGATAATTACGGTTTCAGGCGCCTTCCTTGGTTTGTACTTTACTGCTTTGAACGTACTTCTGAGTTCCGCGTACAAGCAAGTTACCAGCGACATTCGCGGACTAATAATGCGCGACAAAGTAGGCGATGCGTATATTCAAATTGTTGCTTTCACAGGTGCGTACTCTGTAATCCTATTCGGTCTAATCGTCATCGGATACACCCCGAGCTTCGGCAGTCTCATCCTTCTAATTACACTCGGTGTTAGCGAGCCCTACTGCTTCATTATGCAATGGCGAAGCGTAACGCAGTTATTCGATCCTTCGACTCTCGTGTTTTATCTCTCCAAAGACTTAATTAAATGGATTGAGGAGGCAACCACAAAAGGCCGATGGTGGCTCGATGCTTCGTTTCAGGCGCACTTTCAGAAACGAGCGGAACAAACACTAAATACTTACCGCAACCTTATTATTACAGTCCGAGGCGAAGAGCATTTGCGGAGTCAATCTCTCATCAAACTTTCAAATTCACTTCTGAGGCTGCTGACTGTCTACGAGTTTGAGAAGGATCTTATTCCGAGTCAAAGTAAATGGTTCAAGACGATTTTCCAGCACAAAGATTGGTTAACTGCAAGTCATTCGGAAACGTCGATCGCCACGCAAACGGGAACCGCTCTGTTCCCCAAAGAGATCCCGGATTTGTTATGGGTTGAGAAAGAGATTGGGAAAATCATAGATTTTGCTCTTAAGGGTTTCTTCGAGAAGGAAGATCTACTTAACGCCCTTACCCTATTTCAACACTTCCAAAACGTAACCAAAAATCTGGCACGAAATCATTCGATCGATGAAGCACTGCTGTTGTTTCGAATAATCAAAGTTAATACTGAAAAGCACTCACAGACCTTCGATGTGCCGAACTTAGCTTCTGAAAACGATTTAGATCCCTTGCGGTTTACTCTCACCTTAGTCGATTTCTGTGCACTTAGCTTTATTAATATCTTACTAGGTCTGGTAGAGGGGGTCGAAAGAATGGACTCGAAAGTTTTTGCGTCCATTACCGAAAGTGCTAATCAGAATAATGTGAAGAGTCTTTATAGAACAGGCTTGCCCAGGAAAGTTGTGCAGCAGTTAGAATCGGCAAAGAAATATCTCGACTTTGAAAGAGTGGTTGAAGGCAGACCCCTTACGCCCCAATGGTTTCAGCTACAATTAGTCACACTCAGTTACCTGCGCTTCTTAGAGTCAACATTAAAGTCGTTGCTAGTTGAACTAGATAAGGTCTTTTTGGAAGAAGCGAAATCCCTTGTCGAACAGAAAAAGCATTTAATAGCAATCCATCTAATTGAGAGAGGCTTTGAGGCTTGCAATAAGTTCGCTATCCATTTCGGCGGTTTGCAAAGATATTGCGCGGAATTAGATAAAACGAGAAAGTTGACTGATATACCTTGGGTGAACTTCCCGTGGGACGAGTACCAAAAGAAGATTGCCGGTATACACCAACAGCTAGTTGAGTTGTTCTCAAGCCTTCTCTATTCAATTATTAAGTTACCGAGAATCGATGATTTTCCTGATCATTTTGGGCACGCTTATACCGTCTTAACTGATGAGTCCCTTAAGTCGATGATTAGTGGTAACGAAGATCTGTTCAAAAAAATATTTCCAGTAGCGTTTCTGGCGGCCTTAGAGGCGCACGATCGTCAGAAGAAACTCGAGATTGCTGATGATGAAACGCGATTCGGCTATTGGGCGGACCCCATAATAGATCTATTTGATCTTTCAGGCTATGCGCTTATTTTTGACGCGCTTGACGAAAAAGATTTCTGGTCTACTGTTAAGGGGACTTGGGATAAATATTTTGCAAGTACGACTAATAGACTTGAACTCATAAAGTTGTTCATTACATTTGGCACACATCATCAGTTTTTAGTTTTCCCCCGCTCAATAACGCGAACCTCTTGGCAGCAACAGTTAGAGAGAATTCTTAGGCAACGAGGGTTGATGCGAGAAGAATTCTCTGATCCGTTCTCAAATGAGGAAGAGGAAGAAGAACACTCAAGCAAAATCATACAAATGTTAACTCGATCAGGTATGTTGCACGAAGAGGCAAGAGATCTATTTGTGGTCACGTACTTCAAAGATGAAATACAAAAAGGCGATATCAAAATACCGGATGGTATACGCGATGTTTACGAAAGCCTAAACGAAGAGGAAAAGGATGAAGAAGAAGTCTAGGGCTGGCTTAATCTCCACGCAGAAATCAGTGCCGTTTTACAACGAAGCTAGCCCGCATCTGAAAGACAAATCTGGATACTATTATGCGGCTGAGACCAGTATGTTGATTGATGATGTGCAGTTATTAGTACTGCCGATTCCGAGGCGGACGAAAAAGGACTATGAGATCAAGTTGAGTGCCTCCGATCCGAGCGTTGAGGCCCTTTTAATTAAAGCCATTGAAAGTCGCTATGGCCGAAATGACTTGACATATTCTGTATATGAATTCTCTAAACAATGTGCTGGGGTACTGATAGCTTATGGACAAGCCGCTTATGAGATTGTTTATTTATCGACAAGCGAGGGAAAAATTGATTCTTTCCGATTATCCCTGATTGCACCTAAGGGTTTCATCACCAAGAAAGGTAAATTTCAACAATACCAGGCGACGCCAATAGCGGATGGAACTAATGTACGCGAAGAGCTGGTTGATCTTCCTGCCGAGAGCGTCTTGTTGTTCGAATTACCCGAAAATGTGAGGGCAGGACACGACCAGATGATGCAGTCCTTGGCATTTGCGGGCGAAAATCTTATTCCAGAATTTGCATTACCGAATATGGTCAAACCAACTATTCCCTTTTCACTCGACGATTATTCATTATCAAGGAATATTGCTGTAGCGAAAGTCACACAACGGATAGGTTGGAATGCCAGAAATTATGGGACAGAGTACAGATTTGAACATTACGTTTGGCATAGACAACTAATCTTTTACAGGTTTCTTTGCAATTTGCGAGAGGGCATTCTACGAACGTTGAATGAGGGATTAACGAGGGTAGGCGAAAGGATGGGGTTCAGGGCTGAGCTCTCATTTGAAAATCTTCCAACGGCTGATGACGTGGATGCCGCTTTAAAAAAGCTTCACGATGGCGACCTCAAGACCTTTAGCGAAGTTCTTGATCCATTTAGAAGTTCTTGATCCATTTAGAACATCGGCGCAAACTGCAAGCGCGCGTACAATACGCGTTCATGGTGAAGCCTAAAAATCGACAAACGAGCGTAAGAAACGCAACACTGGTTCACGCTTTCGATCGACGATTCTCAGGTGCAGTTCAACCTTCTTGTTGACGTATCGAGGCCTGCACAAGTTTGTGCAAGCCTATAACAGAAGAGATATCCGGAGGGGTGGCGCGGCTTTTTTGACGGTGTCTGTAGATGTGCGACGAAGAGCATCTCAAGATATTTTGTAAAGGTTCAAGGTCGTGGGACAACTGGCGCAGGTGTCGCGATGATATCCTTTTCGAACCGGACCTGAGCAATGCAGATCTTTCGAACCGGCGGCTGTTCGCACGCGATCTGAGCCGGATAAACTTCATCGGTACGAACTTTAGTCATTCCAAGCTAAGACTTACATCCTTCGCTGGTTCCGATTGTCGTCACGCCCTGTTCCGTGGAGCGAAGCTCGCCAACGCTGTCTTTGCATTGTCGAATGTAGCACATGCAACCTTCGATGGTGCTGAAATGCCTTGGGTGGCGATAGACCATCCCTTTTGGTCGCGTTTCGGATATGCATTCTTTGACTTCGCGCAAGCTGACGGTATCGAAGACGCCAAGATTAGCGCAGTTGATCTTGATGAATATTTGTCTCTTTGTCTGTATCGCTTGACGCATTCAGAGATGCTCCAATGGGAGTATGGCGAGCACGTAACGAACCTAGTCGTTAAGATTAAGATTCTTCGGCGACTGATTCAGGGATGTAAGCCGCATACAAAGGATCTCGTAGCACTGAATATTACAGATGACGTTCTAGTGTCCTGCATCCGAAGGTATCCCGAAACAATATTTGAGATAAAGCCCCGGCTCTTTGAACTGCTAATCGGGACTATACTTAATGCCATGGGGTGGCGCGTTTGTGTAACACAAGCGACCCGAGACGGAGGCTTCGACGCATTTGCTGAGACTACTGAAGGGCACCGTATTCTGGTCGAATGCAAGAGGTATGCAAGACATCGCCCGGTGGGCTTGCGTGAGGTCAGGGAAGTTTTCGGAGCGCGCGAGCTTGCTGATTTGAAGGACGTATCAATCATGGTAGTCACGTCGAGTAGGTTTTCAGCGGACGCTACTGTAGTTGCGGCTTCAAGAGAGGATGTCGAATTGATCGATTTGTCAGCAGTTATGGATTGGGTCTCCGAATACGATCCGTCGCTCACGGTCGGCCGCGTCCTCACGAGACGAGATCCGCATCATCTTTCGATTCGTCGCGAGATGTTGGTCGCCGCATTGGCGAGTTGATTGAGCCGGACCGCACGGGACGCCAAACTTGTATACCCTTCTAAGAGTCTTCGTATAATCCCAAACCCACATCCGCCGTTCAACGCAGACCTTGTTCTTCCCTAACAGACTGCGGTACTACCTACGCCAGAACTCGCACTGAAGCTCGCGTACAATACGCGTACATCGGGAAGCCTAAAATAGACCAAACGAGCCTACATCAGCCTAAAGCGCTGGTGACGTAAGCTCGTTATAGTCAACAAGATCCGTTGATTTCAAACCACTTCCGCGATTCGGTAGGCGGCCCTGAAAAGGCCGGCGTCGGCGGTTCGATTCCGTCCCTGGCCACCATTAATTTCAACAACTTACAGATAGCCAAAAAGCGTGAACAAATTTCTCGCGCGAACAATACGCGAACATCAATTCCCTCACATTTCACTTTTGGCGCCGCTCGTTCGAGCAAACTTCCGCGTTCCTGCGCCTACGTATTAGTAAACAACCTCCTGAGCACCAGTTCTCATGCGTCCCTGTCCTCCTGATATGCAAAGTGGTCCAGGATCGCTCGTAAGTGAAGCGACACCTTATCTCAACTGGCTTGTGG
>JBKPPU010000244.1:0-4824 GCA_046733695.1 Acidobacteriota bacterium
GGAGATGGTAATGCCGGGCGACAACATCGCGATGGAGATCGAGTTGATCGCGCCGATCGCGATGGAGAAGGGATTGCGGTTCGCTATTCGTGAAGGCGGTCGCACGGTCGGAGCCGGCACGGTGTCAGAGGTTGTTGAATAGGTCCCATTGGACCTATAGGACCTATTTATCCTATGAACGAAAAAATCAGAATTCGCCTCAAAGCCTACGATCATCGCGTGCTTGATCAATCGACAACCGAGATCGTCGAAACAGCCAAGCGAACGGGTGCTCGTGTTGCTGGTCCAATTCCTTTACCGACGGTGAAGAACAAGTGGACCGTGCTGCGCTCGCCCCACGTCGACAAGAAGTCGCGCGAGCAGTTTGAGATTCGCACGCACAAGCGGCTGATGGACATTCTCGACCCGACGCCGCAAACGGTTGATGCGTTGATGAAGCTGGATTTGCCGGCCGGCGTTGACGTTGAAATCAAGGCATTTGGCAGGCAATAGGACTGAACGACAATGATTAACGGGATCATCGGAAGAAAGATCGGGATGACGCAGATCTTTGCTGCGGACGGCACAGTGACGCCAGTGACGGTAATAAAGGCTGGCCCATGTATCGTCGTGCAAAAGAAGTCTGCGGCCGGTCCTGACGGTTACGATGCGGTGCAGCTCGGTCTGGTGGATGAGAAGCCGCCAAAGCTGAAGAACGTTAGCAAGCCGATGCGCGGGCACTTCGAGAAAACTGGTGGCGGCATTCCGCCGACGCGAATCCTGAAAGAGTTCCGACTGATTGACGGCGGCGACGGTATGAACGTCGGCGACAAGGTGCTCGTGGATCAGTTTGCTGATGGCGAGATGGTTGACGTGATCGGGCGTTCAAAGGGTCGCGGTTTTGCCGGCACGATCAAACGTCATCACTTCAATCGCGGACCGGAGTCGCACGGCTCTATGAATGTGCGCGCGCCCGGTTCAATCGGCGCTTCGGCTTATCCCTCGCGAGTTATCAAGGGGAACCGTTCGTCAGGTCACATGGGCGACGCGCGGATTACGACCAAAGGCCTGACAGTGGCGCGGGTTGATGCTGAAAACAACATTTTGATGATTCGCGGCGCGGTGCCCGGAGCGAATGGAAGCGTCGTGGTGGTCCGGAAAGCGGATAAGAAGAAGTAGGAGTTGGTATGCCGACAGTCAAGGTGCGCAACGTAAAAAATGAAGAGGTTGGCGAGGTCGAGCTGTCTGACGCTGTTTTTGGCGCGCCTCTCAATGAGGGATTGATTCACGCGGCCGTGCGGAATTTCATGGCCAACGCGCGACAGGGTACTTCCGCGACGAAGACACGCGGTGATGTGTCGGGAGCCGGAAGAAAACTCTGGAAGCAAAAGGGCACTGGCCGTGCTCGTATCGCGTCGCTGCGTTCACCGCTCTGGAAGGGCGGCGGCAACGTGCATGGACCGCAGCCACGCGACTGGTCCTACAACATGCCGAAGAAGATGCGCCACGGTGCGTTGCGTTCGGCGCTGTCGGAGCGGGTGCGTGAAGGAAATGTTTTCGTAGTCGACGGCTGGAATCTCGACAAACCCAAGACCAAAGATTTTTCCAACTCGCTGACGACGCTCGGGCTGGAGGGCAAGACGCTGATCGTGGATTCGCTCGATAACGAGAGCCTGATCTTGTCGGCGCGTAACCTGGGCGGGGCGAAAGTCGTCAACAGTTTTGGTTTGAACATCTACGATTTGCTCTATCACGACAAGCTGGTGCTTTCGCGCGACGCGGCGACAGAGCTCGATCAGTTGCTCGGTGGCAGCGGCGCCACGGAGGGTTCGTCCGAACCCGAAGAAGGTGGCGAAGCAGCGCCGGCGAAGAAGAAGAGAACTCGAAAGACTGAGCAGGAGGCGGCATGAGAACAGTTTGGGACATCATCAAGTCGCCCGTAATTACTGAAAAAGCGCTGGCTGCGAAGGAAGAAACGCAGGAAACGCAGCAGTTGCTGACCTTCCGCGTCGATCGACACGCGACCAAGCCCGAGATTAAGTCAGCGGTTGAGACCATCTTTCAGGTAAAGGTGGACCACGTACGTACGATCAATTTCATGGGGAAGATGACGCGCGGGCGTGGCCGGTTTTATGGTCGCAAGCCTTCCTGGAAGAAGGCGTATGTAACTCTGAAGCATGGCGAGAAGCCGGTTGATTACGGCGAAGCAATTTAGTGGACTAACACGATGGGCATAAAGAAACTTACACCCACATCGGCAGCGCGACGATACCAAACGTATCTGACGCGTGACGAGTTGACGGTCGGGGCGACTCCCGAAAAGTCTCTGCTCGAGCCTAAGAAGCGAATTTCAGGTCGCAACAACGACGGGCGTATTACGGTGCGTCGTCGTGGCGGCGGTCATAAACGCTTTTATCGAATCGTCGACTTCAAGCGCGATAAAGACGGTGTGCCCGGACGCGTCACTCAGATCGAATACGATCCGAATCGTTCCGCTCACATCGCACTGATCACGTACCAGGACGGCGAGAAGCGTTACATCATCGCTCCGACAGGTCTGGAAGTCGGCAAGACGATCATGAGCGGCGCTGATGCCGACATTCTGCCGGGCAATACTTTGCCGCTGATCAATATCCCGCTCGGTACACAGATTCACAACATCGAACTGCGTCCCGGCAAAGGCGGGCAGATGGCGCGGTCAGCAGGCACCTTCGCACAGCTCGTTGCGAAGGAAGGCGATTACGCGCAATTGCGTATGCCGTCAGGCGAAGTGCGACGAGTTCCACTCGTCTGCAAGGCGACGGTGGGCCAGGTCGGAAACATTGAGCACGAAAACGTTTCGCTCGGTAAGGCCGGCAGATCGCGTTGGATGGGACTGCGACCCAAGGTTCGTGGTGTGGCGATGAACCCGGTGGACCACCCGCACGGTGGTGGTGAAGGCAAGACCTCTGGCGGACGAAATCCCGTAACACCGTGGGGCCAGCCAACCCGTGGTTACAAGACGCGCAGCAACAAGCGAACGCAGAAGATGATCCTGAAGGATCGGAGAACTAAGTAATGGCTCGTTCAGTCAAAAAAGGACCGTTCATCGACAAAGGCATCACCAAGGCGGTTGAGAAAGCCCGCAGTGGCGGACAGCGTCCACCGGTGATCAAGACCTGGTCGCGGCGTTCGACAATCACTCCCGACATGGTCGGGCTGACGTTTGGCGTTCACAACGGCAAACGTCACCTGCCGATCTACGTGACGGAGAATATGGTGGGCCACAAGCTCGGCGAGTTTGCGCCGACCCGGACGTTCAAGGGCCACTCGGGTACGAAGGTCGAAAAGGCGAGCAAGGTCGCGTCGGCACCTCCCGCAAAATAGGCCACGGATAACACGGATTAGAGGACACTGATGGAAGCAACAGCGAGTGCTAAATATTTGCGAGGGTCGGCGCAGAAGGCCCGCCTTGTCGTGGATATGATTCGCGGCAAAGACGTCAACCAGGCGCTGGCGATCTTACGATTTTCGAAGAAGCGCGCCGCCGCCAAGATCGAGAAGTGCATGCGTTCCGCGATCGCGAATGCGAACGAGGCAGCCGAAAAGGCGAACGTCTCGATCGACCCGGATGACCTGTGGGTGCGAACCGCGTTTGTCGATATTGGACCAACGAAGAACATGCGTCGCGTGAGACCTGCACCTCAGGGTCGGGCCTATCGCGAGCAGCGACACTTCTGTCACGTTACGATTTCGTTGAGCAACGACGAGCGTCCGGCAAAGGGCGCGAAGAAGCAGGACGACGCGGAAGCGAAGCCGGCAAAGCTGGCTGAGAGCAAGCGCCGGAAACGTGGTGGCGCTGCAGCGGCGCCGCGCGCAAAGCGAGTAGCGAAGAAGGAAGGTCCCGAGGCCACAGAAAAGCCTGCGACTAAGAAGGCCTCAAAGAAGAAGGCGGAAAGTAAAGAAGAAGTCACTGAAGAGTAACGACTGGAGAAGATTGTGGGTCAAAAAGTTCATCCATACGGTTTTCGACTCGGCTACAACAAAGACTGGCATTCGCACTGGTTTGCGAAGAAGCAGTTCGGCGAATTTTTGCTCGAAGATCTGAAGTTGAAGAAAGATCTGAAGCGACGTTTCGCCGGCGCCGGTGTGTCGCACGTCGATATCGAACGAGCCGCTAATCGCCTCAAGATCATCATCTACACCTCGCGACCCGGAATCATCATCGGTCGCAAAGGCGCGGAGATCGATAAGCTCAAGAGTGATCTTTCGTCGAAGACCGGCCGCGAAGTGCTGGTGTCGATTCAGGAGATTCACAAGCCCGAGCTCAATGCGCAACTGCAGGCAGAGAAGATTGCGGCGCAGCTCGAGAAGCGCATTGCGTTTCGCCGGGCGATGAGAAAGGCCGTGGAAGAGTCGCTGCGGTTTGGCGCACAGGGAATCAAGGTCAAGGTCAGTGGTCGTTTGAATGGCGCTGAAATCGCGCGCAGTGAGTGGCACCTGCAGGGACAGCTTCCGCTGCACACACTCCGCGCCGATATCGATTACGGTCTTGCGGAAGCGCAGACGACCTTCGGACAGATCGGTGTGAAGGTTTGGATCTATCGCGGCGAGATCCTGGATCCAAAGGCTGCGATGGCACGTGGTACGGGTTCGGATCCGATCAACGAAACGCGAACCGGCGAGCGTGAGCGTCGCCCGCGCACGCGCCGCGAACGCGAAGGTGGATCGGACGGCAGAAGACCGAGAACAGAGAATCAATAGGTAAACCGCTATGTTGATGCCGAAGAAAGTTAAGCACCGGAAGCAGATGCGTGGACGCATGACTGGCGTCGCGACTCGTGGCAGCGAGATCAGCTTCGGTGA
>JBKPPU010000245.1:0-55147 GCA_046733695.1 Acidobacteriota bacterium
CGAAGAGTTCACCATGCTGTTTCAGGATTTCTACCCTAGCCTATGCCGCTTTCTGGAGTGTTTATTGGGAGGCCGCGCGCCGCTGGCGCAGGATCTGGCACAGGAAAGTTTCCTGCAACTACATCGCACGGCATGGGGAACTATGCCGGTGGGTGAAGCGCGCTTCTGGCTCTACCGGGTTGCGCGCAACATGGCGATTAATGAGTTTCGCAAATCGCACACGCGCTACAAGCTGTTTGATCGAGTGGTTGAAGCCATGAGGCCCCGTGCACGCAACCCCGAGCAGGAATACGAAACGCAGGAGCGAAAGACGCTGGTGCTGGAAATGTTACAGACTTTGCCCGAAGACCAACGCACCGCGCTGCTGCTGAGAGAGCAGGAACAGTTGAGCTACCGCGAGATTGGACAAGTGCTGAACGTCTCCGAAAGCAAAGTGAAGGTGGATATATTTCGCGCGCGTGCGGCGCTCAGAGAACGTTGGAACAAGGTGTCAGGGCTTTCAAGATACGCCGGAGTTGGAAACTCTTAATATGAACTGCAGCTTTACAGAAAAAGTCTCGTCACTGATCGACGGTGAACTATCCGCGGGGGAAGCGCGGGAAGTCGAACGGCATCTGCATGGGTGTAACGAGTGCCAACAACTGCGAGCCGACTTTCTCAACCTTCGGACACATATCGCCGGTTTCGAAACGTCGCTGCGACCGGAAGTTCATAATCGTGCGTTGAAGAAGATCCTCGGAAGCGAGCGTCGTGCTCCGGCGCGCGGGTTGGGTTGGAGTTTCGGCGCACCAACAGTCGCATTTGCTACGCTCGTGATCGCGGCGGCAATCATCGGATTGCTGTTCTACCAGAGCTTCAACAAGAGCGATCGAAACTCAGCTCAAGTGGCGCAACAGCAGAAGCAGGTCCAACCAGCACCTGTGCCAACGGGCTCAGCAGAACAAAGCAAGCAACAACCGCAGGCCACGCCAGAACCTGCTCGCGAACAGCAACCAGCGCCGGGTAAGGGCAACGAGGAAACGCCGCGACGTCAACCGCCGAAGAAGATCGTTCGCGAGCCAAAACCAGGTGAACAGTTTGCCGTCGCTCCTGTTCCCGGTCCGATTCGTCCTGCGGATTCGCAGACGATGACGGCAATGCACTTCGAGAAATCTGAAACCTTGTTGCTCGCGTTCAGGAATGTCCGCCTTAACGAACCGGGAACGGCAAAGGAAGTCAGTTACGAACGAAAGCGCGCACAACAACTCGTCCTGCAAAACATGATGTTGCGTCGTGAGGCTGACGCAGCAGGTGACGTGCAGCTTTCATCACTGCTCGAGAGTTTGGAGCCGATTTTGATCGACATCGCCAATCTTCCCGACAAGCCGGATGAAAACGCGGTGCGCACGATTCGCCAGCGCGTCGAACGCAAAAACATCGTCCCGCTATTGCGGGTTAACTCCGCCGCGATCGCACGCGCGCTGGACTAAAAAAGTTCTTTCAAACAGCGGTTCACCTCAGAGGCACAGGGAACGGAGATGCCATGTGCGTTTTTGATCACCGCTCGATCTCTGCGCTTGCTCTCAGGTTCTCTGTGTCTGTGCGGTGAACCGGGTAATGGTCAGTAAATAGTTCGCAAGCATTTCAATTTATTGAGGACAGATAATCATCATGAATCAACAGGTACGTTTTCGCCCCCAAATCAGAATCGGATTGGTACTGCTGACAATCGCGAGCGTTATCACGGTTTCCGCGATTTATGCGCAGCGCAGTTATGGTTTCGACCAGGATCTCGGTAAGCTCAACCGTTTCGTCCAGGCCAAGGGAAACACTGCATCCATGCAGATCTTCCGCGAGGGCCGCGATCTTATCGAAGCGCAGAACTGGCAAAGAGCCGCGGAAAAATTCAACGACTTCATCAAGGGTTATCCGAAAGATAAAGATCTGGATGCCGCACTCTACTGGTATGGCTATGCTTTGCAGAAACAGGATCGCAAAGAAGAAGCACGCCAGCCACTCGTTCTCTTAATCAACAGGTTCCCAAACTCGAGTTGGCGTCAGGAAGCACAGGCGCTGCTCGTAACCTTGGGCCACAAGGCTGATGTGGACCAGGCTCTTAACCGTGACAATTGCGAGATCAAGATGCTCGCATTGCAGAGTCTTTTCGAGGCCGATTCGGAAAAAGCCATCACCATCGCCACTGAGGCAATCAAAGCGAATCCACAGCAATGTCCGGGATTTCCGGCAGCCGCAGTATCGATGCTCGGTTCGCACGCCGGCGCGAAGGCGATTCCGCTCCTCGTCGACATCGCCCGAACGAACCCCGATCAGCGACTTCGTCTCACTGCGATCAAACGTCTGGGTGAACAGCGCTCGGATCAGGTTACGGACGAACTGATAAAGCTCTACGACGCCGATCGGACCAAAGAAATCCGTACGCAGATATTGCGCGCTCTCGTTGAAAGTCGCTCGCCGCGCGGCACCGCAAAAGTGTTGGAGATCGCGCGCGCAGGCGACGACCTCGCCGTCAGGCAGTACGCGATTCGTTTCATCGCCGAACTCGAAGATGCCGCGTCACTCGACGAACTGATTCGCATCTACGACGCAGACAAGACCAAAGAAATCCGGTCACAAATTCTGCGCGCACTCGCCGAGCGCGATGACCCGCGTGCACGTGCCAAGCTGTTCGAAATCGCACGCCAGGGGGAGACCCCTGAAATACGCATCGAAGCGATTCGCCGTCTCGGCGAGCAGGAACGTGTTTCGCTCGACGACCTCATGCAGCTCTACACAAGCGAAACAAACCTGCAAATCAAACAAGGACTACTACGCGCGTTTGCAGACAAGAACGATCCGCGCGCGCAGGCGAAGTTGTTTGAGATAGCACGCGGGAACGATCCGGTTGAACTGCGTACGTTTGCCATTCGACAGTTGGGTGAGAAGGACGACGAAGCAACTGTCAATCAATTGGTATCGCTGTACGACTCAGAACAAAACCAGCAAATGAAAATGTCGTTGTTGCGTGCGTTTGGCGATTCGAAGCAGAAGGTTGCCGTTCGAAAGTTAATGACGATCGCCCGCAACGATCAATCGGTGGAGCTTCGCAAAATGGCGGTCAGGTATCTGGGCGAGAGCAAAGATCCTGAGGCGCTGAAGTTTCTTGAAGACCTTTTGAAATAAGACAAGCCATCCACAGATTACGCAGATTCTTTTATGTCATCTGTGTAATCTGTGGATAAACCTGGAGAAAATTCATGCGCTATTCAATGCTTCTCTTTCTCGCGATTATCGGAATTGCTTGTGCCGGTGGAAATCACGGCGCTGCGGTGACGCCGGTGGCCGCGGCGGCGGCTGCCGACGATCTTAAAACGCAGTCGCCAGACACCACGATTCAAGGCTTTACTGCCGTGCAGGGCGCCGATCTCATGGCGCGTCTCGAAGCCGCTCAAACACGTGCGCGCTCACGTCAAACGCCTTACTGGTCTGCATACACGTTTGACGTGCGGCCCGGTGTCGCTGTCGATCCGGCTATTCGCGACTTCAATGGCTCGATGAACACGATAGGCGATACGACTGTCTTTGTCGGCACAAACGGCGCGGGAGTCACGGTTGAAACACGAAACCTCGCAATTTTCCTCCTGCGTGATCCGGCAAGTAACCAGATCACACGCATGGAGATCTACAACCTCGAGCGCAAACGCGAATACAGCGGTTATCCCGTCTACTGGCTCGGCCGCGCAAACAACGAAGAGAGTCTCAACTACCTGCGTGCACTAGCCGCCGCCGCGCCGCTCGACATGTTGAGCGAACGCGCCGTACTGGGCATCGCGCTGCATGACGATGCAAGAGTCGCCGGCATGCTGAAGAATTTTGTCAGCAGTTCTCCAAACCAACGCATTCGCACGAGTTCCGTCTACTGGTTGGGCCAGGTCGGCGGCGAAACGACGTTTCTCGCCACTCTCGTCCGCAGCGATACGGAAGACAAGAAGATCAGACGCTCGGCTGCACACGCGATCGGAGAGAGTCGCGAGCGTGGAACCATCCCTACGCTCCAGAGTCTTTACCAGGAGGTCAAGGATGCCGAGATTCGCAGGAGTGTGATCTCTGCAGCCGGCAACAGCCCGGACGAGCAACCAGCGTGGGCATTTCTACTCGGTATCGCGAAGAACGACGTTGACTTCGAATCGCGCCGCACAGCAGTACGCCAGCTCGGAGACTTCAAGCGAGACGACGCGGCGGAAGAGATCATGAAGATCTACAACAACGACGCAAATCTCGACGTGAAACGTGCGGCGCTGCATTCGCTTGCGGAGACTAAGAACCCACGCGCTCAAGCGCGTTTGATGGAGATCGCGCGCACCGAGACGAATCCGGAATTACGAAAGTCTGCGATTCGCGTTATGAGCGATCGTGGCGAAGCAGCGGTTGAGGATCTGCTGAAGTTGTTTGATTCAGAGCAGTCGGCAGACGTCAAACGTTCGATTCTGCAAACGCTTTCGGACATCAAGAGTACGCGAGTTGAAGACAAGCTGTTTGAAGTTGCGAAAGGTAACGACGCGATGGACGTGCGTCGCCAGGCCATTCGACTACTCGGCGAACGCGCCAGCAAACGCAGCTTCGAGTTTCTGAGTGCGACGGCACAAAGTAATGACGGAAATACTGAGGTGCAGATGCAGGCTGTGCGGGCGATCAGTGAGCGGCGTGCAGACGAATCGGTGCCGATCTTGATCAAGATTGCGCGCACGCATCCGAATCAGGCCGTGCGGAAGCAGGCAATTCGCGCACTCGGCGAATCAGGCGACCCGCGAGCGATTGATTTCTTCAAGGAAGTGCTGACCAAATAAGAAAATAGGTTCTATATGTCCTATAGGACCTATTAATCTTTAAATCGCGGCGAGGAGCTTCTTCCAGCGCATCCACGCTTCATCGCGTGCCTTCTTGTTTCCTTTCCACGCGGTTAGATTCTTCTGAAAATCCTCCGCGGCCTTGTCGTCCGCGGCTTTGTCACCTTTCGGTTGCGGCGCGACGGGTTCAGGCGCTTCACCGGCTCGCATGAAGCCGTGTCCTGCTCCTTCGTAAGTCACCGGATCGAAAGTCTTCTTCAACTCCGTCATTGCTTCCGTTGTCTTCGGCAGAGTGGCGTTGATGCGAGCGTCGTTGCCGGCGTAGAAACCGTAAACCGGCGCTGTGATCTTCGCGAGGGCTTCTTTGTTCGGAGTGCCATCGGCTGCCGCCGGCGCGGAACCATAAAACACAAACGCCGCTTTCACGTTCGGATTGTTGGTGGCGTAGCGGAACGATTGACTGCCGCCCCAGCAATATCCTGTCACCACCACCTTGCCATTCGACGCCGGAACTTTCCCAATGTAATCCGCAACGGCATTCAAGTCGGCAGTGATTTGATCCGGCGGCAGATCGCGGATTGCCTGGCCCACTGCATTACGATCGAGCGAACTGGTGCCCCCACCGTTTGGTCCCATGCCCGAAAGTAGATCCGGCGCGATGGCAACATAACCAGCCTCGGCGAGTTGATCTGTCAAACTCTGAACCCAATCCGTCATGCCGAAGATTTCATGGATGACGATCACGGCGGTCGCTTTGTTCTTATTCTCGGGATAGACCACAAAACTATTCACTTCACGCGTGCCGTTCTTTACCTTCACCCATTCCTGGTGACGCGGCGACTTCGCCAGTTTCTGCTTGGCCCAATCCTGGTTCTCCACTGGATCGGGTGTGGCAACCGCTGTATTGTTGTGATGGTGGTTCCCGCTCATGTCCTGTGCACAAGCCGGCACGGAACACAGTAGGACCAACACTAAAAGACTGATCGTTGATCTCATTTTCCTCTCCCGTCAGTTCCTGAGTTTCTCTCTTCACAAAATACTAACCACAAAACGCAACAAGGTGTATTATCTGCGCGCTTTGCCATCCTGCAAATCGGAGAACAATAATGTCGAAATCTCTCCTCTTAATGTTATGTCTTTTAACTGGTCTCCTAGTACTAGCCTGTGCCAAGTCTGATACCAATCGCAATGCGGCGGCGCCCGCCGGCACGAACTCAGCCGCACCGGCAACTTCGCCGGCATCCACCACCAATACGAGCGCCAGCGCAGGCGACAAGATTGGTATCGCAGAATGCGACAGCTTCCTGACTGCCTATGAAAACTGTGTTACAACCAAGGTTCCCGAAGCCGCTCGCGCTGCGTACAAGAAAGCCATCACTGACTGGCGCGCGAGCTGGAAGAAACTCGCTGACAACCCGCAAACAAAAGGAACACTCGCGGGTGTTTGCAAGACTCAATTGGAAACCGCTCGCACGCAGCTCAAGTCGTACGGGTGCACCTTTTAACTCAATCAAGTTTCTTGCAGGGGCGATGTTCACGAGCCGCCCCTGCAATGTTAACTGTGAAACTTCGACTTTACGTTAGCGCGTCCCCACTTCAACACCGTACTCATCCACACCAGCTCATCGAGAAATTCTTTTGCCAGCTTCTCATACCTCTGGTCCAACAGCTTACCGGCGTCATCGAAAGTAGCTTGCACGCGTGGAAAATTCAGATCGGTAAAAGTCACCGCCAGGCCCAACTCACGACACATCGGCACCATCGCTTCGATCACGCGCGTGCCTCCCCATATCCCGGCAGACACGCCGACGAACGCGACGCTCTTGTGAATGTATTCAGGAAGCAGCAGATCGAGCACGGCCTTCAATGAACCGGGATAGCCGTGGTTGTATTCGGGAGTAACAATGACGAGCCCGTCGGCCTGAATAATGGCATCGCGCCATTCGGGAAAACTATCCTTCAAACCCTGACCGTAGTCGTCCTGCGGCATCTTGAACTCAGCCACATCAAACAGCCGCGTGCGAATCTCCGGCCGCTTCTCCATCTGCTCCACCAGCCACCTCGCCGGGAAGACACTCTTCCTCTCCTTACGATTGGTGCCCAGCAACACGGGAATGTTCAGTTGGTCCATATCAACCTCAATAGGTCCAATAGGTCCTATTTGACCTATATTTTTATTTCATCGTCATTATTGCGGCCCAAATCTCGAAGCCGTCCCAAAGATTCTGCAGGCGAATATTCTCGTTCTCGGCGTGCTGATTATTGTCGTAGTTCGCGATGGGCACCGAGATCGTCACCGTGTTAAGTCGCTCGGTAATAATAGAAAGCGGCAAACTACCGCCTGACGTCGGCAACAACACGATCTTTTCCTGCGACGTCGATTGTACGGCGTCGATAACCGACTTCGAAATCGGTAAATCCATCCGCGTGCGTTCGGCGTTGTATCCGCCGGCTCGAGAATTAACGCGGGCCAACAATGGATATTGCGCTCGATCGGCGTCCGTTGGCTCGCGATCGATCACGTGATATCCCTGTTTGCGAATGTGCTCGATCATCCGTTGTATTTGTCGTTGATGATCGTTTCCCCTTACAAGTCGCAAATCGAGAACTGCTGTGGCGGTTGTTGGAATGACATTCCGCGCCAAAGCGCCAACGTCACCACTCGCGAAACCATTGATGTTCAGCGACGGTTGGTTGATTAACTCGAGCAACGACTTTCCACCGCCCTCGGTGCGTTTGATCCCCAACTGCTGCTTCAACTCTTCATCGTATTGTGGCGCTTCGGCAATCGCGCGGCGCTCCACTTCACCCAGCGGCTCCGTGTCGGAGTACCAGCCTTCGATTGTGACGCGTCCATCATCGTCTTTCATCGACGCCAGCAGGCGCGCGAGCATGTGGGCCGGATTTGGCGACCAGTTGCCGTAGTGTCCACTGTGCAACGGTCGTTTTGCGGCGTAAACAGTGAGGTCGACATTCGTGTCACCGCGCGCTCCGAACACGACCTCTTTCCGGCCGGACTGGTGCACTGGTCCGTCGCCGATGAGCCAAACGTCGGCGGCTAGTAGTTCCTTATTGAGATTGATGATCTCTCCGAGGTGTGGTGAGCCGGCCTCTTCTTCGCCCTCGAAGAAGAATTTGATGTTTGAGGTGGGTTGAATGCCTTTGTCTTTTAGCGCACTGAAGGCGGTGAGAATCGCAATCACCCCGGCTTTGTCGTCAGACGTCGAACGACCATAGATGCGCCATTGCGGATTGATCATCGAGCCATCAGGCGGACCTCCGGCCATATTGGCAATTATCTGGCCGTTGGCTTCCAAGGCAGCCGAACGAAAGACAGGTTGCCAGGGTTGTGTTCCGGTCCACTGCTTCGGGTCGGTTGGCTGTCCATCGTAATGCGCGTAAACAAGAATCGTCCGTTGCGCACCTGGCGTTTTCCACTCACCGTAAACCGCGGGAGGCGTGTTTGGTGTCGATGCCTCGAGCAGACGTGGATTCAATCCACGTTGCTTCATCATCTCCACAATCAGCTCCGCGTTCCGACGAATGTTCTGCGTGTCAGACGCGACGTTCGGAATTGAAAGCAGTGTGGTGAACTCTTTCAGGATCTGATGCTCGTTGGCCTTGCGATAATCACGCACTTTTTCCTGCGTCGTCTGGGCCAGGAGCAGAGATGGCAAAAGGAGAAGAAGAAGAAGGCTGCGCAGCATGCGCAGGATTATAGCCACAGATCACGCGGATTGAATCCGGATTTTTCCGCGCAAATCCGTGTTACTTCTTTACAACGCCGCCATTATCGAGCGCGGTGTAGAGATCGCTTGGTAAGAGTCCAAGCCACGGGTCGGATTGCGGGGTCAGGAAAAGCTCGTCGTAAACCTTCTTGTTCAGCTTCTCGACGTCGTCGCGAGCTGGATCCTTCATAAGCCACGTGTACAGCTTCGTATGCATGAGGTATTCGTTGCGAACTGTATCGAGCGCAACCAGCTCCTGAAACTTTTTGACCAGACTTGTAAAATCCTTGTCTGGCAGCATGGGGTTTTGACCCTTAATCAGAACAATACTGCGGTTGTCGAGCTGGGCATCAGACGGATGAAGTTGCGCTATCTTTTTCCAGGCGGCCTCGTCAGTAATCTTACCCAGTTCATCCGTGGCCCTGTTCATTCCCTGGAGTATGTTGACCTCAGTAACCGCTTTAGTCATCGCCAATTGTGCAATGGTGAGGGCATTCTTGCCGTCTCTGTCTGCTACGATCTTGAACCCCTGCGGCACTTTGCCCCCGATCTTGCCGGTGTCGATCGTCCACGCGGCCGCGATGCGGTTGTGTTGTTCTCCGTAGTAGGTACGCAACATCCAATCTCTTTCCTGTTCGTTCTTTCCGGCGAGCTTTTTGAAAAGACTCTCCGCATTCAGAATTCCGCGCAGAAAAGCGTTTGGTCCATATAGTCCGGGAAGCGCATCGAGCGGCCGGGCCTGAGAGTCGAGAATGTAATGAATGCTGTTACCTGTCAGCGTGCGTTCGAGTTTGCGACCGTCGCCAAAATCTATCGTGACGGTTGGGACTGGTCGCACCGAGCGCCAATGAAGCACAAAGCGATCGCGCAGGACCGCCGAAACCTCATCGTCAGGGTAAAGCACGGTACGGAAGAACCTGCTGTTGGCGCAGCTTAATTCGTCGGTCAGTTTTCCTAACAGGCGCAACGAGAGGATTGGTTTGCCCAGCGCCTTCGAAGCTTTCTTCGCGGCATCAAGATCGGTGTACCAGTAAAGACCCGCGACGTAGCTGTTCTTTTGTTGCGCGACGGCGTCAAGCGCGGCTGTGATTCGCTGCCATTGTTCGTCGCGAGCAGCAGTAGGGTCGGCGATGTGCGCATTGATCTCTTCGGCGTATTGTGCGCGCAGCACCTGTAGACCCTCCGGTCCGAGCGCCCGCAATTCTTCGACCGCTGCCGTGTCTCCGGAAACCGCTTTGCGAGCGAGAGCTTCGGGTTCAGTGGCGAAGGAGATTTGTGTGAAAACGAGGATCAGCAGGAGCAACGAAAAGAAGCGGAATGTCTTCATCGGGACCTCCAGAGTTGGCGGTTGGAGGGCGTCCCGCGGGGTTTGGTTGCCCAGGTAAGCGTTGGACAGGATTTACAGGATTGTTTTCAGGATTGACAGAATTATTCTGTTCATCCTGAAGAAATCCTGTAAATCCTGTCTACTATTTCTTCATCAACTCAAGTACCGCGGAGGTCATGGCTTTGACGCCGGTACGCAAGGTCGGCTCGGGGACGGGGGCAAAGAGCGCCGAATGGAGGCCGGGGAGCGGTACACCTGAGTCCCTGCTCTGCTTGACCTTTGCCGGGTCGGAGGCGCCGAGCCAGAAGATCGTGGTGGGGATTGTATGATCCAGGCTGAAGTAACCGAAGTCTTCACTCGCCATTATCGGGGGCGTTTGCACTACATTGTCCTCGCCAAGCGCCTGCTTGAACGCAACCACCAGCCGGTCGACGAGCTTCGGCTCGTTGTACGTCGAACCCGTGCCCTCTGCGATTTTGATTACCGGCGCACGATCTTCAGGAATTCCCGCCGTCGCCACAACACCCTTTACAATCCGCTCGATCGAAGCCAGCACACGTTTTCTGACTTCTTCTTTGTAAGTGCGCACAGTCAGTTGCAGATTTACTTCGTCGGGAATGATGTTGTAACGCGTGCCACCGTGAATCGAACCGACGGTAACAACTGCCGGATCGAGCGGCGAGTTCTCACGACTAACAATTGTCTGTAAAGCCATGACGACCTGCGCAGCCACGACAATCGGATCTTTAGCGAGTTCCGGCGCTGAACCATGACCACCAACGCCTCTGATCTTGATGTCGATGGACGTCGCGCTCGCCATCGCATAACCGGGCGTGTATCCAACCTTGCCTGTTTCCAGTTCGGGTTTGTCGTGTAACGCGATCGCGAAGTCCGGTTTTGGAATATTGGTGTACAGATTGTCGCGTAACATCGCATTCGCGCCATCGCCGGTCTCTTCCGCCGGTTGGCCCAACATCACGAGCGTTCCACTCCACCGGCTCTTCAACTCAGTCAGCATCTTCGCCGTGCCGAGAAAGCTCGTCATGTGTATGTCGTGCCCACACGCATGCATGACACTGACTTCAAGACCCGCGTCATTCTTGGTCTTCACGCTGCTCGAAAACGGGAGGCCGGTTTTCTCTTCGACGGGTAGCGCATCGAGCTCGGTTCGGACGAGCACTGTTGGGCCAGGACCATTCTTCAGAACGCCAACGATGCCATAGCCGGTCCACTGCTCGTTTTGAAACTTACCGATGCGTTCAGTAACTGTGAATCCGAGTTTGCGCAGCTCGCCAGCGACGAAGGCCGCCGTCTTTTCCTCGCGATGAGATAGCTCGGGCGTCGTGTGGAGGTTCTTGTACGTCGTTAACCACGACGCGATGTCGCGATCGATCATGGCGTCTAGCGATTGCCCGTTGACATTAAGTGAAAGCACGGCAAGCGCCGCGATTACGAGGAATGGTTTGCGCATATTTTCTTCAGTTCACTGATTCTGGCGAGATGGTAGTCGTCGTGTTCCGCCTGAAAAAATAACATATCGACGAGTCGCATTGGCACTTGCAAGCGCGGGTGTAGCGCGGAATGTGCAAAAACTTCGGCGTCGAGACTCTCGAGCCGGTTGACGAGCTCAAGTCGTGCAGTGCGGAAAGCTGTCAGGATTGAAGCAACGGGAACGCCGTTGTGACTCGCATCGTAGGTCTTGCGGTTCGACATGTCGGCCGCGTGAAGCGTTGTATTGCCCGCGAGATATTCGTCGACTCGCTGCGAGACGAGACTTTCGAGATCGAGGAGATGGCCGGCATTCTCCTGCATGGACCAGCGACCATCCACCTGCGCGGTGAGTGTTTCGGTTGAGAGCCCGACGAGCAGATCTTCGAGGCGTGCTGGCGTGCCGCGCACGCGCTCGATCATCTCGGGGTAAATGCCTGCGGGGAAGTCAAAACTGAAGCGGCGATCGGTCCACTTGATTCTCATGGTTTGAATAGACCCTATAGGAGAATAGGACCCATTCTAACCTCAATTCCCTTCGCTTGGCTGCGTGAGGCTGAACCAGTTGCCGGAGTTGTCCTGGAAAACCGCTTCGATGCCGTAAGGTCGCTCGGCAGGCTCCGAGATAAATCGCACGCCTTTGGCTTTCAGGTCTTCGTAAGTGCCGCGACAATCGTCAGTATTGAACACGCCGGCGCCGAGCACGCCTTTCGCCATGATGGCGCGTAACTGGTTCGTCGTCTCTTCGTCCATCATCATTCCGGGCTTCGGTTCGAGCAGGACGAGTTCGAAATCGGGTTGATCGTTTGTGCACATCGTCAACCAGCGGAAATCCGGACCAACCATCGCATCCGTGTGAACCTTAAAGCCGAGCTTGTCGCGGTAAAACTCCAACGCCTCGTTCTGATTGTTAACAAAAATTGTGGCGTGAGACATCTTGCGGATCATTTCAGTTCTCCTCAATTAAAGTTGAGGAGATGATAACGACATCTACTGCGGCCGGCTTCTTGAAAATTGCTTTTTAGACGCGGATCAAACGAGCTTGTGCATGACGAGGAAGCAGCCGGGAATCTGGCGCTTCGCTTGTGCTCTCTCGCGATAGGTCGCGGGGGCATGACCGACGCAGCGATGGAAGAGCGTGCTGAACGAACCGAGGCTCTGAAAGCCGACTTCAAAACAGACGTCCGTTACGCGCAGATCGTCTTCACTTAGCAGCTCCTTCGCTTTCTCGATGCGACGGTGAATGAGGTATTGATGCGGAGTTTGGTTGAAGGCCTGCCGGAATAATCGCAGGAAGTGGTAACGGGAAAAGCAGGCCTTCTCGGAAATCTGATCAAGACTCAGGGGATGGTCGTAGCAGTGGTCGATAAAATCGCGCGCACGACCAAGCCGCTGAAGCGTTTCGAGATCCGGCAGGGTGCCGGCGTCAATTCTTCTAACCATACGGTTACGGTTTCGGTGGCAGTGGCCTTTGCAATGCCCCCGCGATGTATTCAGTCAACCCGGTATCGGTGTTGTTGTGTCGAAACTTGTAGTAGGTCGTCATCTGCGTCAACCACTCGTTACGACTCTGCTGTGTTTTTGCATCAGTTCCTGCCGACGCAATCGCGCGCGCGTAAGCGTCGACGATGCGGTCCATCACGACACCCAGCTTCTCGAGCGCGGCCTTACTTTGAGGCGTCTCGGGCTTGTCGGCGAAGTCCTTCTGATAAGCCGCTGACAGGGTTTTGTACGGACCCGATTCATAAGCAACGGCCAGGAAGTAATAAGTGGACGGAGTTCTCTTGATATCACTCTCAAACTGCGCCGCTTTGATCAGCGAATCGATTGCCGAATCAGGCGACGTTTTCAGCGTCAGAAAACCAACCGCGTAATTCAGGTAAGCGAGCGTGTCGTCCTTGCCTTTGAACGGCGCCCACTCATTCGGCGTCTTGCCTGACTCGATCGCCTGAATCGCGGCCCGCGCGTATTCCAGAGCCTGAGTGTTGAACTGTTCGTTCTTGGCTGACGCGGCAAGATACCCCGCGTACCCCAAGTCGATTTGAGCCCGGAGGTAGTTGGGTTCGTCTGCCAGGATTTTGGCGCCCGTGCTGTACGCTTCCGTGAACTTCTTTTCGTTGATGAAGATCGGCAGGTTCCGCTTGCGCTCGTCGCGTTCGTAAGCTGCCATCCATTTCGACAGGTAATCCGTGTATTGATCTTTGTCCTTGTTGTACTTCGTTACATAATCCCGGGCGGCCTGATACGCAGCGGCCGGATTCGGGAGGCGATTGTCGACGAACCGTTTGTAGATCTCGATCTTGACCGGATCGTCCGTCTCCTGGGCAAACACAATCGATGAGCCAAGCGCCACCAGCGAGAGCGCCAATGTGGCAGCCAACCCCAACCTTCTTAACGACTTCATATTCAACTCTCCTCCGCTCCTTCTCTCCGGAACACCCTGAGGCCTTAGACGCTCCGTTGCCCGCTAAGGGTTTTATCAGCGTGAGGTTATAATCGTTATGTATTCATACAGCATGATAGGGAAACTAAATGACCGGCACAACCAGCACACGTCCTGAACATATCAAATTCTCGGGCCGCATTCTATTCTTAACTGACGATACCGCCCTGATCCGCCAGCAACTCGAAGCCAGCGGCGAGGCAGCCGCCGCTCTTGAAACTTCTCTTGCCGCACGTCTACTCAAAGGCGACCTGCCCCTGATGAGCAATATCTCCACTGACGAGATAACACCGGGCTGGGTCTGTTTCTACTACGACGAAACGCTCGGCCAGTACGTCTATGTCGGCATGCGGGAAGGCGCCGTGAAGAAAGATGAGGTCAAAAACGGCGGGTTTGCTGTCGTTGTTTCAGGGTTGTCAAAAGGCTGCGGCTCGTCGCGCGAAACAGCGCCCTACGCCGAGAAAGCGGCAGGCATTCAACTTGTCATTGCGCAGTCCATCGAGAAGATCTACGGGCAGAACTCGCAAAACATCGGCCTCCTGACTTCAACTGATTTCGGTTTGGTGGAACGCATTCGACGCGGCCAAGAGATCCCGTTGTCGGAGTTCACCAAAGGACTCGATCCGATCTCGCAGGACATCGTTTCTCACGGCGGTCTCTTCAACTACAACAAGGCTCGTCTGAGTGGCAAAGTCTCGCCGCCGCCAATCGAAACTGCACCGCGTCCGATGACGATCGTAGAAAAGCTCATCGCGCGCCATGCGTTCGTGACTGCCGGCAAGATCGGTATCCCAACCGTCAAGCCTGGCGATGCTTTGTTTGCGCTCGCGGACGTTCGCTTCTCGCATGAATACGTCACGCCGATGGCCGCATCGCTGTTTACACAAGCACTGGGTTCGGACGCACGTGTGTCGTCTCCCGAATCAGTGTTTGCCTTTCGCGATCACCTGACTTTCCTTGGGCGAGTGATGTCGCCGAAGCATCGTGAAATGGGTTTGTTGGAAAGAGCCGACGGCCTGGCGACAACTCAGCAGAGTTTTACGGCACAACAAAACATTCATCTCTACGGTTCGACTCCCGAAGGCGGCTCCGAGGCGATCTGTCACAACGCCGTCGTCGAGGATCTCGCACTGCCCGGACAGATCGTTATCGGCACTGACTCGCACACGTGCATGGCGGGCGTGCTCGGCTGCTTTGCCTTTGGTGTCGGCTCAACTGACATGGCGAACGCCTGGTACACGAAAGACATTCGCATCCGTGTTCCCGAGACGGTGCGTTACGTATTGAAGGGAAAGAAACGCGACGACGTCGCTGCTAAAGACGTGATGCTCTACATACTCGCGTCGGAGTACATGAAGTCGAGCAAAGGCATTGGCAAGGTGCTGGAGTTTGCCGGCGAGGATTTGAAGAACTGGCCGATGGACGAACGCGCAACCCTGACGAACATGGCGGTCGAGGCGGGTGGCACAACCGGCATTATCGAGCCCGATGAAGTCACGCTCGACTACATAGTCCGCACGCGCGGTCTCGATGCGGATGAAGTGCGCAAAGGATTTGTTTACAGCGATCCGGACGCCGAGTACGCGGCTGTTTTCGAGATCGATCTGGACGAGATTGGTCCGATGGTGGCGACGCCGGGCGATCCGCGAAACGGAATTCCGATCGACGATTTGGAAGAGGTTCGCATTGACGCTGCTTACGGCGGCTCATGTACGGGCGGGAAGATGGCCGATATGGACATGTACGCCGAGGTGCTCGAAAACGCTCTCGCCAATGGTAAGCGCGTGGCTGAAGGTGTGCACCTGTACATTCAGTTTGGCTCACAGAAGATCAAACAGTACGCACGCCAGCGCGGCTATATCGACATCTTCGAGCGCGCCGGCGCAGAGTTGATCGATCCCTCGTGTGGCGCGTGTATCAATGCCGGTCCGGGCGCCTCACCGTCTGCCGAAACGGTCACGGTCAGCGCCCAGAATCGAAACTTTCCCGGCCGCAGCGGCCCCGGCAAGCTCTACCTCGCCTCACCGTACGTAGTCGCCGCCTCCGCGATCGCCGGCAAGATCGTCGATCCCAAAGAAATCTAGTCCGCAGATTACACAGATTTCTGCGTAAATCCGTGGCGTTTTTTCCTGAAACTTTTCGTCCTTCCGCACCACTAACCTACCGAGAGAGACGATGAGCGCATTCGCGGGAACTCTGATGAATAGTTCAGCAGACCTGGTCACTCGCGTTTGCCAGGGTGACGCCGACGCCTTTCGTCTGATTTTCGAGAGGTACTCGCGGCCCGTCATCAGTTTCATTTACGACATGGTCAACGACCGCGGGCTGGCCGAAGAGCTCACGCAGGAGACTTTCGTCCGCGCTTTCCGAGCGATTCATACGATGCGCACGGAAACGAAGCTCTCTACCTGGCTCTTCGGCATCGCGCGAAACGTCGCGCGCGAGTCGCTGCGAGCACGCGCCCGCGCGAATAGTCACGTCGATCTCGAGGATAAGTCGGTTATGGATTTGAGCGACAACAAGCCGGTGCCGGTCGATGGCCTGCTGAGCAAGGAGTTAAACGAACTCATCCGGCGCTCGCTGGCTGCACTGGACGAAGACAAGCGGCTTGTATTCACGCTCAAGGTGCTGCACCAATGCAGTTATGAGGAGATAGCAGCGATCACGGGGTTTTCATTAGCAAAGTTGAAGACTGATTTACATCGCGCTCGGGCGGAGATGAGAAAGAGAATCAGTCCGTACGCTGGAGTTGGTTATGAAGTGTGAAATTTGTTTAGAGCTTTTGGAAGAGTATCTCGATGGTGAGCTCGCCGCGGAAGATCGCGAGCAGATCGATGCACATCTGATTACGTGCAGTGAGTGCTCGGAGAGTTTTGCGGCGCTGACCGCGGAACAGCAGATATTCGCCCGCTACGATCGCGAGATCGAAGTGCCGCCGTTTTTGTGGACGAGAGTCGCAGCGCACACGGTGTCGGAGAGTAAAGTCGCAAAGCGCGGTTGGTTGCCGTCTATTTTTAGAAAAGCATCGTTTGCGAGTGCGCTTGCGGTGATGCTGATCGTGATTGCAATTGGAGTCGTGTACTTGTCGTCCAGTAAGAAGACTCCAGAGCCGAAGTTAGCAAAATCGCCTCCACAAATCCCAAACCCAAATCCGCTTCCGCAATCCGTTCCATCCGCGATCCCCAAAGATGAAGGGATCGCTTCAACCCCCAAATCGAGATCACGAGTTCGACCGTCCGTCGTTCACGTGCCCGCTGATCAATCGGATGTGCTGTCGTCAGACCTTGGCTATCTCGACATGGACGATCAAGACACGGCCAATCACATCGAACAAAGCAAGCTGCTACTCCGCTCGATCAAGAACGTCGCCATCGCTGACAACGAAGACGAAGTCGACGTCACTTACGACAAAGCACTCTCGCGTCGCCTGCTGAATGAAAACGTAGTGCTGCGCCGCGACGCGGAGATGAAAGCCAAGTTTCCCACGAAGACGCTGCTCGCCGATCTGGAACCATTCCTGCTCGACATTGCAAACCTGCCCGACCGCGCCCGTGCTGAAGACGTGCGCGTGATCAAGGAGCGGGTGCAAAAAACGGAAATCGTCGCGGCATTAGTAGATTACCAGGACCGGGGCACAAACAATCGCTAGAGAATAGAGGCTAAACCCATGTTGAAAAACCTTACATCGAATACGACAACGGCCGCGAACCGCGCCCGGTTTATTTTGATCACCTTCTCAATCGCATTGATCGCGGCGGGTACAGTGAATGCGCAACCACGGCGTGCCAACTTCTTCCAGTCCAGTACTCGCAGCGACGCTTCTACGGTGTTCCGCAGCGCCCGTGACCTCATCACTGACGGCGAGTGGGCCAAAGCTCAGGACAAGTTCAACGAGTATGTCAATTCCTATCCCAACGAGAAGAACATCGATGCCGCACTTTACTGGCTGGCGTATGCGCAACAGCGGTTAGCGAAGTATGACCAGTGTCGCGTAACCATCGAGCGTCTCCTGGAAAAGTATCCCAACTCAACCTGGAAGGATGATGCTCGCGTGCTGTTGGCCCAGGTACCGATCATTGCCCAAAACTATGCTGCAACAGTAGCAGCTTCCGATGAGCTCGTGGCCAAATTGAAGATAGACGCCGCTGCCGTTCCAAGGGCGGCTTATGTTGTCGAACCCGGTGGGCTTGCTCCAATGGCACTGCCGCCCGGGCAAACGATCCCAGGCGTTGCTGTACTGGCTCCCGATGCTTCGAGCAACTCTGCCGACGATGACGATCCATGTGAATTCAAGATCGTCGTGCTACAGGCTCTGTTTCAAACCGATCTGCCCCGCGGCATCATGGCGGCAACCGAATGGCTCAAACCGGGCTCAACGCAAACCGTACGCTGCAAGAGTGCGGCGTTGACGTTGCTCGGTCGAAATGGCGGGAAGTCAGTAACGCCCGTAATTCTCGGCGTTGCGCGGAGTGAGCCTGATCTAAAACTGCGAGCGCGCGCAATCTCCGCACTCGGTGCTACCAACGACGACACCGTTGTTGACGCGCTCAGAGAGTTTGCCCTCAACTCACCGGAAAACGAGATCGTCGAAGCGTCGCTCTATGCGTTGAGCAAACACACCGGTGAGCGCGCAATCGTCGCACTGAGCGACATCGCGAGCAGTGGCAAGACGACACCGCAGCGAAGAATGGCAATCTCGAGTATCGCGACCCGTCCGGGTGAACCGGCAGTCGATGCTCTGCTCCGGATTTACGACGCCGATCAAACTGTCGAGATTCGCCGTGCGGTCATCGCAGGTTTTGGAAACCGCAAGAGCGAGCGAGCGGGCGCCAAGTTGTTCGATATCGCGCGTAGTTCGGATAGTGTCGAACTTCGCAAAGCTGCCATCAGCGCTATCTCAAGACGTGGCGGAGACAAAGTAATCGAGTTTCTGCTCAGTCTCTACGACACCGAGAAGAATGAGGAGTTGAGAGACCAAATCATGAGTGCGCTGGGCTACGGCAGCAACGTCTACGTCACCACTCCAATGGCCGTGGGTCAAGGCAGTCAAGGCGGTCAGGGGATGGGTCAAGGCATTGGCTACAGCACGGGTTCCCGAATGAACGACCAGCGTGTAATCCGGAAACTGATCGAGATCGCGCGGGATCAGAAGGCTCCGATGGAGCGCCGCAAGCGCGCGATTGGCTGGCTCAGCCGCAGTAAAGATCCCGAAGTGCTGAAGTTTCTTGAAGATTTGTTGAAATAAACCACAGTCATGGATCGTTTAAGGATCAGGATTATGATTCGAAGAAACATAATCTCAGCAGCCATCGTTCTGACTTTAAGCGCCGTCGCCCTGGGGCAAACCAAGAATTTCACGCCCGTAGACGGCGCCAATCTGAAAGCCAAAATCGATAGTGCCATCATCGCCGGCAAGGCGAATGCGCCGAACGGCCGGTTCTGGGTCGGTTACCAGTTTGAAGTCCGATCCGGTGTCGCGGTCGATTTTGAAGTAGTAGACAGTGCGGGCGGTGTCTATATGTCGATGGATGGAACCTCGATGATGTTTGACCCGCGTCATGAAACACGCGAGCTCGGGCTGTTTCTTCTCTTCGATACGCAGCGCGATTCTTTCACCCGAGCCGAAGTCTACAATCTTCGTCGTAATCACGAGTTCAGCAGCTATCCGGTTTACTGGGCTGGGCACGTCACAAACGAAGAGAGTTTGAACTATCTGAAGTCGATCGTCGATTCGCCCGCACCCGAGATAAATCGACTATCAGAACGCGCGACTTTCGCGATTGCCCTTCACGATGACGCGCGCGTCGATCCAATGCTCATGGAAATGGTTCGCCGTCCCATCACAGATCCCATGCGCTCCCGCGCGATCTACTGGCTTGGGAACACCGGCGAAAGCGTTGCAAAAAACACGTTCTTTACAGAGATCATTCGCAACACCCAGGAGAGCACTGAAGCCAGAAATGCCGCGATGTCGGCCCTCGCGATGAGTCGCTCCGCCGGCACTCTCCCGTTGTTGCAGAACCTGTTTGAGACGATGACGGGGCACGAGTTGAAACGACGCGCGCTCGGTGGCATCGCCCGCAACGACAACACTGATGGCGCTGCGACTTACCTGATCAAAGTTGCCGAAACCGAAAAGAATCTCGAGCTGCGCAAGAGCGCGATCGCGAATCTCGGTCGCGTTGCGGGACAAAAGAGTTTAGGAGCACTTACCACCACCGTCGACAACGATGTCGAGATCGAACTCCAGAAGCAGGCAGTAATTGCCATTGGACGTCGTGCGAAAGACGAATCCATCCCAATTCTGATTCGCACTGCCCGGAACCATCCAAAAATGCCCGTCCGAAAACTGGCGATTCAGGTTCTCGGACAAACTGGGGATGAACGCGCCACAGCGTTCTTCAGGGAACTTTTGAGCAAGGATTAATGTAATGAGCAGTTCATTTCACAATATCAACACCTTGAGAGAGGCGGCGATGACACTCCTACGTGAAGTCGAATCGCTTGCCAGCCAACAAGAACCGCCATCTACCCAGCGGCTCGGGCTCCAGGAAGAGATGCAGCGATATGAAAGCGAACTCATTCGCGATGCACTGCACCGCACCCGCGGGAATCAACGCCGCGCGGCGAAGCTGCTCGGTGTGAAGGTTACGACGCTCAACTGCAAGATTAAGCGTCTCGGACTGCAACCGTCAGCGCCATCACAGGATATTCAGGATTTGAACCAGGATTTACAGGATATCGCCTGTCCATCCTGAAACATCCTGCTAATCCTGTCTAACAAACGATTAATTTATACGCACCCTGACTTTGTTAGTCGTCTTCCCTCTTAGCGTAGCGCTAAACAAGACTGACTGACCTGCCGGTAAGTTATCAGGCAGTCTGACTGTGACCTGCGTCAACCAGTTGAAGCCCTGCACCTTGCCGACAAACTCGACTGGCGCCGGATAAACAACTGCCTGCGCATCCTCAGCTCGCACCAGCACAGCCGAACTATCCTCGCCCGGCATCAACTCCATGTTCATTCCAAACAAACTGAGCCGCGTGCGTGACTGCCCACTGAAGTTGACAACCGGATTCGTAAGTGAAAACGGGTCGCGCAACAGCCAAACCGAGTCGAGCGCGACTGCACTATCTGAACCGGCTTCTGAGATGAGCATCGGATCGGTGAACTGCACACGGACCACCGCACCCGATCCTCTGGCGAGGTAAAGCAGGCTGCCATCAACATCAACCTTCAAATCCACCGGCTGCGAAATGCCCGTCGCAAACGCGGATGCCGTTCCCGTGGCGGGATCAAAAACTCTTATCCAGCCGCTACACAGATCCGCAAAAAAGTACTTCCCGATAAAACTCGCCGGAAACCGAGCAAAGTTTGGATTGTAGAAAGCTCCGCCTGCGATCGCGCATCCGGTTGTCGCGCTAATGCCATGACCGTAGAAAAACAGCGGCGACCGGAACAGAGGATTTGACGTTGGTCCTTCGGTGATATTCCAACCATAGTTCGAACCGGCGATACCGTCGTTGATTTCTTCCCACGTGTCCTGGCCAACGTCGTTTATGAACAGCCGCCCGGTTCCGGGTTGAAATGCAAACGTGAACGGATTGCGCAAACCCAAAGCCCAGATCGATCGATTGTTTCCGGACGCGGTGTTGAAGAACGGATTGTCGGCAGGAATGCTCCCATCCCGGTTGATGCGCAAAACTTTTCCGAGCATGTTCGCGAAAGTTTGCGAGTTTGAACCGGTGGCATTTTCTCCGACAGCGATGTAGAGCTTGCCGTCCGGTCCAAAATGAATCGCGCCGCCGTTGTGATTCGTCGCCGAGGTGAGATTGTCGAGCTCGAGAAGAATGGTTTCGCTGCCGGGAACGACGACGTCGCCGTTCGCAGTGAAGCGGCTGACACGATTGTGCCGCGGCGTGGTGGCGACGGTGTAGTAGAGATAGAGAAATCCGTTGCTCGCGAAGCTTGGATCGAAAGCGATACCGAGTAGTCCGCGTTCACCGTTCGAATCAACATTCAACGTGATGAATGGAGTCGCCAGTAAAACGCCATTCTTGATCACACGCAGGCTGCCGCCCTGCTGACAGACGAAGACGCGGCCATCGGGTGCGATCTCCATCGCGGTTGGATTGGAAAGTCCTGTGATTGCAGTTTCGGTAAAGCCTGCGGGCAGCGTTGCGCCTTTGGTCAAGGAAAGGTAGACCAGTAGAACGAAAAGCGCGAGAAAGCAGTTTTTGTGCATTCAGAATAGCTCAGGGGAAGGCGAGGCAATAATAGCAAAGGTTGAGACAGATCGGTTACAGCGGGGGCAAGCCCCTCTTCCTGACTTGTTCTATTCTCAGTTGCGCAAAACGTCGAATGAACTTGAATCCAGAAATAAAACAAGTCAGGAAGAGGGGCTTGCCCCCGCTGGTTGAAAAGGACCCAGCAACTCACTAATACCCCCCAACATCCTGTCACTGGTTTGGTGCGAAGTAAGAACGGCGGCCGTAGATTTGATAGTCGGGATGTCCCTTCACCGCGAAGTCGATCTTGCGACGTTTCCCATCGCGCTCTTTGTTCGTCGGGTAGTAGCCAACGATGTAGCGCTGATTGATGTCAGTGAAGATGCGTGCATAGATTCCCTCAGCCTGTTCGGGTCGCTCCAGAAATTCTGTCCATCCACCAGTCAGCGCAGCCACGCCTGAAAGCGCTGCTTGCATATTCGCATCCAACGAAACTCGCCAACGGGCGTTCAGAATATTCGGATCATACGGAAGCTTCTTCAGCCGCTCCTCTATTTTTGCTTTTTCATCGGGCGTCAACCGGTTTAAGGAGCCGAACAACATCGGATCGCGTTGAGTCAAATGTTTCATTAACTGCTCGCCGGGAGGTAGACCCATGAGCTTGAGTCCAGGAATGACCGTATAGACCGTCGCACGAGATCGCTCGACCGTTCGATAAAGATCGTCAAGGCTAAACTCAGTCTGCTCTGTTTTGAAACTCTGCTTGTAAGTCTCGGCCATCCGCTGCGCTGCTTCCAGCTCCTCTCCTTCCAAACCCTGCGGCACTGTGAAGCCGACGGTAGAATCGTGCAAAAAGAGTGCTTCATCACCATCAGTCTGAAAAATGATGATTGGGCGCACATCCGTTTCTTCAAACGCCTCGTTCAGAGTCGCCATCAATGCGCTGTATTGCTTGCTGCGCCCAAGCCGCGGCCCGGCGAACGTGAATCCGCCGAATTGTAGAGTGCTGTGCTCCGCTCGCTCCTGAAGCGCATCGAGTTTCTTCTTTAACTTCTTTTTGTCTGCCGTGAAGTCCTGAATCAATTCGACGTCGTCCGTGACGATCGCCATCAAGTCCGTTGGTCCAAGCTTGTCAACCAGCACTTTCGCAGCCGTAATGCTGTTTTTCAGATACGGTAACTGGCTACCGCTGTAGTCGATGATCAAGACGATAGTACGCGGCACACTGATGTTGTCGCCGAGGAGAAAGTGTCCGACCGTTTGCGGCGCGTCGTCTTCGGCGATTGAAAAATCTTGTGCGGTCAGGCCGCCGACACTCTTGCCGTGCTGATCGACGACCAACAATTCACAAGTTACGAGTGAGGTATTGACGCGTATGACGTCGTCTTCGCCGGAGTTCGCTACCGTACCCTGGGCAGTTAATCCCAGCGCCGTCTTCTTCTCAGGATTCCACTTCAGCCGCTTGAGACTCGAGCCAAAGTCTTTCAGCTTTTTCTTTTTTGGAGGTTTTTGGGCAGGTGAGGCTGTAAACAGACTGAGAGTGAAAACCAGAATCAGCGTAATCTGTGGATATGACCTTCTCAACGCATTGAAAGCTCGGCCACAATCTCACGCACCGCCGCGCGCGCTTCTTCGACTTCTTCGGGCTTGAACGAAACCGCGCCGACTACGGCGTGACCGCCGCCGCCGTAACGTTCGCAAATCTTTGCGATGTTGTGCGTGCGTGGCACCGGCGCCCATGGATTCGAACCCACCGAGATCTTTGTGCGTTGCGGTCCACGCGTGAGCGCGACGGAGTAAGTCGCTTCGGGATGCAGGTAATAGGGAATGAACTTGTTGAAGCCTTCGTAACCCTCGTCAATCAAATCAAACTGGACCACGCCGTTTGCACTCTTCGCCTTCTTTCGAACCATCTCGAGCGTCTCGAGATGTTGCTTGAGGATTGGTTGAAAGCGGCGTTGCACTTCAGCACTCGTCGACACTTCTTCAAGCGACCCAACAGCGAGCTCACGAATGATCTGTTCGATGAATGAATCGTCCGGGTCGGCTTCGATCACCTGCATCAGTTGCAACGCAGGTTCTTTTAACTCAACACACTGTGCGGGCGATTCGTAAAGCGCGCCGTCGATGATGTGGGCCCAATGGACCAGAGACTTGATCGGTTCGGGATTGAAACCGAAACGTTCGGCGGTGACGTCGGCAATAAACTCCGTGCAGGACTTTCTCGTCGGGTCGAGAAACTTTTTCCCTGACTTGTCGGCGTGGAAGTGAGCCTCGTCTTCAGGCGTTAAGAATGCTGACTCATGATGATCGAACCACCACGTCAGTTTCTCAGAAGCCGCGTACTTGAAATCGACAATGGCATTCTCGTCTGAGTCGAACATCGCGAGGTCAAACAAGTTGCCGGGACGGTGTAAGAGGCCCTTGTAATTGACTTCAGCTTCCGGATGAATGCGTTCCCTGTAGAAGCGTGTGAACGTAGCCGCGGACGCGACTCCGTCGAAGCAGTGGCCATGATAGAGCAGACGAAGTTTCATTTATGAGTTTGTTTTAGGCCACCGATTTTACGGATAAAAAACGGATTTAGGGCTTGCACGGTTGAATCACCGTCGCGGTCGCCGAACCCACCTTCGACGCGATGAATTTATCCACTTCGTCTTCGATCAATTCGCCGTTCACAACAAACGCTTTTTCAGTTACCACATCACCGCTAGCGGTGAGCTTCGAAGGCTCAAGGAAGATGTTCCACGGCGAACCCCAGTTTCGCTTGTCGCCAGTGAGCTGCCGGTATTGATAGTGAGCCGTCTTCTGCTTGTCGTCGCGTGATTCCGATTCAGTGAACACCGGATATGGTGGACCATCCTTACCAAAGAAGTTTTTCACGTCGTCGCGCATCGCATATTCACTTACGCCGATGACCTGAAATCCCTGAGCTTTGTATTTCTCATACAGCTTCAACGCGATCGGAGCTTCGTTGCGCCAGTTGCCGCACCACGGCGCGAAGTAAACAACCATCACCAGCTTCTTCCCGGCGACCACTTTGCGCAGATCTTCCTGTTGGTCGGAAGTGAGATTCGGAAGTGTCCAATTTTTGTAGTTCACCGTCTGTTCGGTCAGCGGCGAGAATTCGTGCGACTGCGCGCGCGCGACAGCGGGTGAAATAACGAATGCGAGAACGGACGAGAAGATTAAGAGTTTCTTCATGGTACTACTCCTCGAACTACTAAGGTTCAGTTAGCCGCGCTTGCGGTTGCAGGCGTTTCGGCCAGCAACGGCTTCACCAGCGCTTCCCAGGTAGCTTTATCACGGGCGCCGATTACTTTGTCTCGAATCCTGCCCTGGCGATCGATCAAATAGGTTGTCGGCAACACTGACTGCTGGAATTTTACCTTTGCATCCCCACCGCCGAGCAAGACCTGGTAATCAAACTTCGCCACTGCCTGCTGGTACGCGTTGACACCTTCGATGTCATCCTCGAGCGAAGCACCGACGATTGCCAGTCCCTGCGGCTGGAGCTCGTGCTGCAGCGCGTTCAGCGCGGGAATTTCTTCACGGCACGGAATGCAGTAGGTGGCCCAGAAATTCAGCAGCACCACCTGGCCTTGGAGTTGTTTCAGACGAAATGGCTGGCCGGCGAGCGTTTGGAATTCGACGTCGGGCAGCGGGTCAAACTTCCCGGTTGTTGGAGGTGGAGGTTGCGGCGGTGTCTTGGTGTCGAGCTTCAGCCAGGCTTCAAGGTTCGGAAACCAGGACATCACCTTGGAAGTCGCCAGCGTCGATGATTTACCGCTCATCACGAGCAGTCCCACGACAATCAGTACGATTCCCGAAACGACCTCAACCTTGTGCAGGTGCTTGCGGAAGTTTTTGTAGAAACTCAGAAACTGATTGATGCCAAGTCCGGTTAAGAGGAACGGTACCGCGAGTCCGGCGGAGTAAAACGCCGAAAGCACGAGACCGGCGCGCCAGCCGCCGCTTGTTGCCGCGAGACCGATGATGCCGCCGAGTATTGGGCCAATGCACGGAGTCCAACCAGCCGCGAATGCAATACCCAGCGCCGCCGAACCAAGAATGCCGCGCGGTTTGTCGTCTGAGAAGAAGCGTGTGTCTTTGTAAAGTGCAGAAATCTTGAGCAGGCCGATCAGTTGTAAACCAAACGCGATAATCACGAGACCGCCGATAATGCGCACCCAGGGATTGCTCGTGATCGCCGCGCCAACCAAACCCGCCGTCGTACCAAGGACGAGAAAAATCACTGACAGCCCCGCATTGAACGCGAGCGAGTTAACGATGACAGCGCGCTTGTTGCTGGTTCCCTCTTTCAGCCCATCGATGCTGACGCCGGAGATTAGTGAGATATAACCCGGCACGAGCGGCAGAACGCACGGCGAGAGAAACGAAAGTATTCCAGCTGCAAACGAGATCCCGATACGAAATAATGTAATGCCCTGATCGTCCATTGATATTGCAGTCTAGTTAGACAGGATTTACAAGATGTTTCAGGATTATCCTGAGAAAATCCTGTAAATCCTGTCTAAATTCACTTCTCATCGACAAGTTTCTTGATCAACTCACCCAACTTCTGAATCTCTTCTTCACTCGCACCAAGCGAAATGTAACGCACAACCCCTTTGCGATCGATCAAGTATGATGTCGGAATCGAAAACACGCCGTAATTCAAGGCGTTCTTATCTGACTCCGAAACCACGAATCCATACGGCAAGCGGTTACGCGTACGGAAATTGCGCAGATAAACGAGCTCTTCGGCTGGTGTCAGTTCCTGCTGGTCGCCACCGTGTCCATAGTACTTCGTCACGCCCAGGATCACGAGCCCTTTGGCCTTGAAGGTGGTATGCCAGCGCGCCAATTGCGGGAGGGTAAACCTGCACGGCCCACACCACGGCGCCCAGAAATCCAGCAACACAACGTTGCCACGCAAGTCGCTCAGCTTTACCGGTTGCTGTTCAACCCAGTCGTCTGCGTCAAGTTCCGGCAACGCAGTAGTCGAAACTAAATTATCGTCAAAAAGCTGGTCCACATCCAACGCCGGGTTAACTCGGGACAACCGCGTCGTCGCATCTCGGTAAAGACCCGCGGAGGGCAACTGAATCGCAATGCGTCGCAAGTCAACGAGGGCCGCGGCGGCCAGATCCGTCTGTTTTGTTTTGAGATATGAATCGGCCAGAAGAAGCGTCGATTTCAACAACATCTCATCGCGCCGGAAAACTTCGGCTTTATTCGTCTCGATGAATTTCTTTGACGCCGCAAGCATTTGCTTCGCGTGCGCCGTCATTGCCGCGTAATCCTTCGCGCGCATGTACGCGTCGGCGATGAGGAACTCCATGCGATAACGATCGTCTGCGCTTTGTGGCTGATGACGAGCGTATGCTTCGACGGCGGCGTTTGCTTCCGGAAGTAGATCTTTACGAACTGTGTAGAGGACGACGACATTCCGTGCCGCTTGTGCCTTTTGACCGTCGGGATCGTCCTTCAAGAGCTGGCGCATCGTCGCCAGCGCGGCGTCACTGTCGCCCGCCAGATGATGAAGCATGCCGAGGTAATAAAGATCGTCGGCTTTTAGAGATGAACGCGCCTGGAGAGTCGCTGCGTTTTTGACGGCGAGATCGTGCTGCTCTTTTTTCGTTTGCGCTTCGAGTTTGGGATCATACGCCAGCTTCTGCTTGTTGAATTCCTGGTACTTTCTGCCGAGGTAGCCGTTCGCGTCTTCATAGAGCACCTGCGCTGAACGCTTGTCGTCTTTTGGATCTAACTTGCCGCTCGGAGCCAGACCCTGGCCAAAAGTCGAGACAGAAAGAAGAAGAAGGAGGATTAAAACTTTTGAAATCATCGTAAAACGGGTTGCGAGCTAAAACGATCGGGACTAAAAGGAGCCAGTAACGGCGAAGTCACGCCCGCCACAATAGCTTCGGTGATTAACTCCGCGGTTAAAGGCGCGAGTAGGATTCCGTTTCGGTAATGCCCGGTTGCATAAACTACGCCCTCAATTTCACCACAAGCCCCCAGCACAGGCAAACCGTCAGCGGGCCGCGGCCGCAGTCCCGCCCAGGTATCGACCACCGGCAGCGTCGCGATAGCTGGTGAAATGTCGAGGGTATTTCGCAGGATCGAGCTGATTCCGCCGGCAGTCACACGCTTCGCGAAGCCCGCGTTCTCACTGGTTGAACCCGCGAGCAGGCGGCCATCCTGGCGTGGTACGAGATAGCCTCGCGGGCTGTAAAGCACGTGTCGCGTTAACTGCGGCTTCGAGTCGAGACAAATCATTTGTCCACGTACAGGTTCAATCGGTAACACGGATGAACACGGAAGAAAACTCGACCAGGTGCCGGCAGCGATCACGATCGATTTACAACCGATCAGGCCGCGGCTTGTTTTTACACCCTGGATTCGATCTCGCTCAATTTCCAGAGACTCGACGTTCGTCTCAGTTAAAACTTCTACACCGAGCCGGTTGACGCTGTTAGCGAGTGCCGAGAGCAAACGGCGATTCTCGACTTGAATGTCGCGAGGGAATAGCAGCGCACCGAACGCCGATTCAGTAATACACGGTTCGAGCTCACGCGCCGCCGCCGCGCTCAGCAGCTCGACGGCAAGCCCCGCCTGCGTTTGCCAATGAAATCTCTTTTCGATTTCGTCGTGATCGTGTTCGTTGAGCGCTAGATAGAGTGTTCCCGTGGTGTCGAGCTCAACGTCGACGCCGGTCTCTTCGCGCAGTGATTCGGCAAACGATGGATAAAGATCGCGGCTCCGGCAGGCGAGTTTGAAAAAATCGTCTTCAGCGTCGGCTTCGACCTGCGGCAACAGCATGCCGGCCGCTGCAAAGGAAGCTTCGGTTCCGATTGTTGCGCGTTCGATCAGACAAACGTCGCGCACACCGCGCAGCGCCAAACCACGCGCGATCGCCAAACCAATAACGCCGCCACCGACGATGACGACGTCTGCACTTCCTTTGATAGAGGCCATTTGGTTACTATCGAACCATGCATCCTATCACACTGATTCCGGGCGACGGCATTGGCCCCGAAGTGGCTTCCAACGTAGTAAGAATCATCGAAGCGTCGGGCGTAGACATTCAATGGGAAACTCATTACGCAGGCGCCCAGGCGCTCGAGAAATTTGGCGAAACACTCCCGAAGGATCTACTCGATTCAATCGTTCGCAACAAGGTCGCACTCAAGGGCCCCATCACGACTCCGGTCGGCAAGGGCTTCACGTCAGTTAACGTCGGCCTGCGCAAAACGCTTGATCTTTATGCAAACCTGCGTCCTGTACGTGCTTTACCAAATGTGCCATGTCGTTATCCGGAGCTCGATCTGATCGTCGTGCGCGAGAATACGGAGAGCTTGTACGCGGGATTGGAGCATGTGGTGGTGCCGGGCGTAGTCGAGAGTTTGAAGATCATCACCGAGAAGGCGTCGACCCGTATTGCGCGCTTCGCGTTTGAGCATGCGAAGAGTGAGTCACGGAAGAAAGTGACGGCGGTTCACAAAGCCAACATCATGAAGCTCTCGGACGGCCTGTTTCTCGAATGCTTCCGCAAAGTCAGTGCGGATTATCCGGAGATCACTGCTGACGACAAGATTGTCGACAACGCGTGTATGCAGCTCGTGATGCGTCCGGAACAGTTTGACGTGATGTTGCTCGAGAATCTTTACGGCGACATCGTTTCGGATCTTTGTGCCGGGCTGGTTGGTGGATTAGGTTTGGTGCCTGGAGCAAATATCGGTGAGAAGGGTGCGGTGTTTGAGGCGGTGCATGGTTCAGCGCCTGATATCGCAGGCCAGGGCATTGCGAATCCGACGGCGCTGTTGCAATCAGGGATTCTGATGTTGCGGTACATCGGCGAACGCGAGGCGGCGGATCGAGTTGAGAAAGCGATGCTTGCCGTGTTTGAAGAAGGCAAGGTGCGCACGCGCGACATCGGAGGGACCGCGAAGACCGCGGAGTTTGCGGATGCGATTATTCAAAAGATGAATTGACAGGATTGACAGGATTTTTTTCAGGATGAACAAGATCCGATCCTGTTCATCTTGAGAAAATCCTGTCAATCCTGTCCCATCAAATCTTCAATCTCCTCGGCGTGTTTGGGGACTTTGGTGGTCAAGACCTTCGGGCCATTGCACGTGCAGAGCACGTCATCCTCGATACGCACACCGATCCCACGATACTGATTTGGAACACCTTCGCTATCCGGCGCGATGTAGATGCCGGGCTCGACTGTCATCACGACGCCCGGTTCGAGCGCGCGTGACTCCGTGCCGAAGTAGTAGCGCCCAACATCATGCACGTCGATACCCAGCATGTGCCCGAGCCCGTGCATGTAAAACTTCTCGTACTTCTTCTCCCTGATAAGCTCTTCCGTCTTTCCTTCAAGTAGCCCCAGCTCGAGCATGCCCTCGGTCAACACCTCGATCGAGTGTTGCTTCAACTGATCGTGCGTGACGCCCGGTCGCACCATCTCGACACACGCCATCTGCGCTTTCAGCACCAGGTCGTAGATCTCACGCTGCGGTTTCGTGTAGCGGCCATTGATTGGAAATGTTCGCGTGATGTCGGATGCATAGCCTTTGTACTCCGCGCCCGCATCGATCAGTAACAACTCGCCGTCGCGCAGTTGACCATCGTTGTTGATGTAATGCAGAACCGTGGCATTTGGACCACCACCGATGATCGACGTGTACGCCGGTCCTGCCGCACCCCGGCGCCGGAACACCTGCTCGATCAACGCTTCGACTTCGTATTCCTGCATTCCCGCTCGCACGGTCTTCATCGCCTCACAATGAGCTTCGGCAGCGATGTCGGCGGCAGTTTGCATGATCTCCAACTCTTCTGGACTCTTCAGCACACGCATCTCGTGAATGATCGTCGCCGGGTCGATGATGGTTTGTGGCGGATTGATCGGCTTGCGATTCAGTGAACGCATGCGCGCGATTTCCTGAATGATCTTGTTATCGAGATCCGCGTCAACGCCGAGACGGTAGTAGAGCACGTCGGTACCATCGAGAAAGTCAGCCAGTTTCGAATCAAACTCTGCAGTCGGAAACGCGTCTTCTGCCCCGAACTCGCTCTTTGCGCCCTCGACACCTGCTCGACGTCCGTCCCAGATCTCGCGTTCCGGATCTCTTGGACGCACAAACAACGTGTACTTCTTGTCGCCCTCGAGCTTGACGACGGCGATCGCGTCAGGCTCTTCAAAGCCGGTCAGATAGAAAAAGTCGGAGTCCTGTCGAAAACGATAATGCGTATCGTTCGACCGCCGCGTGTCGTGCGCGCCCGGAATAATTGCGACAGACTTGGGCGCCATGCGCCGTAAAAACTCCTTGAGTTGTGGTCTGATCATAGTCTCTGCATTGTACCTGACGGCGAGTTGGATGGATAATCGCACTACGCGATGAGTACTCAAACGCTTCCGGCTACACAAACACGCGAAATAGTTTCCGTCGATCCTTCAACGGGACAAGAGATCGGGCGTGCGCCGTTGATGGACGCGAGCGATGTCGAGGCTGCCGTACGGCGGGCTCGGGCTGCACAGCCTGCATGGGCGGGGGTCTCGTACCGTGAGCGTGGTCGCTACATTCTGCGTGCTCGTGAACTCGTGCTCGCACAACTGGAACAGATCGCGAAACTGATCTCGCGCGAAACGGGCAAACCAGTCACCGAAGCCATCGCGATGGAGATCGTCCCCACACTCGATCTCATGCAGTACTTCGCCGCGAACACCGAGAAACTACTCGACCGCAGCCGTATCGGCCTGGGCCAGTACAACTTCATGGCCCGTAGTTCATACATCGTCTACAAACCGATGGGTGTTGTCGGGATCATTTCGCCATGGAACTTTCCATGGGCCACGCCTCTCGATGAAGTTGTAATGGCGCTAATGGCCGGCAACGCGGTCGTAGTGAAACCAAGCGAGCTAACGCCACTCACCGCACTTAAGATTGAAAGCATCTTCAAACAAGCTCAACTTCCGGCAGATCTGGTCCAAATCGTCACCGGCGATGGATCGACCGGCTCCGCCCTCGTCGATGCAGGTGTTAACAAGATCATGTTTACCGGAAGTGTGAACACTGGTAAGCGTGTTGCTGAGATGGCGGCAAAACATTTGACGCCGGTGGTGCTCGAGCTTGGCGGCAAAGATCCGATGATCGTGCTCGAAGATGCGAATCTCGAAAACGCAGCGCGCGCGGCAATCTGGGGAGCCTTTTGCAACTCGGGTCAGGCGTGCGCGTCGATCGAGCGTTGCTACGTACATGAATCCATCGCCGACAAGTTCGTCGACCTCGTCGTCAAAGAAACGCAACAGCTCAAACAGGACAAAGCCTCGACGGAAGCGATCGACATCGGAGCAATGACGAATGAACGGCAGTTACGGATCGTCGAAGACCACGTCGGCGACGCCGTGATGCGCGGAGCCAGGGTGCGCGCGGGTGGTCATCGCTTGAATGATACAGAAGGTTGGTTTCACGAACCGACTGTTGTAACCGGTGTGGACCACTCGATGAAGCTGATGCGCGATGAGACGTTTGGTCCGGTGCTACCGATCATGACTTTCAAGACCGATGAAGAGGCTGTTCGACTGGCGAACGACAGTATTTACGGTTTGACCGCCAGCGTTTTTACCGGAGACATCGCTCGCGGAAAACGCCTGGCCGAACAAGTCGACGCCGGGACTGTGATGATCAATGAAGTGGTTTACACCCATGCCGTAGCGCAAACTCCCTGGGGCGGCGTGAAGCAAAGCGGTTACGGCAAGACGCACGGCCGCCTGGGGCTGCTCGAACTCGTTAGCGCTCAACACATTCACGTCAACGCCATGCCGCGTTTGGCCGATGTTTGGTGGTTTCCTTACTCAAAACAGGCGGGTGCGATGTTTCGCGACTTCGCCCGGCGCTTCACGACCGGCTCGCTTTTCCAGTCTTCCCTCCTCTTACCACAGATAATCCGGCGGCTTTTTGAGCCCCGAAAACCACGAAAACTGGACAACGATCGTCAATAGTAATTTATCAACTCTTGATGCTATACTGCGCACCTCCCAGCTTTAACTCTCTCTGGGTCCTGCTTACAGCTTGTGTGGTTCGCAACTCGAGTTAGTGTAGTTTTACTCCCAATTACTACCCCAGTACGTAGTCATAGCCCTGATTCGGAGGATTGTCAGTGAAAAAGATTCATGCCTTACTAATGATGACCGTTTTATGCGGTGTTACCTCGATGCCTCTGCTGGTCCAAGCACAAAGCGACACGGCCCTTCAACATCGAGCCGAGATTAGTTACCCGACGAAATTCGACAAAACACCCAAACCGCTACGCGAAATGTTTGACACCGGTGAGAGACCGGAGCCTGCTCGCGGCGGCAAGGACTTTGAACCTGGCCGGCCTGTGCCGGTCGGAAACAGCAACAAACCGTTCACCGATCCGCTAGCTGACAAGAGCGTCGGCTCGACGTCTGCTCTGGCTGAGATCAAAGCCTCAACCAATGGTACGCCTGTGGATCCAAACGCCCGCGTGGCGCCACCGGACACTACCGGCGACGTTGGTCCAAACCATTACGTGCAGTGGGTCAACCTGCGTTACGCGATTTACACGTTGACCAGAGACGCCAACAACCAGATCAACGGATTCAATCTCGTACCGGGATTTCCGAAGAACGGTAGCGTGATCTGGCAGGGATTTGGCGGTCGTTGCCAGACAGACAACGACGGCGACCCGATTGTTCAATACGACCAGTTGGCTAACCGTTGGATACTGACTCAGTTTGCCGTGTCAGCGACGCCCTACACCCAGTGCGTGGCTGTATCGACGACTGGGGATCCGACTGGAACCTACTTCCGGTACTCGTTCTCCTACAGCAGGAGCTTTAACGACTATCCGAAGATGGGTGTTTGGCCGGATGCCTATTACATCACTTACAACATGTTTCGAAACGGCCAGTCGTTCACCGGCAATACAGTGTGCGCTTTTGAGCGCGCCCAGATGCTGGTCGGCAACCCGTCGGCGCGCCAGGCCTGCGTCAACACCACTGGCGGCCATAGTCTCGAACCGTCCGATCTTGAAGGCACGACACTGCCGCCGGCCGGCTCACCTAACCTGTTAATGAGCTTAACCTCCACTGCAGTTCAGTTTTGGAGATTCTCTGTGAACTGGGGCGCTGGTACCGGCACTTTGACTGGTCCAACTAACGTCGCTGGTGTGGCGGCATTCAGTCGAGCATGCGGCGGTGGCACCTGCATTCCACAACCAGGCACCACCACTCAACTCGATTCACTTGCCGATCGCTTGATGTATCGCCTGAGTTATAGAAACTTTGGCGATCACGAAGCGCTGGTGATTAACCATTCTGTGACCAGCGGCTCTGGCGTTGGTGTTCGTTGGTATGAGCTGCGGAATGCAGCGGGCCAGACTTTTGGCTCGGCGGCGCCCGTGCTCTTCCAACAGGGAACATTCGCACCGTCAACTGCTTTTCGTTGGATGGGAAGCGCGGCGATGGACAAGACCGGCGGTATCGCCATCGGTTACAACCTCTCGTCGAGCACGATTGTTCCGAGCATTCGGTATGCCTATCGTGGCCCTGCGGATCCGTTAGGAACCCTGGGTAACGAAACCATTGTCAACGCAGGCGTAGGGTCGCAGACCGGCAACCTGACACGTTGGGGCGACTACAGCACCATCAGCGTCGACCCGGTAGACGGCTGCACGATGGTCTTCACATCGCAGTTCCAGCCGGCTAATGGTAGCTTCAACTGGACTACGTATATTCACAGTTTCAAGCTCTCGACTTGTAACTAGGTACGCAGATAAACGCGGATGAAGACGGATTTTGGTTCGTTTTCATCCGCGTAGATCTGTGTGCTAGGATCTGCCGCTCGTGTCACTCTGGAAGAACTACATGTACCGGCGCGAGCGCTGGTACCACCAACGAGATAACAACCGCCTCGTCCGCTCTTTTGAATGGGGCCGGGAATACATCGTCGACCATGTAAATGGCGACGACCCGCGCGCCTTATTCCACAAACACACGGCAGGCGTAATGACGGCAAGCGACGATTTTTACGCTTTGCCGCCAGTCACGGATTACCGTCTCGAAGGCGATCAACTTACCTGGACGAGCGCGGTTCGAACACCTTCGCCCGAAAACAACGTCGCCCACGGTCGCTTCTTCCCTGCTAAGGTCAAGAACGGGAAGACACCGCGAAATGCAGTGGTCGTGTTGCCACAATGGAACGCGCAACCGGAGAGTCATGTCGAGGCATGCCGGATCTTCAACATGATCGGGATGTCGGCGCTGCGTCTCACGCTTCCTTATCACCTCCAACGCAAGCCACCGGAGCTCGAGCGTGCGGATCATCTCGTCAGCTCAAACATCGGGCGCACAATTCAGTCTGTGCGACAAGCGGTGCTGGATACGCGTGCGGCTGTGCGATGGTTGAAGTCTGAAGGTTACGAGCGGGTGGGTATTCTTGGAACCAGTATCGGCTCATGCGTAGCATTTCTCACGTTTGCGCATGAACCAGATTTAAAGGCCGGCGCATTCAACCACGTGTCCGGTTATTTCGCCGATGTGGTATGGCACGGAATCTCTACGGCACACGTGCGGGCGAGCTTTGGAGATCACGTGACGCTGGACGAGCTGCGTAATTACTGGACGCCGATTAGCCCCTTGCCGTTCATGCCTCGCGTCGCGCAGATGGGCCATCGTCCGCTTCGCTTCATCATTGCGCGCTACGATCTGACGTTTCCACTCGATCTCTCACGCGAAGCGATCGCGGAGGCACAGCGGCAGAAGCTTCCACTCGACGTCGTCTGGCTTCCCTGCGGGCACTACACCACCGGCGAACTTCCCTGGAAAGCGATCGACGCCTGGAAGATCGCGACGTTCTTTAGAAAACAATTTAGCCACAGATAACGCGGATCTTAAATCCGGATTTTTGATCCGTTTCATCTGTGGCTAATTATTACTTCGCCAGCGGAAACACCGGTTCGATGTCGACCGGCACATCCTTCAGCTTATCGAACGCCTGCTGCATCTCCGGACGAATCACCGCAAACTTGTCCAGTATCGCTTTTGCCTTGTCGTAAGAACCCTCAGCTTCGAGTGTTAACAGATCGTGCGTGAGCTTTGTCACGCCTGCTTTAATCTTCGAGTGATCGACGCTGAACGTTCCCTTCGCTGCGTTGTACTTTATCGCACCTTCATCGGTGAGATAGTTGAACTGCATCGCAACGCCGCGCCCGTGCGCTTCGGTGATTCCGAAACGCACCGAGCGAAACATGCTCGCGAGATAAGTTGTATAAAGCGTCCGCTCCATCCTCTTCTCGATGATGCCGTGATCGATCATGTACTGGAGCGCCCAAAGCCCGGTCATGTCGGCTTTCGCTTCTTCAATCGCTGAATAGAGTTCCTTCAACTGCTTCCGCACGGTTGTTTCCTGACCGCCGACAGTGATGTTGTGTGGTCCAAGTCCGTGCATTAGTTCGTGACAGAGAATATGTGTGAAGAACGAATCAAATGCGAGTGCGGACTGTTCCGATGGATCCAAAACCACTTTGGAGATGGGAATCAGCGTCTTGTTGAACTTCGCATCCTGCACGTTCTTCAGCATCACGCGCTTCGAGCCCTTTTCCTTCACGACACGTTCGTCATTCGGCAGATTGAAGGCGGCGGTTTGCACGCCACTGTTTCCTTCACCGGAGCCGAACACTTCGTTGACAACGCGAATCGGCGAAGCGGCGCCGAGTTTTGGATTCCGGTAACGCGGATCGATGGGCAGATTGTTCTCGAGCTCCTGCAAGTGCGCGCTGAACTTCGCGAGTTTTGCAGTCTCCCCGTCGTCACGAAGTGTGACGTAGGCTTCGAAGGCGGCTTTGTAACTGAACAGTTCGTCCTCGTAAGTTTCGTATGGCCCGATAGTGAGCTCGATTGGCGAGTCGAGATCCATCCAGGCGACGTCGCTCTCGTAATAGTCGTCGGAGCCGAATGCATCCGCTCGTTTGTTCAGGAAGTTTTTCAGCGTCGCGTTCGTTGTCAGTCCTGCCGCTTCACGTAGCAACGCCGCTGCGGGCCCGAGGTATTCTTTGTACGCCTCGCTGTAGGGAACGGGGGTTAGCTTGCGTTCTGGCCCACGTCGAATCAGGTAAAAGAAGCCGGTTGCTTTTTGCTTGTCTGCGTCGGAGAGACTCTGAACCCACGAATTAAACTCGTCCTTCGACATATCGTCCGGATAGTAGTTCGCGTTTAGAGGCTTGTCGTGCGGTACGCCATCGATGAAAGGTTTGTTCTCGTCGAGACGAGACCATGGACCATCGTTGATGTAGAAATAGTGCAGACGCTGCCGACCAGCTTCGGTTTTATCAGCTTGAAGCTTCTTCTCGAGCGCATCATTCCCGCTCCAAACCTGACGGAGGAACAGCGGATCGAGCAGCTTCGCCGCCGCGATGATCTTGTCGAGTGCCTGACGATCTTGCGGCGTGAGCTTCGACGTGTCAGCCGTCAACGTGGTCGGCGCGAACCGTGCGATCTTTCGTGCGAGCTCCGGATCGCCACCCGCTTTTTGGGCGGTTAGAGTTGTGGAGAGCAGTGACATTGTTAGAACGATTGCGATGAATAGTTTCATACGGTTTAGAAGTGACTGAAAATTTCGCTGATACGACATGAGAAGCCAGGAAGTGCCGGCGTAGTTAACGTATCGTCCTCGCCCAACGTTTCCTCAAGAATCAAAGACGAGTCCTGATGGACATATCTTTCGACGGCGCGGTTCTTCAGATCGATAATCCAGTATTCCGGGACGTCGTGTTTAGCGTAAAGCTGTCGCTTGACCACGCGGTCGCGACGAATGTTCGATGCACCTGGCGACAGAATCTCGACCACGAGAGTTGGCGGCCCGTGCACGCGATCATTTTTAACAAGCTGATCACGCACTTCGTGACTGAAAAAGATCAGATCGGGAATGACGCCGCTGTAGTCGCTGAGAATTACACCCGAACCGGCAACAACCGTTCCGATTCGATTGGCCTTGAGGAAGTGCCAAATCAAGGCGGAAAGGTTCGTCAAAACTAATTCATGTGTGAGGCCTGGTGAGCAGGACACAAATAGTTCTCCTTCTATGATTTCGTAGCGATTGCCATCGCGATAAGGCATGGCATCCCAATCGGCAATTGTGAGAAGTTCGGTTTTGGTAGTCATAACGCTCCGATGTATGTGAGTTGTCGCGAGTTTACCACACTTATAACGCTTGACGGTTCTTCAGAATCTTCACGAACGACGCTGAATGCAACTCCGGCAACGTCAATCCTGATAACTCGAGCGCTTCAGCTTCTGTGATTGCGCCGCAGTTGATCGCGCGCAGGAAATAGTTGAGTAATCCCTGGCCCGTTGCCGCATCGTCGAACACGTCGCCGACGAGTGTCGCCTTTGCAGCCTTATCGACAAAATTCTTCAAACGCTCAGACGCCGCCTCGAGACTCTCGAGAAAGAACGCATACACCGCAGCATAACGCGTCGGCAATTGTGCCGGATGCAGATCCCATCCCTGGTAAAAAGCGGTCGTGAGTGAATGCTGAACGTGATCGTAGTGCAACCGCCATGCTCGGTGGACCACTTCCCTGTTCTCTTCGATCTGCGCAGCCGTCAAAGGTGGTCCACCTTCAGCGAAACGATGCGGGGCAACCGGCATGATGTTGGTTGCGCCGTCGGAAAGCCAGACGCCGGTCCCGGCGAACGAAACCTGCATCATGTTCTTCGCGAAGTCGCAGGCAGGATGAAGCATGTGCTGGTGCGCCGCTGTGATATTGCATCCGGCAGTGTAGTCGTACGTGCCGAAGTGAGCCGCCACGCAACGCCCTTCAGCAGCCGCAAGCAACAACGGAAGATTGATCTGTCCACGATGATTGATGATCGACTGCGTGGTTTCGATCATCATCTCAAACTTCAAACTGCCCTCAACGAGTTCGGTTTCTTTTTCGAGTTGCGCAAGCAGGGTGACGAGTGCCGACACCTGTTCCGGAATCGTGATCTTCGGGAGCGTCACGACGAAGTTGTCTGGCAGAGAACCTTTGTTGAGATCAACGAGCGTCGAGACAAAAATCTCGAGCGTGCGAAAACTGCGAGCACGCAGCTCCTCGTTAAATGGCTTGATGCGAATGCCGATGAACGGCGGCAGGCTTCCACTCTTACTGCCTTCTGCAGTTTCAGCAGCGGCAGACACTGCGTGACCATCCTCCTCGTCATCCGGACGATTTCCGTATCCGTCTTCGAAATCGATGCGAAAGTCCTCGACCGGTTCACGTTGAAGTTTTTCAACGACGCGACGGTAAATCGTGTACGCCAGCCACGCGCCCTTCTTCTCCTTGCGCGCACGTTCGGGCTCGCTCTTCAGAAACGAGACAAGCTCATTCGCTTCATCCATTGAGTCCGGCAGCTCGTCGAAGCCGGGCAATTCAAGAGCACGCGCGAAACTCAGAAAATCAGGCGCAAACTGATCCAGCGAGCGTCTGGCTAAAGAGCCCAGCCGCTTGGCCGTGTCAGACTTAAACAGGTGCGCGCCGCCGTAGACAGTGTGGACAGGCTGCCGGCGCCCGCTTTCGCCCGGATAATGACCCGTAAATTCTTCATTTGCCTTGCGGAGGCGTTCGGTAAGGGCAGTTAGAGAACTGTCGGAAGAAGTTGTCATGTTGGTCCTCGCGCACTGAAATGTGCGGACAGTCTAGCAGACGCGGATTTGGGCGCCACCTTGGAGTGCGGTGACTTGTCACCGCTTTGGTAAAACGACTAAAGCGCCAACGAGTTGGCGCACTCCAAATAGTTCATTGACACGACCTCGCCTGCTTGGCTATTTTGCTAGTGAGCCTTCCCGCGGGTTCGCCCCAATTCTTCACCTCAGTTTGCAAAATTGAACCGCCGATAACGGAGAAGTTTATGAAAACGTTCCTGCTTGTTTTGGGCTGCGCTGCGGTCCTTCTGTTTCAACCCGCTGGAGCAAAGCCGCAAACGCCGCCAGAGCCTGTGAAGCACGGCGGCAAGATTGACGTTAAGTACGACGGCTTCAACTACGAGACCGTCATGCGCCTCCAGAAGATGAAAGTCAATTGCGACGGCTTGAAAGACAAGTTCAAAGATGCGTGCGTGAGTATCGAGGTCACGTTGCATTGTCCCGGCACGCAGGTCAATTACGTGCGCCACGTCACGTTACAAGTCGTGTTCGAAAATAAGGACTGGGTTCACTTTCATTCGCCCGATCAGAGAGAGCTGATAGTCGCCACTGACTCTGAAACGCTGCGACTCGGACGCATGAATCCAGTGACCACCAGCCGGCCGGGCACCTGGGACACAAAGGTCGAAGTCCTGGAAGCGAAGATTCCGTACGAAGCCTTCAAGAAGATGGCGCTGTCGCAATCGGTTGGAATTCAGGTGGGAAGCGACGCGCTTGAGTTGCGTGACAAGAATCGCGCCGCATTAAAAGATCTCAACAGCCGTGTCATCGGGCCGGCAACGAACGCGAGCGCCGCGAACTAATGACACAACTGCCAGAACTTGATCGCTTCAACTGGCCGGATCAGCATCAGTATCTGCAGCAATAGACTGTCGTGAATCCAAAAGGTCAAGGCTAGCTCGATCAACAGGAATACAATCAACGACCATCGGAAACCGAGCTGTCGCGCGACGAGAAACCCTGCCAACGCGCAGGCGAGATCGCCGAGTGAATTCACGATCGTGTCGCCTTCATAACCGAGTGCCGCGGTTTCGTTTCGATACTTGTTGATAACGAAACTCGTGTTCTCAAAAATTTCCCAAACGCTCTCCAGCAACAGCGCCAGCAGGAATTGCCACCCACTTGGCATTCGCTTAAACACCAGCAACATTAACCAGAAGAAAAGAAAACCATGCAGGATGTGCGTGAAGCTGTAAGGATCGAGCAACTGTTGCGAAGTATTCGAGCTGCACCATTCACCAATCCAGACTGCGAAGCGTCCACACGAACAAATAAAACTCCGCCCTTCAAAGTGTAGTAGCGCGATCATCGCCACCACGACGCACACCGCGGCAACACTCATGCGCAAGAATGTGTTTGTGCTTCTTTGTGGCACTACTGTCTTTGGCGCTCCAGTTCTTTCTGGAACGCTTGCTCGTTTTCTTCTACGTAACGCCGGTAACCATCAGGATCGATAAATGGATTTTCCTTTTCACCCTGCTCGAGAAGCTTCGACTTCTTCGTCAGGTCGAAAAAATTTCCATGCGGACCGAGGAATATGTCACAGGGTAGACTCTTCAATGCCTGAAATGTTCGTTGGTAGTCGGCAACGATTCCGGGATAGTTTGGATTGTCGACGAGTTTGTAGCCAGGAGTAGAAGAGCTGCCAGCGACGACTACGTTGTAGCTCTTCGTTCCTTCGGTGACAGTCATGGTCCAGGTTGTATTCCCTTTCGTGTGACCGGGCGTCAAGTGAGCCGTCATCGTAAAGCCGCCAAGCTCGACCTTATCACCGTCTCGCAAGATACGATCTGCTTTAACGGGTTCATAGGCTAACGTGTCGCCGAAGTTTGGATCGCCTTTACCACCTGCGGCTAGCAGCGCAGCGTCAGCCTCACTGGCCATCAACGTCGCGCCCGTCAGTCGTTTCAACAACGCGAGCCCGCCGGCGTGATCGTAGTGCGCGTGTGTGTTTAGCAACACCTTAACGTCCTCAAGACGAAATCCAAGCTGCACGACGTTCTGTTGTATCTGCGGCACTGTTTCAACAAGACCGCTGTCGACAAGAATGTGACCTTCAGGAGTGACGATCAAAAACGACGAGAGATCGGAAGCGCCCACGTAGTAGAGATTTCCAGCGATGCGAAACGGCTTGACCGGTTGATTCCACGATCGGCTCGTCTGATCTGCCTGACCGCACCCGGCTGCCGGACATAACAAGACACACAGAAGACCAAGAAGGATGAATTTTTTCATACGAAATGATTTTACGGCGACTGCGTGAGGAAGTCTTCGATCAAACGGCGGTCGTTCTCATCTTTGATTCTGGTGAACAACCTGGTTCCGAGTTTTCTGATCGTCGCCGGCTTATCGAATGGCAAGCGCTCGTACATCTGGCCGCCGCTGAAGTGACATGGCATGCACTTCGATTGAAAGATTGGTTTTAACTGAGTATCAAAGTCCACTCGCGCTTTGGCGGCTGAAGATGCCGGGATAGTGGAGGCAGCGAGAACTTCGGGCGTGCGAGCGGATCTAACTGTGCCGCCCGACTCGACCAGCAACAGCCCGATCCCAATCACAACCAGAAGCGATCGCATACGCGCATCATACGCCTCTGCACTGCCAGGAAGAAGCACAAAATTCCCTCGAAACGGCGAAATTCCTCAGCTTTTCCTCGTGTTTTTGCCAACCACGTGCTTCCTAATCCGCTTGGTCACACGTTTCCAACGTCCGGTCACAAATTTCGCTTACAAATATTCGGCGCTTATAAGTCGCATGTGCGGCAAGTTAAGTTACTTCGGAATGTCGCCCACTGCGACTGTCTGCCCAAGATTACCGCTAGCGCCAACTGCCACGGCAAAAACATAATGGCCTGGCGGCAGTATAGGTTGTGAAGGGTTCGGTTTAAGCTCCAGAATGTAGAATCCCGCGGGGCTTTCCGTTACCTTCGATACTACCCGCGGATTAGCACCAGCATGATTTAGGCTTGCCAAATGGGCAACATTGAAATTGTCAGGTTTGAGACCTTTGGTGGGCACACCTGCAGCTGAGGTCACCGATACAATCATCAAGAAATTCCCAAACAAAGGGCTACCCGCAGCACTCACGATTAGTCTAGCCATACAAGCCTCCTAAGTGCGATTCCTGTAATCGCTGAATGTCGGAAGCAAACTGCGCTTGCTGCTCAACGATAAAGGCCATCTTTCCTTCGATTTCTTCGTTACTCGTCATGAGGATCTCCTGAACTAATTGCAAAGAGTGTAACGAAGAGTCGCCTTCAGACCAAGCGTTATTCTCCTTCCTGCTTGTCAAGAAACTCCGATAGCCGTCCCGAATGTACGGGTATCTTCCAACAATTGCGAGAAGTACTGATTGGGTCCGAAAATTGTGCCTTAGGTTCTAATTGACCACTCGGCGCGAGGACCTGTGATGCGGACGGGCGGCCCTTATCTCCCACATGTCGCGACAGCTTCACTATAGAACTCCTTGAGACGGTTTGCTTGAGGTGTCTTTTGAAGGTTCACGATGACGCTCTGGGTCGCACAGTTGGTGGCTTTATTGCTCAGCTTGTCTGCTGCAGCACGATTCTGCACCCATGAACTCACGCGAACCGGGTCTACACATTCAACACAGTTCAATTTCGTTACGACAGTTGCCAAAGGCTCCAAGGATTCGTTGATGTGGGCCATCCGATAGTTATAGACGGCGCGTCCAAAGTTGTCGCAATTAAAAATTGCCGACATTGAGGTATCCCTTTGGCAGTAAGCCACGGCCGCCGGCACCTCCTTCATCGCCCCATCACTTGCTTGTCGCGAGGGGTTGGGCGCCACTGGCCGTTGAACTGGCTCCGGATCGTCGTCTGCTTTCGGCGTCGGTTTGGGAGCCGGCTTGTAGGTACCGGTCGGGTCGAATTTCCAGCCCGTCTCGACCACTTTGTGTGAATTGATACGCGCCCCTGCAACGCGGGCGTTTAGGATCGCTTCGGCCTCTCTGTTCGTGGCCATGATCGTGCATGTCGCCTCGACTTCAGCATGAACCCCATACGTCTTGTAAAGGAACTCGTTGAACGCATTGTTCCACTTTGGATTGACTTGCCCGCCTGCTGTCTTGAACACGGCACTGTAATACATCGTGACTTCGTGGGGAACGGCGCAGAACGTATGAGTAGGTACTGGCCCTGCGATGCCAATAGATGCGCCGTCTCCCATAGGCGTTTCGGATAACGGTCCATGATTCCAATTGACTTCTACCACCCGCTTGTTCGCTTGTTGGGCCTGGACTATCAACTGTCGTTTGTTCGCTTCAGCCTTGCTAAGGGAATCGAAAAACCCACAACTGGCTCCGGAACTACTTTTGAAATCATATTCCTCTACCAGGTAGTTTTTGAAGGCAGAGCCTAGCGGCAGCGTGCTAATTTGCGTATGCACCTTTAGATTTGCGTCGAAGATATCGCTGAAATAGACAATGGGTTGGTCTAAACTTGAGGCGCAGTAGATTTTGAATGTCGCCAGGTTCGGACGAATCGCTCTGGGCGCGTTTTCAGTCCGGGCGGGAATGATTGCGGCAAGCGACATCGAAGAAGCGAATAGCAACCAGAGGATCGATTTAACGATAGTTCGTTGCCGGGAAACGTTTCGAGAGAGCATGGATTATCTCCTCCGGGTTTGATATTTCACGTTGTGCGCATCATACATTTGAGGCTTTGCTATTTCAGCCAAGTATAGGCAGATGTACCATTCTTTGACTCTTGCGTTGCCCCCAGAAAACAGCAGTCGCGACTTTCCACTTTCGTTTCGAATGGCCGCATGACTCCTGAGCGTGCCATCTGCACACCAGGAGGGAAGCCGCAACAACTCCTTTCCGCCATCAGTAGCGATCAGCCACTGATCGCCAGCCACGGACGAGTCCTTTCTCCACTCGATCACCACTTCACCCGCGATTCCGTCTCCGTCAAAGTCCGCGCGACATGCACGACCGTGGCTAAATTCGTAACGACGCACCAAGTCGTCATACTTCTTATCCGTTGCGGAACTCCAACGATAACAAACAAAGGAGCTATTGCCAGAAGTAGAAGAACGAGGAGTGAATTCGGGCGTCTCATAAGTCAACGACGGCGAAACGAAGAAATCTAACGACCGGGTTCAGCGGTGCGGGAGCCCAAGGGTTAGCCGTCCATCCTAGGGTTGGGTCGTGACCCACGATTCACTCATCGGAAAGAGTGCGAAGGATTGGCGCGAGTCCGGCGTCAAATGTCTCAGCCACATGGAAAGCTCTGTCCTGGATCTCTTTCAGAGCTCCATAGTCGCTGGTGCCACCAATATAGTTGATCTTGCAGGCGCGCGATTTCGCCACGGGACCCCAAAGATGAGGATCTCCAGCGTTTGGTTTGATTCCGATGAGCACCACCGTGGTCGCGCGTTCGATGCTCTGCGCAAGGAAGTTCCTTACGGTCGTTAGCTTGGCTGGACCCACTATTGATGGTTTGTGGGGAGAATACAGTCCAAGTACTGGGTATATCGCAGGACGATACGTTGAGAACTGTCCTCGGAGGGCCTTCACTAGGTCTCGGGCCTGGAGCGGGCTGAACGAGCACTCCAGCGATGAGGCGTTCGCATTCGTCAAATGGTGGCGCCACGAGTACAGATCATCGCTCACGAAGTTGCAAGACCCGTGAATCTTTGCAACAGGGACTGATGACGCTTCATTAGCGTTGTCCAGCCTGTAGTCGATGGTAAAGTCGAGATCCAGTAATGCCTGCTCGAGCAGGCAGTCGTAGTTAAGGGTGCCGAAGACCACACGCCCCAAGAGCTCCTTCTCGCTCAGGCGTCGAACCAGCACTGAATACATGTCACGACCGCTGCCGTCGAGTCGATATTGTGCGAAAAACTCGGCGACGGGACGGTGCCACTCAAGTAGCGACAGCGAGGGAACATTGGGAAGGACCTCCTCAAACATTGCGCGCTCAAAGTCTTGACGGAACTGGGCTGCCCACATTACTCCCATATGGCTCGTCGAGCCCCATATATCGGGATAGCGCACCGCCAGGGCATCGTAGAGATCGGCCCCTAATGGGGGTCGCTCAGGTTGGACGTGACCAGCGCCATAGCTAGCCCCTGCGCCGAAGAGAAAGACAATGTCGCGCCCGCTCATCAACGATTCTCCTGCGCCGCTGGTCGTAGCAACTATTGCCTTGGGCGGCTAAGGTTTGACATAAGGGGAAGTCAAACAGCGTAGCTGTTTGGATGGCCGCTCGATGGAATGGTTAGGCATCGCTCCCGCGGTCTTGGCGTTGAAGATCTCGTAACAGGCGGGCGAAGGCTGCCTTATACGATTCTGCCCCTTTCCAGTTCGAGAAGTCACCGATATTCCTCGTTCGTCGAATATCTGCTATCCAGCTTCGACTGTGGGTCATCGCGGAGCCATCCAAGCGGATTGGAAAGAGAACGATGCCCTTCCGCCTGTTCTCCTCTTCAAAGGCTGTCTCAGTCTCCTTCTCGACCCAGTTGCTGGAGATCGAGTGCTCGGAGAGAACTAAAAGCACCTTTTCGTTCCCGCGAATTGCTTCGTCGATGGTGTCTCTGATCTTGGCGCCGATTGGCATGTCTTTCGGTGCAAACCAGCATCGGACACCTTTCGCCTGAAGCTCAGAGTGCAGCCGGTCGACAAATTCCTGATCCTGGCTGGAATAGCTGATAAAGCACGACCAATATCGGTCGATCTTGCGTTTAGGCTCAAGGGCGTCTTCAATAATGTAGTCAGGTAGCCCGCAGCCGCGAAGAAACTCGCGAGATAGCCCTCTTGAACGTGCAAGAGTTCTATGGTCGAGCACGCTCGGCCCCTTGTGAACGCATTCGTCCAAGTGCAGCGCGGCTGATAGCGTGACGTTGGCGAATACGGTCTCGTAGAGTACGGTCCCCCTGAAGCTTGCCTGATTAAGCTTCGCGCCACTTATGAACGTACGATACAGCTTGGCGCGGTCTAGACTTGCGCCACTTAAATCCGCTCGTCGAAGATTCACGTCCCTCAGGTCTGCGCCCTCAAGGTTTGAATCACTGAGGTTTGCGTTTCGCAGCATTCTCTTGCTCAAATCCGAACCGCTCAAATCAGGCTGTACAGACGGGTTCTCTTCTCGCCACTTGTTCCATGCGCTGATCCCCTGACCGAGAAGCTGGAAATGCTTTTGGATTGCCATCATCGAATCCTGTGAACGTGAATCTGGAAAACGTATAGATGTCTACCGTGGCGCTTACGCGGTTCGCCCACGCAACTATCGATAAAAAGGCTACTCACCCGCGAGTCGCTCCAAGCGCTTTTCGGAACTTTTTGCGGATGCGAACGCAGAGATGCTCAATTCTCCCGGAAGTTGAAACAAGTGGAGTGAGTAATACTAACCACGCCACTCACACTATGTTCACCCTTCACTGGGACGGCGTGGCCGCTGCCTCGCCGAAACCGACTTCACTACAGAATAGCCTCTCCCTCTTGCCGCAAGCGGTGACTCAGAACGGCGAACAGCTGCTTCAAGCAACTTTCTAAGTGCCGGATGATCGAGCGTCGACAGATCGTGAAGCCGGACAAACGCTCCCTGTTTACCGCTTCCTTGCAATAATTTGTGTGGGTCAGGCAGGCTTCGGCCATACATGAAATAGAGGCTGACCCCGCGGGGAAAAACCGCCAGAGAGAACAATACGTCAGACGTTCGCTCGGTAGTGCTGTAGCCTATAGCGAGCGCGTTATAGTTGTCGTAAACGAGTTCTATGGCAGTCGGGAATCGCTTGCGCAGAACGGACCGAGCAGAACGTACCAGCTTTGCGACCGCAGGATCAAATTTGGCGATGAATTCAACGATCTGTTTGGCCGGAGTACTCATCTTGCCCTCTCATTTACAAGAAAACACCCTGAGATTTGATGGTCCCTGCAAAGACGGCTTGGCAAAAAAGAAAGGCCGCTGGAGTTAATTCTAGCGACTTTCGAAATATCGTGGTAGCGCATACGGGACTCGAACCCGTGGTCTCTGCCTTGAGAGGGCAGCGTGTTAGCCGACTACACCAATGCGCCGCAGCGGACTCGCATTATAGGTTCGCTGCGGCGCGAATCGCAAGCTACAGCCGTGGAATCCGTGGTAAAGCCGTAAATTTGCTATACTGCACGCGCTTCAACGCTAGCTGATCCCCACGAATGTAACTGATTAGTCGTCTATGCCTGAATCCGGAGTTGTTGGCGGCCACAAAGCGCGAGAACTTCACCTCCCCATTTCCCTTTCCTGCAAACGGAGCTTGCTATGAAGATCGTTGTGTTGCGGGAGACACAGGAGGGTGAGGCACGCGTGGCGCTCATGCCTGAGTCTGTAAAGAAACTCGTGGCGCTCGGCGCCGTGGTTCAGGTCGAGAGTCGCGCCGGACTAAGTGCCGCACGGACAGATGACGAGTATCGTGAAGCCGGGGCCGAAGTAAGTTCCGACCGAGAAGCGCTGCTTGCCGACGCCGACGTGCTCCCGGTTGTAAATCGACCTTCCGCAAACGACTTTGCACGTCTCAAGAAAGGGGCCGTCGTGATCGGCTTTCTGCGGCCGCTCGATGAACCCGCCGCACTGTTGCCGGCAATCGATCGCGGCATCACGACTTTTTCCGTCGAACTAATTCCCAGAATCACACGCGCACAGGCAATGGACGCGCTCTCGTCGATGGCTACGGTTGCCGGTTACAAGGCGGTGCTGATCGGCGCGGCTCACATTCCGCGAATGTTTCCGTTGTTAATGACTGCCGCCGGCACCGTGCCTCCAGCACGCGTTCTCGTGCTCGGCGCGGGCGTCGCGGGACTGCAGGCGATTGCAACAGCACGACGTCTCGGCGCAGTCGTCGAAGGCTACGACGTGCGCGCTGCCGCAGGTGAACAGGTAAGATCGCTGGGCGCGGCATTTCTCGAAGTCGATCTCGGTGGAATCAAAACTGAAGATGCCGGTGGTTACGCAGTCGAGCTGTCGGAAGAAGCGATGAGTCGTGGTCGAGCGTTGATTGCAGAACACGCAAAAACCGCCGACGTGATCATCACGACAGCACAAGTGCCCGGCAGAAGAGCTCCACTGTTAATTACCGACGAAGCGGTTGCCGGCATGAAACGTGGCTCGGTCGTCATCGACCTTGCAGGCTCGACCGGAGGCAACTGCGCGCTCAGTCAGGCGGACGTAGTCGTCGAACGCGATGGCGTAACGATCCTCGCGCCGACGAATCTTGCGGCGACAGTGCCGGTTCACGCGAGCCAGCTCTACTCGCGTAACGTCACCTCATTCCTCTCGCTGCTCATCAAAGAAGGACAGTTGCAGATCGACATGAAGGACGACGTAGTTGGACCATCTTGCGTTACGCACAACGGCGAAGTTGCGAACCAACGTGTAGCGGCAGCGTTACAGGCTCAACCAGGCTAGGAGCGAAATCGGATGTCATCGGAAACTTTAATCTCCGCGCTTTACGTCTTCGCGCTCGCAGCGTTTCTGGGGTACCAGGTGATCTCGCGAGTGCCGCCGCTGTTGCACACTCCTTTGATGTCGGCAACAAATGCGATATCCGGCATTTCGCTCGTCGGTTCGATCGTTACTGCCGGCGCGCACTACAACACCGTCAGCACGATCCTGGGTTTCATTGCAGTCGTTTGCTCGACCACGAACGTCGTGGGCGGTTTCGTCATCACGGATCGCATGTTGAAGATGTTCAAGCGGAAAGAGATTGCCAAAAAGGATTAGAGCCACGGATTCAGGAGCAGAAGTCAGGGGCAGGTTCGTTTCCTGCTCCGGATTCCTGCACCTGAATGAGTGACTATGCAAACCTACTTCATCGAACTCAGCTACCTGCTTGCTTCCATATTCTTCATCCTCGGATTGAAGGGGATGAGCCATCCCGAGAGTGCGAAGCGCGGTATGCATCTCGCCGAGTTTGGCATGTTGATGGCCATCATCGGCACGCTGATGCATCACGAGATCGTCACCTACACGTGGATCCTCGCCGGTCTCGCCGTGGGTTCTGTGGTGGGACTCGCGATGGGTGTGTGGGTACCGATGACGGCGATGCCGCAACGAACCGCACTCTCACACGCGTTTGGCGCTTTCGCCGCTGCACTCGTCGGTATCTCTGAGTTTTATCGAGAGGGCGGCCATCTCGCGACGATCACGATGGGCGCGCTCGGTTTCGAAGTGATGCTGGGTGCACTCACAACCACAGGCAGCCTGCTCGCCTTTGCAAAACTCCAGGGACTCGTACGCGGCACACCAATGACTTACCGGGGCCAGAATATTTTCAACATGGCCCTGCTCGCAGTCACGATCGGAATATTTGTTTACCTCGTTATCTTTCCCGGATCGATGCCGCTCTTTTTTACGATGGTCGGGTTGGCATTCATCTTCGGACTGCTGCTGGTGATGCCGATCGGATCTGCTGACATGCCCGTGGTGATGTCGCTGCTAAACTCGTACGCAGGTCTCGCTTCAGCAGCTACGGGATTCGTACTCTCAAACAAGGTGCTGATCATCGCCGGCACGCTCGACGGTTTTTCCGGATTCATACTTTCGATACTGATGTGCCGGGCGATGAATCGCTCGATGACCAACGTCTTGTTCGGCGCGTTCGGAAGCGCGACGACGACCGCAGCCGGCGGCGAGCTACAGGGATCGATGCGCGAGGTTGGGCTCGACGACATCGCCACGCAACTCGCTTACGCAAACAAAGTCGTCTTCGTGCCCGGTTATGGTCTCGCAACGGCGCAGGCACAACACGTAGTGCGCGAACTCGCTGACGTGCTCGAGAAGCGCGGGGTGACCGTTAAATACGGTATTCATCCGGTTGCGGGGCGGATGCCCGGACATATGAATGTGTTGCTCGCAGAAGCGAACGTCCCTTATTCAGCACTCTACGAACTCGAACAAATCAATCCGGAATTTCCGAGCACCGATGTCGCAGTCGTTATCGGCGCAAACGATGTCGTCAATCCCGATGCGCGCGACAATCCCGGCAGTCCGATTGCCGGTATGCCCATTCTCGAAGTCGATCGCTCGAAGTCGGTGGTTGTCTTGAAGCGCGGCCAGGGCAAAGGTTTTTCCGGTCTCGAGAACCCTTTGTTTTTTAAGCCAGTGACGGGCATGCTCTATGGCGATGCGAAAGACACGCTGACGCGACTGGTTCAGGCCGTGCAGCACGCATAACGCCATCTAAATCATGTGAATTCTGAAATCCTGTTAAAGCTTTTGAAAGGATGACAAGATTTACAGAATTAACAGGATGTCATACTGAATCCGTTACGCATCAAAAGTTTTTCCCCAATCAGCTCGCGATAATCGTTTTTCTGGAGACTGCATGCGAAGATTCTTAACCGCCCTCGTGCTGACGAGCGTTCTTGTCACCACGGTTCCCGCAACGTACGCACAGCGCGCTAGACGTCAATCAAAAAAGCCCGTCGTCGTTTTGGTAACCGCTCAACGCGGCGTCGACGCAATTTCCGCCGACCAAATGAAAGATTATTTGACCTTCATCGCCTCCGACGAAATGGAAGGACGCGATACGCCGTCTCGCGGACTCGACACCACCGCGAAGTTCCTCGCGATGAATCTCACGCGTTGGGGGTTCAAACCCGCGGGCGACGATGGCACGTTTCTTCAACGCATCGAATTGAGCCGCAACCGCGCTGACACGGGGCAATCAAAAGTGGAGCTGAACGGCCGTACGTTAACTTTGGGAACCGATTTTCTTCCAGGAGGCGGCTGGGGCAATGTTAGCGGACAACTCGTCTTCGCAGGCTCCGGCTGGCTTGTTAAGTCAAAGGAGATTGATGCTTACAAAGGTATCGACCCAAAGGGACGAATTGCAGTGATTCTTGGACCACCAAACATGCCGCCACGCGGCGTTTCGCGTGCAGAGTACGGCAAGTATGGCGAAGACACGATGAACCCGACTGATTACGCGCGCAGCAAAGGTGTCGTTGGTCTGATTTATGTAGCTGACTCTCAGTACGTCGCAAACTGGCAACGCGCCCGCCAGCGCACGGAACGTGGCTCAACGGTAGTGGTCAAGTTTCAACCACAACAGCCCGCGCCGGTATTGCCGTCGATCGTGATCACGCCCGAGATCGCAACTGAGCTCTTCGCGGGCGAAGCGCAACCACTTTCGGAATCAACTCATACGCCGTTCCTCTTCACCGATCAGAAGAAAGTCAGTATGAACATCGCGAACAGCAATCAGATCATTCCGACACAGAATGTCGTCGCTATTTGGGAAGGCAGCGATCCGACTCTGAAATCTGAATACGTCGCACTCGGCGCGCACTACGATCACGTTGGTAGCGGCTGTCCCCCAAATGGTACCGACACGATTTGCAATGGTGCGGATGACGACGGTTCGGGAACGACTGCTCTGCTCGCAATGGCCGAAGCACTCTCGAAGGCGCCGAAGCGTCCAAAACGTTCAGTGCTGTTTGTCTGGCATTGTGGTGAGGAGAAAGGATTGTGGGGCTCGCGTTACTTCACTGAATATCCAACCGTGCCACTCAATCAGATCGTCGCGCAGCTCAACATCGACATGATCGGTCGAAGTAAGAAAGCCGGCGACACAAACGCACGCAACTCGGAACTCACCGGACCAGATGCAGTTTATCTGATTGGCTCGACGATGATGAGCACCGAACTCGGCGAGCTCGTGAATAAAGTCAACGATTCGTATCTGAAAATCACCTACGATACGAAGTACGACGATCCGAAGGATCCAAACCGGTTCTTCTTCCGCAGCGATCATTACAACTACGCACGCAAGGGAATTCCGATCATCTTTTTCTTTGACGGCGTTCACGAAGACTATCATCGTGCGGGCGACACGGCAGACAAGATCGATTACCAGAAGATGGAGAAGATCACTCGCACGGTCTACATGACGTTGTGGGAAATCGGCAACAGGCCGGCAAGGTTAAAAGTGGACAAGCCGCTGCCGGCTCAGATCTCCGGGAGCTCGGATTAAGAAACACGGATTAACGCGGATTTTTAAGCACGATTAGTTGCCTGTAAGCCTCGGCGCGTGAGAGACCCAACTCACGCGCCGCTTTCTTTAGTGCGGCGCGATGGTCCAGGCCTTCCTGCTCGAAGCGATCGACAAGTGTCGCGATGCTTGTCTCGGGCTTACTCGCGACGCCAATAACGTTCCGATCGATCAGCACCACGATCTCTCCGCGAATATCGTTCTTCCGATCAGCATAATCCGCGGCTAACTTACTCAGCAGTCCACGCCTGATCTCTTCGTGAAGCTTTGTGAGTTCTCTTGCGACTACAGCTTCGCGCTCGCCCAGAACTTCGAGCGCGTCTTTGAGTGTTGCTGCGAGTCGATGGGGAGCTTCGTAAAAGATCAATGTGCCCGGGACAGATTGAAGCTCGCTAAGACGAGTACGGCGTGCATTCGGGCGCGAAGGAAGAAAACCCGCAAAGAAGAATTCGTCAGTCGGCAGACCGGCCGCGATCAATGCTGAGATCAGCGCGCTTGGACCAGGCACAGGAACCACGGCGATGTCGTTCTCAATCGCAGCGCGAACAAGGCGGAAGCCGGGATCGCTGATGGACGGAGTGCCGGCATCGGAGACGACCGCGATGTCGCTTCCCTCTTTCAGCTTTTCGATTAAGTGGGTCGCGCGTTGTTGTTCGTTGTGTTCGTGATAGCTGACGGTCTTTGTCGTGATGCCGTAATGATTGAGGAGCTTGTTCGTGTGGCGCGTGTCTTCGCAGGCAATTAGGTCCACGTCTTTGAGAACTTGTAACGCGCGATGGGTGATGTCAGCGAGATTGCCGATGGGAGTCGCGACCAGATACAAGCTGCCAGTTGTCATTGCAGTCATTTTAGACAGGATTACAGGATTAACAAGATTGGCAGGATAAAGATAAAGGCCCCGGCGTGGAGCCGAGGCCTTTGGCAGGGTAACCAGCGGGTTAACAAGCGGAAGTCAGATGCGGGTTAATACCGAGGGAATGGAATTCGTCTCCACCAATCGTCGTTGCGATTGTTGTTGCGGTTGTTGCGATCGTTACGGCGCCAATCGTCATCGCGGTCGCGTCCATAACCACCACCGTAACCAAAACCGTAGACGCTGCTGATGTAGCGAAGCTCCTGCTGGATCTGCGACCACTCCGAAGAGGTGCGACCATCAAAACCGCGACGGGCGAAACGATCGAGGTCGTCAGCTTCCTGCAGCACTCTGCGAGCTTCGTTAGAGCTGCGATTCAAATCACGGCCGTTGCCTACTCGCGATTTCAGGTCACCGACGGCATTGCGAAACTGTCGAACCTGATTGTTGATGTCGTCTTCACGACGCGAGCCATTGGTGCGGCTGTGATCGAGCGCACGGTCCATGTCTCTTTCAAAATTCTTCGCCAGGTTATCCAGACGGTGTACCGAGTCGCGGAGCCCGCGGTCGTCGTAGCGCCCGTAGCCGCGATCATCAGGATAGCGATCCTGTGGATAGCGTCCTCCCCACTGCGCGGCCGCTACGACGGGCAGGCAAAAGCCAAGTACGGCCGCCGCGAACAGTGAAAACTTCAGTGTGTGTCGGTTGGTCATGTATGTAAATCTCCTCCGATGTCGTTGCTCGGAGATTGGCAAGTGTCGTGCCTGTTCAGATTTGGGCGTATTTTTGGGAGGAAATTGTTAAGTAAGCGCGAAAAGGTGCAGCCCGTAACGGAAAACGTTGTGAGGGTTTCTCGCGCAACGGCGCGGCGGCGCAACGAGAAACTTCGTGGCGTCGTGGCGCCGTTGCGAGAGAAATCTACTTAGCGGCGCTGGTCGAGGAGGATCTTGAGGTGGCGGCGCATGTCGGCTTCGTGAAGGGCGTGTTTGTTCTCGGTGGACTTCCACGCCGGCACACCAGTGTGAGATTTGGTCAACAACAACTCCTCGTTTGCACTACGAATCCCGAGGTGACGAATACTCGCACACGCCAAACCTCCGCCACGCACAAAACCATCGCGCGGCGTCCGAGGCCATCCGGCTTCAACGTATAGCGTGCGTACGCCGTTACTGAGCGTGAGCTGGTGCCCGACCATCGTTGAATTCCCGGTGCGAAAACGATGGCCGTCCTGCGTAGCGATCCGAATACTGGCTCCGGCACGATTTGCGTCGCCGGCAAGGGACGTAAACTCGGCAATCAGCCACTCGACTCCAGCCTTACGCAGCAGATCGTTCGAATTCCTCAACGAGAGGTACTCCGCAATGTCTTTGCGGCCCGCGAGCCGAGCCTGCCGCTCCGCCTCCAATAATGCTGCTGCCCACGCTTCATCTAGTTCGCTCATATTCGCTCGGCGATGGTATCATGAGCGCCGAATTGTCCCCCCACAACCCAGATACGGAACCTATCGGAATGAGCCCATCATATCGAGTCATCAAACGCCTCTTGAC
>JBKPPU010000246.1:0-4936 GCA_046733695.1 Acidobacteriota bacterium
GCCGTGGGCGGGATTGAGAAGGCGTTGGGGGGAGGGGTTATAGAAAGGACTTGAACGATCCGCCCACTGCCGTGGGCGGGATTGAGAAGGCGTTGGGGGGAGGGGTTGTAGAAAGGACTTGAACGCTCCGCCCACTGACGTGGGCGGGATTTCGGATCTTTGTGCAAAGCGCTCCGGAAGCTAGTTAAGGCTTGATGCGGATGGTGCCGACGTTGCTGACCTGTCCGTGGAGTTTCACTGTTACGGTGCAGATGCCGGGAGGTAGTCCGTCGGGGAGTCTGAACGTGATCTGGCTAAAGTCAGCATTGGCGCCGGACCATACATTCTCAGCAGCAACATCATGGCTCACGTTGTTGCTATCAACGAGGTTCACGACGACGGCACTTGCCGGTTCACCGGGCGCGAGTTGAACGTTTCCTACAAAGATCAAAACTCGCGTATTTCGATCGTTAACAAGGCTCAATAAATTTCCCGGATTAACCACCGGAAACGGATCTCGCAGAAACAGAACGGAATCAAGCGCAACCACTTGATTGCTGGTTGGGCCGGCTTGCTCCAGCATCAGTTTCGGCGCGACTTGCGTAACAGCGGAGCATTTCCCAGTAGCACCGGTACCGGCGTTCCCGGCGTTGTAGATCGCAAGAATTTCAGACGCTGTGAGAGCCCGATTGTAAACAGACAACTCATCGGTGATGCCGTTTACATTACCAATCTTCAAAGTGGCTCCAGGCGTGGCCTGTGGCCGCTGACTCACAATAAATTGTCTTACGAGAGTGCCATTCAAATACATCGCAATGATGCTGGAATTGTCGTCGAGTGTGGCGGCAAAATGAACCCACTGCCCGATAGGTATAGGATTACTGGAAACACCCGTCCCCTGGTTGCCGTTGAACCAGATTGTGAATGAGATACTCCCGCTGAATACATGAACTTCGTAAGAGCCCGTCAGGGGAGAAACATTGAGTGAACGCTGCAGCACGTAACCGCCCGTGGCATTGAGCTTCAACCAGCCCTCGATGCTCATCGACCTGGTTAGTGTTAGTGAGGGTGAATCAGGCACTTCACCGTAACCGCCACCGCCAACGTTTGAGAAGTTGCCGAGGAAACCGCCTCCCACCTTTGCGCCCGCAAAGTTCGGATTTTTTACAAGTGCGCCATTGTTGGTCCCCGTTTGATCCAGCGCGTTACCCTCACCTTGCCACCACGCAACCAGCCCGGGCGGTACCGGCGCGCACGACGTAGTCGCACCTCCCTGCTGAACCGTAAAAGTTTGACCGGCAACGTTGAGAGTTCCCGTTCGTGGTGACGAACCATAGTTAGCGGCAACTAAAAAACGCAGCTGCGTCGAATCGTCCTGAATGGGTTGAAGCCAACTGTTATTACTCGTCGCTAACGGCCTGCATCCCGCGAGCGTCGTCATGGGAACGCTTCCTTCGCCGCCCGTGGCAGCAAAACTTTGCCCGGCTTGATTCAGGCTGAAGGTGCATCCCACATTGAATTCAACTTTGATATCCAGACTTTCCGGTGTTGTATTTCCTTTGCCCAGTACGGTGATTCGAATTCGATTTTCGGTGTCGTTGAAAACACCTCCTACTTGGAGAGGCGCATCCCAAACGCTTTCGGTGGCCGGCGTCACATCGAGAATCTCAGTTTCTCTGAAATCACGACTACGATAGTCCCAATTGATAATCGCGCCATTCATGCTGGGCGGCGTGTCAGTGAATAACTGTCTAAACTCGACCCAATAGTTCTTGTCTATATTCTTTCTTATCTTGAGCGCTCGAATTCCCGCCGTCGCAGTATCGTGAGCAAACACTCGATAAACTCCATCCTCAGTTATCACCTGCACGTCCGCATCGGTTAACCATTCCAAACGCCTCTTGTAAGGCGCGGTAAAGTGAGCACGTGAATCAAACCCTCCGCCCATGACGTCGAACCAGTTTCCGTATTCGACATTGCTTCCGGGGCCAATCGTTGAACCATCGCTAGTGCGCCACAGGTTTGCGTGCAGGAGGCCGTAGTTATGTCCGAGTTCGTGAGCCGTTACTCTTAAATCGAAAGCTCCGTTCAAGGCCGCGCCCCGGGCGCCAACGAATGCTATGCCTCCATAACCAAATCCCGAATTGCGACTCATCGCAAAAAGATCGAGATTGAAATTGTCCGGATCAAATCCAGCTGCACGTGCGGCATTTTCCGCGTCTGTTCGTAACGCCCCGAAGTTGTTGAAATAAAACGATTGTGCCTGGGGCATTCTCACCACCGGCGTGACTGTCACCGCGAGTGATGTCTGACCGAGAGAGTTGCTCACGTAGAACGGGCTTACTTGATCGTTAATGAGACTCTCGGCCCTGGAAACTGTTAATGGCTGATTTTGGAAGTCAACGGGTTCGCCTGGCCGATCAGGGAAATCGAGGCGAATAAACAGAAGCGTTTTTGCTCCCTGAGTCCAGGGCGATGAAGCCTCAATTCCGTCGGGCCGAACTGGACCAATCTTTTCTTCCCACGCGAGCTGGTCCTGCACGAAAGTTTCGAGTTCCGACGCTGATGAAAAGTTGACGAGGTTGCCTCCAATCTCCGCCTGCGCGGGCTGTATTCTTCTCACCGGCTCTTCGTCGACAACCATATCTCCGTCGAGAACAACTCCCTGCAGCGGAATGTTGAGTTTGGTAGTGATGTATTCGCGCCTGCCATAAACCAAAGCGCGGTACGTCGTGTTTCCGATCGTTACCTGGCGTTCTATTCGCGAGCCGGTCATCATTTCAGGCGAATGATGGTCTTGATGAAGCATTACTACGTAGACTCGGAAATCGCCAAAAGCACTCACCGGAGCTTCCAACTGACTTTTGATCGACGCCGGTATTCGTCGATAGACGTCGCTTGAAACTGCATGGTCCAACGCCGACCCGGGAGACAGCGACATCAGTTCTTTGAAAAGCGGTCGACGACTGGCTGCCAAGGTCTTTCCTTTTTCTATATCCAAGTCATTGAGTGAGTAGTTTGGGTTTCCGACTTTTTTGAGCCACTCGTCAAAATCGGAAAGTACTGGTGAGGCGAGGATAAACTTCAGTCTCGCATCTTGAGATTGGCTGGAAGAGGACGAGAATGAACCAGCAGTCCAAAGCAGGAGTGTTACGAATAAAACAAAGCTGATCCAGTGAACGGCTCTCTTAAAATCTTTTGGAGGCATGAGCAGTTCCTTTAAGGCCGGATTGACCTATCCACAGATTGCGCAGATTATAAAGCAATCTGTGTAATCTGTGGATAGAAGGAGTGAAGCGATGGTGGCCAGGAAAAGCTCACGAAAGTCTAAAGCGCGCAAAGCCGCCAGGAAGACTCCAGCAAAAGCACGCAAGAAGTCGCCGGAGTCAAACAATGCGATGCGACTGACGTTCTCTTACGACGGAAACAATGTGAAGCTGCTTTCACAGCAACGCATCGAAATGACCGCGCCATCGTCCGACGTGCTGAAGGGCTACGGACAGAAGGGCTTTTGGGCTGAGCTAAAAAACGAACGTGACAAGACTCTCTATCGCACCGTGATGCACAACCCGACGAAGAACGATGCTGAAGTTTTTCCGGAAACTCCCGGCGGAGAAATCTCGCGCCAGCCGGCGCCGAAGAGAAAAGGCGTATTCGTCGTCGTTGTTCCCGACACCGCGAAGGGCCAGGAGGTAATACTCTGTCGCAGTGCGCCCGAAACAAAAGGGCCAATGAAGGGAATACGCGCACTCGCCAGTAAACCGGCTGAAGAGATTCTGCGATTCAAACTCAAGAAGTAGGAGCACCTCATGAGCACCTCAGATGGACAAGTCCTCGGAGCGGCGAGGATCGTCGAGGCCGGACCTCCGGAAAAACGCTGGAACGCCGTCATTGTATCGGAAGGCTATCGCAGCGATGAGATGGCCCAGTTTGCGACCGACGCGCAACAGTTCGCGGATGCGTTACTCGCTGCCGCTCCATTCGATCGTCTGCGCGCCGCGATTAACATCTATCGAATCGATGTGACGTCGACGGACAGCGGCGCGAAAGATCCAAAGAAGTGTCAGGGTGGTACTGGAGCGAAGCCGCGCACTTACTTCGATGCATCGTTTTGTTCGAATGGAATTCGTCGACTGCTGATCGGAAACAACAGTCGCGTGATTAAAGTTGTGAGCAAGCTGGTGCCGCAATGGCACATGGCGTTTCTGGCTGTTAACAGTCCGATCTCCGGAGGGTCAGGCGGATCTGTCGCAACGTTTTCAAAAGCTACCGGCGCAATCGAGATCGCCATACACGAGATGGGCCACACCGCATTCGGCCTGGCTGATGAGTACGAGTACTACAGCGGTTGTGCAACAGACAAAGGACACGACAAACACTCGAAGAGCGAGCCGAGTCAACCAAACATCACTACCAACAAAAACCGCGCGACGGTAAAGTGGCGCAGTCTAATCCAGCCTGCAACGCCGGTGCCGACAACAAGCAACGCAAACTGTAAGAACTGTGATCCTCAACCTTCACCGGTGGCGGTAGGAACGATCGGACTCTTCGAAGGCGCCGACTATTTTCACTGCGGCGTCTATCGCCCCGAGTTCGACTGCCGCATGCGCAACATCAATCGTCCCTTCTGCGGTGTCTGCCAGCAAGTAATCGTAAACAAACTGACGCCGTTCCTGCCCTAGCTTCTATCCACAGATTACGCAGATTCGTAAATCAGTCTGCGTAATCTATGTAATCTGCGGATAAGATTTCTGTTGACACGATTCAAAAGTAAGCTTACAGTGCGCTCCTCAGTTTTTCACTGAGCCTTCAGGAGACGGTGCCACACCGAATCCTCACTTGTTCCTTCCACTCTCTGACTCTTCCGAGCATCGGGCCAGAGGCGATTTGCAAGAGGGTTACAAAATGGAATATGAACGACAGTAAGTCGTAACCCGCAACTCCGCCGAGTTGTACC
>JBKPPU010000247.1:0-56392 GCA_046733695.1 Acidobacteriota bacterium
GCGTTGAACTCGGTCCTTTGGGAACATAATCGACAGTCATTCAAAGAGATCGATTCGACGCCGGGCGGCCACGGAGGGCCGCCCCTACAGTACGTTCCCAGTTGAACCCGTAACGTTGTTTGTACTAAGGTTCCACTCGCCCACAAGTAATACTTAGATTGGAGACCTCATGTCAGAAGCAAACAAAGCATTAGTTCAACGCTGGTTCGATGAAGTTTGGAACAAGGGACGCGCTGAGGCGATCGATGAGATGTTCGACGAGTACGGCGTCGCGCACGGGTTGTCGGATGATCCTGCAAATCCGATTACAGGACCGCGAGACTTCAGACCGTTTCACACATTATTCCGTGAAGCCTTCCCAAACATGATGATCGTTGTCGAGGACATGATAGCGGAAGGTGACAAAGTCGCTGCACGTTGTTCCGTGCGTGCCAGGCACGAAGGAGAGTTCCTCGGCAGAAGTGCCACTGACTCGCCCGTCGAGTTTAACGGCATCACAATTGTCCGTATCGACAATGGAAAGATCGTCGAGGCCTGGAATAACTTCGACTTCATGACGCTGCACCGGCAGGTCGGGCTTATCTGACTTTACCGAAACGTTACCTCACGTTTACAGCAAGATTATGACTGTAAATGAACGCTTCACTATTGTCCCTCTTCCCAATTAAGGGAGCATTGACAAGACAGAAAGGACAATTTGATGAAGCGTTATCTATCTAAGTTTGGCTGGAGCCTGATGGTTCTGGCACTAGTAGGAGTTATTTCGCCCAACACTTTCGCGGCCCCGAGGCCGTTCCACCTTGTGGAGCACGGCGTGATTACCGCAACTCCGCGCGATGGAAGTGGCACCGTGTTGGATGTGGTTGCCAGCGGAATCGGTACGGCGACCCACCTGGGTGCAATTACCGTCGAGCGCACGGCCACTCTGACAGCAACCAATACACCAGGTATTTTTGATTTCAAAGGAGAAGCGATCCTGACAGCCGCTACGGGTGAAAAGCTCACCACGGAGATTGATGGTACCTTTAATGCCGTCACTGGCCACGCGGATTTGGTTTACGAGTGGACTGGCGGAACGGGCCGCTTTGAACATGCAACGGGCGTTACTTTCTGGTCGGTCGATGTGGCCAACGGAGAGTACGACGTAGTAGCAAACGGGCAAATCATTTACTAAGTAGAATGGATTAGCCACAGATGCAATCATCTGTGGCTTAAATCCACTGAAATTGATAAAAATAGAGCAGCATGAAGTTCGTTTTGCTTGCGCTGCTTTTGCTCGTCTGTTCGCCGCTTGCCACCAAAGCCCAGTCGTGTCTCACACAGGACGACGTGCGGCAGATGCTCGCACGGATCGATTCTTCGCCACCCGCTACTCTAAACAAAAAGCTCAAACAAGAACTGCTTAAAATGTCGCTGAAGCAACAGGAGTTGCTGCAGGAAGTGATCCGGCAGGATCAAGCAAAGAAGTCAGACCAGGAGAAACTACACAAGACATACGAACAAGACACCGTCAGGCTTTGTGAAATCTTAAAGTCTAATGGGTGGCCCACCACCGCTCTCGTTAACGAGGAAGGTGTCTTCGCGGCTTTCCAGATTCTCAAGAATGCCGGCGCGTTCGAACTACAACGCGACTTGCTGCCCGTAATCCTTGCCGCAATTAAAAAAGATCCATTCCAGAAACGCGAGTTTGCCGGGTTATATGACCGGCTTCGAGTGAGCGCCGGGATGAAGCAACTCTTCGGCACACAGGCAGTCAGCATAGGTGGCTTTTTGGTTCTTTATCCAGTCGAGGATCCGGCCAACCTCGATGCGCGGCGCTCACAGTTTGGGCTATCGCCTATCGACCAGTACGCTAAGAGTCTCGAACGCACTTTTGGCAGACCGCTCGTCAAGTCGCGGCAACTGCCCCCCAGCCAACTCTCAAAACAATTAACTGATTCAGTTGCGAAAGCAATCGACGCCACCGACCTTGGTGCGAAAGATGTCGACCCGGGCGACGTTATCAAAACGGAAACGAACCTCGTAAATCTCAACGTGAGTGTCTTCAATAGCAAGTTGAAGATGTTCGTTGGCTCGTTAACCAAAGAAGACTTTCGCGTACTCGATAACAACCAGGAACAGACTGTTACTTACTTTTCTTCGACTCACGTCCCGTTCGATCTGGTCCTGGTGGTTGACTTGTCAGGATCCACCTCGGAGAAACGTGACTTGATTAAGAAGTCAACCTTGCGCTTTATCGAAGCGGCGCGCCCGGACGACCGGCTCGCTATCGTGACTTTCTCTGATACGACAAACGTCATCTCTCCGCTCACGCTCGACCGCACGCAACTCGCCGCCAGCGTCAAGAACATGGAAGGTGAAGGTGGATCGCATGTGTGGGATGCGGTGAAATTCGCGCTCGACAACGTCATTGGACCAAGGACGCTGGAACGACGGCGTGCAGTCGTGCTGATGAGTGACGGTGTCGACGGCTCTTTGATGGGCGGCACCTATGGTTCGACGATGAGCTTCGCGGATCTGATCGAACAGATACGGCAAACTGATACGCTTATCGTGCCGATTTTTCTGGATACACAGACGGGTCCATTCGAAAAGCTGGTATACGACAATGCGCGTCGTACACTGAACTTGCTCGCCTCCGAGAGTGGCGGTTCTTATTACGAGGCAAAGAAACTATCGGACCTTAACGGCGTTTACGAGCAGGTAATCAACGATCTCGGCAAGGTGTACAGCCTGGGGTACAAGCCGGCGAACTCGACACACGATGGCAGTTGGCGCTGGGTAGCAGTTTCGATCGCTAACCGCCCGGATCTGGTGGCCCACACTCGTCCCGGCTATTATTCGCAGTGATTATCCTTTGACCTAAGGAGAAACTCTTGCTCAATTCATTTCCACGAACCGGCTTGGTCCTGGTTGCACTGATCGCGGTCTTAATGCCATCACAAGCTCAACAGCCGGCAACACCGGAAGACGTCGCGCGCGGTTTTTATTCCTGGTACCTGCATCAACTCAGCCATAAAAACTCATATCCACTCAAACAGAAAGCGACTGCGTTGAAGTATCTGACACCGCAGCTCTACGCAAACGCGCCACGGCTCACCCGCCGCATGGACGCGGACATTTTTATCTGTGCACAGGATTGGGATACTGGTTGGGAAAAGAACTTCACCATCAGCATACCGCAGATCAAAAACAGCAGCGCCACTGAAACAGTGACGCTGCCTTCGGGTGAAACGGATAAGATCAAGATCGATCTAACGTTGATCAAAACCGCTTCCGGCTGGCGAATCAATAAAGTCGCCTGCGCCAATTGATCGTTTACTATTCCTCGTTCGCGCCAGTAACACGAGACAAGACGACGGCCCTGGCAGTGCCGAAGTTGGCGACCCAGAGTACATCGTTCTCGTTTACGGCTAACTGATGAGCTTGAGCATCCTGCACAATGCGCGTCAGCACTCTCCCCTCGATCACGTCACCCGTTCGGACCACGAGCTGAAGATCCTCGTCCGACGTGCCAATCCAGATTCCCATATTGTTCGAAGCGTTCACGCCGCCAACACCAGGTGTCAGTAAAGCTATGAACGCAACGCGGCCGTCATTCAGAAGTTGCAGGTCGCGGAACGCTGCAAATGTTCCTGTTGTTCCCGGTGCGTTGGTTCCGATGAGTGCGATCGGAACCGTGCGTTTGCCGTCACCGCGAAAGATGCCGCTTGAACTGGTCCCACCGGTCAATCGTGCGTCGAAAGCTACCTCGCCCTGGTCGTTGAATCTAATCGGAGCAACGAACTGGCCTTTATAGTTGCCGCCTTTCGGAGCCGGTTGGCCCTGCAGAGCAATTGCGACCGTGTCGGTCCCGTTGCCAACGTAGATATTAATGTCGCTGTTGTTCAATGATACCGCCGTCGCAATCTGGCCGTGGTTGTTAATAACCGGATTACCAAAGTCGGCAAATACTTCACCCGCCGGCCCGGTCTGATTGGTGACGAACACCGGCGTGAGGTCACCACCCTCACCGCGGAAGATACCGAACTCGGCTGTTCCGCCCGTCATGTTGGAGTAAAACGCGACTTGCCCGCGATCGTTGATCACAGTGTTACCTAAGATCGTGAAGCTGCCGCCGGTCGGTGGAGCTATATCATCGCGAGCAATTGCGACCGTCTGTCCATCATCGGTTCGGAAGATACCCTGCGTGGCAGTCGAGTTGTTCACAAATGCGCTATAGGCGATCGTGCCGTTATTGTTCGTTTCGCGTAGTTCACCGGATGGAGTTAATGTGCCGCCGCCCGGCGCTGGGTCTCCGGACCGCACCAGAGGAACGATGGATTTTCCGTTGTTCCTGTAAACGTCGGAGTTGTTCACGTCAAACACGACGTCGCCGGTTGGAGTGGTGAACGGGTTACTTGCAAAACCGAGCGATGTGGTCGAGGTAGTCTTGCCGTCGCTCACGAAAACACCGGTCGTGGCCCCGACACTCGCATCGAATGCGACGTCATGCCGCGCATTCAAGCTGACGTTGGAAAATGAAAGATAGTTCCCGCCTTCGGGAGCCGCATCACCCGTTGCCGCGACGATCGCATGACGCACCTTCGTATCGGCGGCTGATGAGATCTGCAGCGAAATTGAAGAAATCACACTAAGAATAACCAGGAATAAAAACGCTCTCTTCATGATCTGCTCTCCTAAGAATTTGAATATCACCCATGCGTTGGTCCAACGGTGACGCACGAGTGACTCTATTGCCGATGTTATAACTAGAGCAGTCGTTGTTTTATTCCGCTCCGAGGATTTTGAGGGGATCAAAATCCCGCCAACGGAAGTTGGCGGATTAACCAAGTCCTTTCTACAAACCAACCCCAAAACCAATTTCAATCCCGCCCGCAGAAGTGGGCGGATTATTCAAGTCCGACCTATTCATCGAGCAAAATAAATAGTACGGACCTGAACGATTCTTCAACTTCCATTGGCGGGATTCAAAGATTCATTTAGGTTAGGGTTATAGAAAGGACTTGAACGATCCGCCCACTGCCGTGGGGGGATTTAAGAGTGACAGAACGACTAACGAAATGCGAACCTTCTTTATGTGGAGACTTCAGCCGGTATTGCGCAGACCTGCGGCGATGCCGTTGATCGTTGCCGCAAGCGCGTAGTTCAGGTTGTCGTTGTCGCCGCGTCGCTTCCGTCGCAGTAACTCAACCTGAATCAAACTCAACGGATCGACGTACGGATTGCGGAGGCGAATCGAACGTGCCAACACTGGGTTCTTTTCGAGTAACGTTTTCTGCCCCGTCAAACGCAGCACGATCGCTCTGGTGCGCTCAAACTCTTGAAAGAGCATGCTGAACACCTGCTCTCTCAATGCTGCATCAGAAACCAACCCTGCATACAAACGCGCGATCGCGAGATCGGCTTTCGCCAATCCCATCTCAACGTTCGCGATGAGCTCGATGAAGAATGGGAACTGCATTAGCTTCTCCAACAACGTCACGTCCGAGAAACGTTCGAGCGCAAAGCCCACCCCAAACCATGCCGGCACGACGTGACGGCTCTGCATCCAGCCAAACACCCACGGAATCGCACGGAGATCACCGAGCCCGCGTTGTGAGCTGCGACGCGTGGGCCGCGAACCAATCCTCATGTGTTCCAACTCTTTGACGGGAGTCGCCTCCTCGAAATAAGTCAGCACCGCTTCGTTCTCCGCGATCTTCTCGCGATAGAACTCAAACGCGTCCTGAGACATTTGCTCCAGTGCCGCTTCGCTCTCATCGTCCAAATCCGCGAAATCACCCGGTCGCGACAGCGCTTCGAGCGACGCGGCTATCATCAACTCGAGATTTCTTTCCGCGAGTATTCGCTCCGAGTACTTCCAATTCATCACCTCGCCCTGCTCGGTGATCTTTATCTGACCGGTGAACGCGCCCTGCGGTTGCGCAATGATTGCGTGATGAGTTGGACCACCACCACGCCCGACTGTTCCACCTCGTCCGTGGAAGAGTGTGAGCTTCACGTTGCATTCGTCAGCGACCACATGAAGCGCACGATGAGCTTTGAATATCTCCCACGTGCTCGTGAGCATCCCGCCATCCTTGTTTGAATCCGAGTACCCGAGCATCACTTCCTGCCGCCGGTCCCACGAGTCGAGCAATCGAGCGTAATCGGGGCTGGTCCATAAACTCCGGCAGACCGATGGGCAGTTGCGCAAATCCTCAATCGACTCAAAAAGCGGCACCGGCATCACGCCCGGATCCGAACCATTTGTTGCTGCAACCTGCACCCCGCTCAACTCAGCGAGTGATACCAGCGCCGTCACGTCCGCGGCCGACTGTGCTCCGCTGATTACATAACTACGAATCGCTTCGGCTGGATAGTCGCGCTTAACGGCACTGACCATCCTCAGCGAATCAAACAATTTCACGGTCTCTTTTGACGGCGCCGCCGGAAGCGCTCCTTCAGTCGCTGCTACAGCACCTGAAAACTCGAGCAACGCACGTCTGTGAACTCGCGCATGCTCACGAACATCGAGCGTGTGTAAGTGAAAGCCGAAAGTATCGACCTGTCGCAACAGTGGATCGAACATGAACCTCGCGATCCGTTCTCCGCCATTCACAGACAGACTCTGACGCGCAAGACTCAGATCCGCATAGAACTCAGCGGCGCTGTGGTACGCATTTGCGTTAACACGATCGTTACGCGCCAGAACCAAACGCGCCAATACGTAATCCAGAAAACGTCGATAGAGTTCCTGTGGTGGGTGTCTTTTCGGATTGAGGTCGGGCGCCGAAACAGTCGCCGCATACGAGTTGAGTGCTTCCTGCAGTTCGGTCGAGACGGGAACCTGATACGTCGAAGGACTTAGTTGCCAGATCAGATCATTCACGCGTTCGACGTAGTAGCCGAGAATCGTTTCGCGAGCGATCTGTAACGCATCAAGCGTGCACTCGGGCGTGACCAACGGATTGCCATCGCGGTCGCCGCCAATCCACGAACCAAACCGTAACACTCGTGGCAACGCGTTCGCCGGCAACTCTTCACCATACGCCTCACGGAAATCGTCGGCCAACTCGTCGTACAACGCCGGCAACGTCTCAAACAAAACACTCGGATAGTAATCGAGGCCCATCCTGATTTCGTCGCGCACTCGCGGCTGGCGGCGCCGAACTTCATCGGTCTGCCAGAGCGCGGTTATCTCCGCGATGATCGCCTGCTCATGTTTTTCTGACTCTCTTTCGGTCAACGGAAGATGGTCTAGCTGTTCGAGTTCGGCGGCGATGCGTTGTCGCTTGAATAACACGGTGCGTCTTGCGACTTCGGTCGGATGAGCGGTGAATACAAGTATGACTTCGATCCGGGAGAGCCACTCGAGGGCTTGCTGTTGAGTGATGCCGGCGTCACGCATCCGGCGCAGGGTTCCGAGAAACGATCCGGGTTGGGCCAGCAATTCGGGCGAGGTCTGTGCGGCGCGGCGACGACGTTTGCGATGATTTGTTTCAGCAAGGTTCGTCAGTTCGAAATAGATCGCAAACGCTTTCGCCATCTGATGCGCTTCAGCAACATTCAAACGGCCGACATTACTCTCCGCACGTTGGATCAAGCGTTGCACGCTGTCAACGTCATGTTCTGGTTTCGCGTGCGACTCGCGGTGCTCGATTAACAGCAGGCGCAACTCTTCAACCGCCGAGAACAACTGGTCGCCGACCTGTTCCTTCAGTACTTCGCCCAGCAAACGGCCGAGCGAACGCACATCGCGCCGCAAGGGAGCTTCCTTCAGATCGGAGTCCTGACTTGTCAGCTCCGCTAACCGTGCTGCTTGATCGTCTACATTCCAGAGCATGCCCTTATGGATAACACGGCTCCTTGGAGTGCGCCAACTTGTTGGCGCTTTGGTACGTACCAAAGCTGTGCCAAGGCACAGCACTCCAAGGCGGGGCAACTCTCTTGCGGGTCGCTCCATCCTAAGGCCAGCTTTCCAAGTAGTCACAATTCAGCTTCCTGAGGTGCTTATGAGAAATCTGACCCTGACTCTCATCATTGTCCTCGGCGTAACTCTTCTCAGTTTTACGACTCACAGCCAGGAGATCACTGGGCCACCTGTGTTCCAGAGCAGCGCTGCAAACCTTGTCGTGCCTCAGTCGCGCAGCTACTCGCTTTCCGGATCACAACAGCAGGTGGTAATCACTGGCGTTACAGCCGAAGTGCGGATTCTGCAACAAGTGGCCACTACCACCATGGATGTCGCGCTAGCTAATCCAACGGATCGACTTCAGCAAGCCGAAATGCTCCTCCCCGTGCCCGATGGCGCCGTGGTGCGCTCGTTCAACTTCGAGGGTTCAGCGAAGGAACCAACGGCCAAACTACTTCCGAAAGCAGAAGCCCAATCTATTTACCGGTCTATTGTTGCAAAGCTGCGTGACCCGGCTCTGCTGGAATTCTCCAGTTACAGTCTCATACGTTCGAGCGTGTTTCCGATTGCAGCCCGTGGTAAGCAGCGAGTACGAATCACTTACGAGCACGTGTTGAAGGCCGACGGAAATCGAATCGATTATGTCTTGCCGCGCAGTGAATCTTTTGAGGCTTCCGCAATACCCTGGACCATCACGTTAACAATCAGTGCCTCCGCTCCGATTTCCGGAGTTTACTCGCCGAGCCATCAGGTAATTGTCGAGAATTCCGGGAACCAGCACGCGCTCGTGAAAACCGCTGCCAACAAACAACTCGAGCCCGGACCGTTTCGGCTTTCATATCTTGCAAATTCGAGTTCCGTAACCGCATCGCTCCTCGCCTATCCCGATGCCCGCGTCGGTGGTGGTTATTTTCTGCTGCTCGCAGGTGTGCCCGCGGACTTGCAGCAACAGGAATCAGCGATGAAACGTGAAGTCACGCTAGTGCTCGATCGCTCCGGCAGCATGAGGGGAGAAAAGATCGATCAGGCGCGTTCGGCGGCACTGCAGGTTCTCGAAGGACTCGAAGATGGAGAAGCGTTCAATATCATCGATTATTCAGATTCAATCGCAAAGTTCTCGGAGAAACCCGCGATCAAGGATGCGAAGATTTTGGGCCAGGCACGGAACTATATTAAGCGGATAAAAGCAGATGGCGGTACAAACATTCACGATGCCCTTGTCGAAGCGATAAGGCAACCCCCGACACCAAACATGTTGCCGCTGACGATCTTTCTCACCGACGGCCAGCCAACAGTAGGCGAAACCAACGAAAGCCGGATACGGAAGGCTGTTGTTGAAGCCAATGTGCACAAGCGTCGCATTTTTAGTTTTGGGGTTGGTTTTGATCTAAACGCTCCTCTACTCACTTCGATCTCGAGTGCAACACGAGGGACGCCGACATTTGTTTTCCCACACGAGAACGTAGAAGCAAAGGTGAGCCAGGTTTTCAAGCGACTCTCGGGACCAGTTTTGGCTGAGCCGCAACTAGCGACGTTAGATACTTCCGGAGCAGTAACAACGCGGGCCGTCCGCGAGCTTCTGCCGATCCAACTGAGCGATCTTTTCGAGGGCGATCAGTTAGTTTTGCTGGGCCAATACCAAACAGATGAGCCGCTGCATTTTCGTCTAAGCGGAAATTATCTGGGAACTCCGCGGACGTTTGATTTGAAATTTGATTTGTCGAAGGCGACCACGCGAAATGCTTTTGTGCCGCGTCTATGGGCCAGCAGAAAAATCGCGCGCCTCGTCGAGATCATCACGGAAGATGGAGCTGAGAGTACGGCTTCATATTATTATCGGAAAGCAGCTTCTGCTGCTGCCTACAACAGCGCCGGGATGAGTTCAACAGCGACCACTGCTGCAGAGTACGATCCAAAAGTAAAAGAATTGGTCGACGAGATTGTCAGGCTCTCAACAGAATTCGGTGTGCTGACCGAATACACTGCCTTCCTTGCTACTGACGGCACCGATTTCGACGACATGGTAGCGATAAACACTCGTGCGCGTGAGTCGCTGGTGAACAATGCTCAGAACGTTCGCAGTGGCATGGGCGGCGTGACTCAGGCGTCCAACAATTCAATTCAAATAAGTCAGTCAACCGCGAACCGCTCCAACGGTTATCTCACGCAAAACATGCAGCGAGTTGAAATAACCACAGTGCAACAAATCACCGATCGGACATTCTTCAAACGTAACAACCGCTGGGTCGACGCGAAGGCGTTGAAGAACGAGTCTGCCCAACCGGATCGAGTTGTTGAATTCGGCTCGCAAGAATTCTACAAGCTGGTGGACCAACTCGTGCGCGAGGGTCGCGAAGGAATTCTGGCACTATCGGGAGAATTGCTATTGGTCGTCGACGGCAAAACAGTGCTTATTAAGCCCCCACTAAAGTAGGTTCTTCTTCTTGTGCTTTTGTGCCTCTTTGTGGCTAAAACCGAAACCCGATTCCTGAACTGACTTGCAGGTTATGGCGAGTCGCTTTTGGTTCGATGACGAATACCGGGAGTTGCCCTACGCTTGAAACCGATATCTCGGGGTACCGGATTATCGTATCGCCTACATCAAACCGGGCCATCCATCGCGGAAAGATATAAAACTCTAACACTCCGCCAACATCGAGTGACGGGTAGAGTTTTTTCACGGTAAGCGGGAATAGTGTCTGCGAGGAAAACTCAATAGCCCGAGTGAAACCCACAAAGCCTGGTCTGGCTTTACCGAAGAATCCCCATTTATCAAATCTCTTGCCTACCTTCCCGCCGAACTGTCCTTGAAAAATATGGCCGCTCTGTGGAAAGGAAAACTGCAGCAAGCGGGTGAAATAGTTTCCTTCAGCTTCGAAGGCGATGTTGTCAGTCAGGTTGAAGGTGAAGCGACCGCCGAATCCAGGCTCGGTATGTTCGAACGAGAAGTTTGAGATTTGCACTGTACGCTGCGGGTTCACAAAAAGCGAAGTGAACTGCATTCCGACTTCAAATCGCCGGATTCCTTCCTGGTCGCTATTCGAGCCTGAGTCCTCATCAGGAAAATCTCCTAGACGAAAGCCAACTCCGGCAGTGAACTGGAAATTATGATTGAATTTTCCGTCACGTACTTGTACCAGAGTGGGATCTGTTGCAGAGACGTGGGCAAATAGATCGGGATGTCTGATAACAGTATCGCCCGCTTCAAACCTGACCATCATTCGTTTCGAGGGATACAATTCCAAAACCCCTCCGGCATCGATGGTAAATAAAGCCCGCCGCTCGAGCGGGAAGATCGTGGTGCCGCCTTGCGAACCTTGCGGAGGGGTGAAGCTGTATTTGTCTATACTGAGAAAACCGGGACGAACTTTTCCAAAGATCCCGAACTTTTCGAAGCGCTTGCCGGCCTTCATTCCGAATTGACCCTGAATCATAGTGCCGACGTCACTTGGGTTCTCTTTCTGAGGGAGGAAGTTAAGCTCAGCCTCTGCCGCTATGGACCGATTAAAATTGAAGGTAAACCTGCCACCGATTCCGGTCTGTGTGGAGTCGAATGAGGGGAGGTCCGGGTTAACGAGTGTCAAGGACGTTGTTTGAACTGCGATTTCTATTTTGTCTTTCGTGCTTTGCGCAACAGCCACAGACGCAAAGGAGACGATAGTGAGAAGGAGGGTGATACACGGCTTCATGCGGTATGGCATAGCACGTGAGGTTGAAGTCTGTCACGATCTTTATGGATACAGTCCAACATTGAAGCGTGTTACTTCTGTAGTTCGCCGATGAAGTAGTCCAGATCAAAGAATTCCTTCTCCAACTGAATCTTACCTTCCTGATTGAACTTGAAGTAACCGATGCCTTCCAGGAAGAAGACGTGTCCGGACTTAGTTGTGAAACGGATTCTCCACTTGACCGCAGCTTCCTGACCACGCGGTTTAATGTCGAGTGAATAGAGCTTCATTTGATTGAAGAGCGTCGGAAACGATTCCAGATAAGTGGTGATGGCTTGCGTGCCCACCATGGGCGGAGTTCCAACCGGATCTTCAAGCACCGCATCAGAAGCGAAATTGTTTACGACGCGCTGAGCATCGAACGCAACTAATCCGGCAAATGCGTCCTCGAGCACCGCCTCGATCTGCTGCGACGTAAGATCGGGAGCCGGCGCCGCCTGAACGCGAGTGACAGTCGATGCAACCACAAACATCAGCGACAGCACGAGCGCTGTCATCCTTTTCATAAACAGACTTTGATTTCTCATGATTTCTTCCTTTTGAGATATTGAGTTACTGCTGTATGGAGAAGTTGCTGAACTCTCCTCCGTATTACCGCAGCATGAATTTTTCTATTCGGATAAGGTTGCTGGATTCCAAACGGCTTCGCACTAAAAGTCGCCCCAGCTGATTTCGCAGCGAAGTGCTCCGGAGGAGCACGATGTTTATAGTCTTGCGGTTTTTATTAGCTCCGCGCTCCGGAGGAGCGCAATGTGGTGTGGGTGCAGAATTTACATGCCGCTCCTGAGGGAGCGGAATAGCTCAGGAGCTGGAGTGCTATAAACATGTTGCTCCTCCGGAGCAAATCTTCCATACCAATGACGACTTTTAGTGCAATGCCGATGGCGGACGGAAACGGATACTGGTTTAATGACATATGCTATAGAGGGAGCGTATGAGTGACGACACTTTAGTCGAGCTTAGTGAAGTCGAAAGAGCGATGGTGGTTGAGAAGAAAGCTACCTGCCCGTTTATCGGCGCCGCCGTGGCTCAGGACCACATCAAGGTTCGAAACGACGCGAAGAATCCGCTTGCCCGCGTCGAAGAAGTCAAAAGGCTCGGTAACACAGGTGGTGGTCATCTTGGAGAAGTGCTCGTGCTATTTGCGAATGGCAATCACGGGCTTATGCGAGGCGACTCCGGAGAGCTGAACACGCGCGTTCCGAATGATCTGTTTTCTCTGGAGTTCCCCGGCTCACAGGGTTCACACGCGGGACACAGCGGCATACTTCAGGGAGATCCGAAGACGCTCGATTCAGGTCGATTTAATGATGAGAACTTTGCCAGACTGATTGGTCTTGCTAAAAACGGTTTGATTAAACGCTCCGACGTCGGGCGCTTCATAGCGGGGAATGTGTTCAGAGACCCCGAGTCGATGGTACTTGGAGAAGACGCCCATTCCGAGTTCGCACGAGACTTCCGCGAATTAGCGAAAGCGATCACCTTCGCGGCCATAAATCCCTTCGATGATCATAGAGACGTCCAACAGAAGTTCACCAAACTCACCGGAAAGGATAACCTCATCGGGTCTGCTGGAGAGTTCGGCCTGCTCTTCGCTTTCTTCACCAACAAGCCCGGTGCTCAGGAACTCGACGGTGAACCCACGCTCGCCGTGGACGATCTTAAACTGATGTTCGTAGAAAAGCGTCTTCCGCCCGGCTGGGAAACGTGGGAGAAATCAGCAATCGACTGGGTTAAGAACACCAGGGGCTTAATGGAAAGTGCAAGAGAAGAATACAAGCGACTCAAGCAAACCTAACCTGGATTGTGAACACTCACGCGATATCCCGTACGGCCGCGGCAGTCTCCGACCTGTTGCGTTACCGTAACTGTATCGGCGCCGGTAAGAGCTCGTCGCAGAATGATCACTGTGCCGCTACCGTCACCCAACTCCGTATTGCTGCTATCGTAAACACGAATCCGCGCGCCCGGAACAGCTGCGCTAACGACAACATAGTTGTCACCAACCAGAGGAACTCGGATTATCGGAGCAGGCAAAGCACTACACTCCAAAGCAGGCTGTCCCTGCATCTGAGTCTCACCTGCTCCGGCACATAATCTTTGGGACGCGACCAATCGTTCACCGGCAGCAAGTGATCTACGCAAAGGAGTGCCGATGTCGAAATTCGGAAACCACCAGACTGGAGTGCTGATTTCGCCTAATCGTCCAAAGGCAACTTCCGAAATGGTGGTACGAGAACCGTTGATTAGCGATTCCAGCGTCACAAATTCCTGACCGGCATATTGTGTTGACGGATTGAATGTCGGAGTTGAGAGTGCTGGGGGTGCTGCCACAGCAAACTGCCTTGCAGACGTACCGCTCCTGGATCCACACAACTCCGCTTCGGCAGTGAATGAGTCGCGGATCTCAAAAGGGCGCGTAACTGGCGTGATTGCACTCCAACCTGTGCTGCTGCCAACAACCGTTACGGGATTGGCGTCATTAGTCTTAACGGTAAGTGTCACACCAGGAACATGGCGCACTGCGATCGTATTGGCACATTGGTAAATCAATGTGGGATCGATCTCAGGTGCAGGTAGACCGAGGGGATAGTCCCTTGTGTGATCTCTCACAGTGACTGGCGCCGACGGTCCTGATCGTTCACCGTCTTTTTCCTGGTGAGCCGTCACTACCTGTCCCGCCCTCAAACCTGGAACGGTGAACTCAATTAAGTAGGGATTCCTGGCGCGAACAATCGGAGGATCAACCGGACTGCCATCAATAGACAACACCACTGTTGCATTGGGAATGGCCCCGCGAACACCGACTTTTGTGGCACATTGATAGATCGGATCTATAACAATTGGCGGTGAGAGAAAAGTAGTGTCGTCGGGGACGTTTACTGGAACTATAACACCAGTACGTGAGGGTGGGACCCTGCAGGCGCTAACTAATGCACCTATGTGGTTTGCATAGTTTCTTGTTTCCGAACCTTCCGGCCGCGGCATAGTGTGTGAACCGGAGGGCATTATCGTTCGGACGCGAGCTGCTGCTTTTAGAACTGTCTGGCAGTATCCCCGCAGGTCAGTCGAGACTTCCGGAAACCGGCCTCCGTTCCCAGGCCCGTGGCAGCTATTGCACGCTCCTGGAAATTCCCCCGGTCCGGCAGGACCAGGCGGCACCGCGTCCAATAAGACAGATGGTCCAGGATTCTGCGGCCATTCCGCGGCAACAATAGGTTCATACCAGCCAGATCCTCGATCGCGATCAGGCAGGTCGGCAAACGCTCGCTTATCAGGATGCACTACGAACGGGTTCTCACCTGCATGACAGTCTGTGCACATGCCCTGGCCGTTCCTAACCAGGTCCACGCCCCCTCTGAACTCGTTGATGCCCACCTCGACGTTCCGTGTGAAGCTTCTTCCCATGGGGTTATCAAAAAAGCAGGCCTTATTACTCCGCGTTCCAAGACAGATGATTCCCAGAGGCAATGCTTGATCGGAAACTCGTCCCCCGGGCGGACTCGGGTACCGCGGCAAGGCCAGACAAAGACCTGGGGGTGAGGTGCTCGTATAGGTCCACAGTTCAGCCTGTTTCACTTCCAGCTCCTCAAGAAATTCTCCCTCAAAGGCGGTGCCTTGCCGTTCCCATTCAGATGAAAACATCGCCCTTGGGACCGGTACATTCGCATCGCGGCACTGTTGCACATATGCTTCACCACCGGCGCCGGTTACGAGAAAAACGACAACTGGAATACCTTCGCTCTCCAATTGTTTTGCAGTTTCCGGCTTTATGCCTTTGGTCCATTGCTGTTCTTTTGTCGGCGGAACCTGCTCGCGCTGTATGTTGAGGATGTAGTACCAGCGCAGTGCATTATTGTTCATCGTTAGATGTGCGTCATCTTCCGGCTTGGTCTTCTCAATCATCCAGTCGATAAACAATGCCCGGGCCAGGAACCCATCGTCTACCAGCTCATTGATTCGGTTTTGCGTTTTCTGAATTTGATCGTGAAATGGCTTGGTCTTGTCCTGGCTCGCATCTGCATGTTTCAGCAGCGTTGCGATGTAATAGTTCTGAGCTCTTTCGATAAACTGGGCATTAGGCGTAAATGCTTTGCCGTCCGCTCCAATGAAAACACCGTGACCGAGTGTAATGAGCGGATCAGACTGGAAGGGTTCCAGTTTTGAGGTGAGCGATGTCCTACACGAGCCAATTGCCAGGAAAACAGGAGCAACGCAAAACAAAGCAATCAATGCTTTCACTTGACGATGAGAGTTGGTTTTTTTCATGAGAATTGAGTCACCTCCTCACACTAAGTAGGGATCCGCACGAAATGGTTTAGCCGTTTCGAGGAAATATTTTGAGTCATTGTGCGTTTCGTCACAGGTTTGGGTCCGTTCATCCCATCTACAGGTGTTTCGCTGCAAATTCCGCCACGACTATGGGAATCGTCGCTAGAGTTTCGGACGAAAGGATGCTCCTATGAACCGAAGAGAGTTTGTTGTGGCGGGCTCGATCGCGCTAACCACATTTGGCACGTTCGCGCGGAGCGCGGTTGCGCAAGAGAAGAAACAATATGTCTGTCCTCCCTGCGGATGTAGCCATGACGGTGTAGCCCATAACGAGCCGGGCAATTGTCCCGTTTGCAACATGGCGATGATCGAGAAGACAGCGGCCATGAGCGAAGTGAACGGCATTCCCCGCTTTCTCAAGCTAAGCGACCAAGTCTGGACCGGCGGCCAACCATGGCCCGAGCATTTTCCCAAACTCAAAGAAGCAGGCGTCAAGGTCATCATCAATCTGCGCCCGCACGACGAACACGACGGAGAGAAAGAGGCGGCAAAGGTGAAGGAACTGGGGATGAGCTACTTCAACATTCCCGTTGTATTCACCGCGCCCGATGAGTTAGACGCAGACGACTTCCTGAAGCTCACTGACGAACAACTCAAGAATGGTCCGGTCTTTATTCACTGCGCAGTGGCGACTCGCGTCGGTGCGTTCTGGATGATTCGCCGCATGCTGCGGGACGGCTGGGACTACAACAAGGCGTTAGAAGAAGCCAATCGCATCGGGCTGCGCAATCACGCTCAACTGCTTGAGTTCGTTAAAGAGTACGTCCAGAAAAAGAAGAAGTAACGTTATGAAGATATTGCTGGTGCCGGCACTCTTCCTCGGATTGTGTTCAGTGGCGCATGCACAGAACTGGCCGACTTTTCGCGGACAAAACGGAACCGGGGTCGGCGATGGAAACAATCTGCCAACCACCTGGAACGCAGAAAAATCAACGAACATCCTATGGAAGACGTCGATTCCAGGTCTGGGCCATTCCAGTCCAATCATTTGGAAGGATCGAATCTTCGTTACGACTGCCATCAGCAGCGCTGCAAATTCAGAGTTTGTGCATGGGCTAACTGATACCGGCGCGTCTGCCAACGACAATTCAAAACATAGCTGGCGCGTCTACTGTCTCGACAGGACAACTGGACGCATCATCTGGGAGAAGTCGATTTACGAAGGTGTCCCGAAGGTCAAACGTCATGTCAAAGCCAGCTATGCGAATTCGACTCCGGCTACTGATGGTAAACACCTGATCGTGTCTTTTGGTTCTGAAGGACTCTACTGCTTCGACCTCGACGGAAAACTTTTGTGGAAGCAGGATCTTGGTGTTCTCGACGGCGGTTGGAGCTCCGATGCGGAGTCTCACTGGGGCTTTGGCAGTTCACCAATCATCTACAAGAATCTCGCGATTGTTCAGTGCGACACGCAGAACCAGTCGTTCGTCGCGGCTTTTAACGTTGCCGACGGAACACGCGTCTGGCAAACCCCGCGCGAAGAGGACAGTTCGTGGAGCACGCCCGCGCTTTACGAGTATCAGAACCGCGCTGAGTTAATTACGAGTGGAACGAAATACTATCGTGGTTATGATCCGTTGACTGGCAAAGAACTGTGGCGAATGGCTGACGGAGTGGATGTGAAAATCCCGACGCCCATCACCACAGACGGTCTGTACTTTCTCGGCGGTGGCTCACCGAATGGGCGTCGTAATTTTTATGCTGTGCGTGCAGGGATTAAAGGAGAGATAAAGCCGGCTGACACGCAGAGCATCGCGTGGCAGAGCTCACAGATCAGACCACACATCGTGACGCCGCTTGTCTACGACGGATATCTCTACGTCTGCACAGACAACGGCATCCTGAGTCAGTATCAGGCCACGACGGGCGAGCCGACTTTTCGCGCGCGTTTAGGTAGTGGCACTTCGTTCAGCGCGTCACCGGTAGCAGCAGATGGGAAGGTTTACTTCGCCAGTGAAGATGGAGATGTATTTGTTGTAAAAGCCGGCTCGACGTTTGAGTTGCTTGCGCGGAACACGATGGGAGAAGTGATGATCGCGACCCCGGCGATTGGCGGCAAAATGCTGATCATCCGCGCCCAGCATCACGTCTTCGCGATCGCGACGAAGGATTGAACACCTCCATGGAGTGCGGTAACTTGTTACCGCTTTGGTAAAACTACTAAAGCGCCAACAAGTTGGCGCACTCCAAAGAGGTTCGCTATTCATTCTTAGCTGGGCATGCCTGAGCTGCTCGCCAGTATTCGCGCAAATATGCCTGCAACGCGCTCAGGAGATCGCGCCGCCGCTGACGCGAGAGACGCGGCGCGAGTTTGAGGCGAAGCTTGCCGAAACGCGCAGGAACGCTGAGGCGGAACCCACTGCTGATAATCTGATCTGGCTCGGCAGACGAATCGCTTACCTCGGTCATTACAAAGACGCTATCAAGATCTTCACGGAAGGCGCCGAAAAGTTTCCCGACGATCCACGCTTCCTGCGACATCGCGGTCATCGCCTCATAACGCTGCGTTGCTTTGATTTGGCGATTGCAGACTTCAATCACGCTGTAAAACTCATCAAGGGCAAACCGGACGAGGTCGAACCTGATGGGCTGCCGAACGCGCGAAACATTCCGACGAGCACCTTGCAGTCGAACATCTGGTATCACCTCGGGCTTGCTCACTATCTAAAGGGAGACTTCAAAGCAGCGTTGAAGGCCTACCGCGAGGCGGAGAAGGTTTCTAAAAATCCGGACATGCTGGTTGCAACTACGAATTGGCTCTACATGACGTTGCGCCGCCTCGGCCGTAAAAAAGAAGCCGCCAGTGTTGTCGGTGCAATCAAACCGGATCTCGACGTGATCGAAAATGCGGACTACTACAAACTAATTCGACTCTACCAGGGCAGGACTACCGCGCCGGAAGTCTTAAAGGAGATCAGCGGCGAGGCTAGTCCACTCAGCAAAGCGTCGATCGGTTATGGATTGGGAAACTGGTTTCTTTACAACGATCAGCGTGACGAAGCCGAGAAACTCTTTCGCCAGATCATCCTCGGAAATCAGTGGGCCAGTTTCGGACACATCGCAGCCGAAGCCGAGCTGAGCCGCTAGTTGGATACAGTCAGTACGGCGCACCCACCCGCTACCGCGAGGTGGTACTGACTGTATCCAACCGGCCGGTCCATTTTCCTTGAGCGACGAGGGGGACGTAAGATTCCAGTCCGTCGGGGCGGAAGTTGATCGTGCGCTCCTGCTCGGCGCTCATGTAGGCCGTCATCAGTAGTTCAGTAATCTCCAGACCATCGTAAAAACTCTCCTCCGGCTGCTTGCCATCGAGAAAGCATTGGACGAAATAGCGGTCCTGCGCTTCGTACCCATACTCCGCCGCTTCATTCCCAAGTACAGGCATCAATCCCTGCTCGGCATTTTGTTTTTCAACCAGGTCCTCACCAGCCGCACCTTTCACTTCACGACTCAGGAATAACTTTAGACCGCTATCGAGCGAGTTCATCGTCAACGAGTATTCTGGTCCAAGCACTTCGAGACTCAAACGCAGTCCTGCCCCAACGTAACTCCACGAAGTCGTAACTTCGACGATGAGTGGGTTGTTGTCTGCGTCGATGTAGTTGATTGTGGCGCGTGCAAAATCTTCTGCGGGTTTCGTCTTGTAATCGACTTCCCTCCCCATGTTCGTCTTGAGAATCTCGACATAGTCAGGTCGCGACCACTTCAAACTCGCAATCTGCGCCGACACCTTTACAGGCCGAATACTCGAGCGCGGCGCGCCGGGTTTGGTCAGCATGAAACGGCCGACTTCGATGCTATGACACATCATGTCGTTGAGTACGCCTCCACCCTGCAGTTCGCCCTGCCAAAACCATGGCGAGTGTGGACCACTGTGCTCTTCGGCGGCGCGCGCGAGATACGGGCGACCAGTCAGAGCAGCTGCGCGGCTCCACATAATTTCTCTGCCACGCGTTACACTCGGCGCGAATATCTGGTCTTCAAGGTAGCCATGTAGCAATCCCGATTGCTCGACGAGTTGAACCATTTGTCGCGCCTCGGCGACGTTACGGGCCAACGGCTTCTCACATGCAACCCCGATCAGTTTGCCCTTTCCGGATTGAACCGCATCGCAGATGGCCTGCATGTTCTGCACACGTTGGTGATTCGGGCCACACAGCCACACGCAATCAATCTCAGGAGCAGCAACCATCTCGTCGATCGAATTGAAAGCGCGTGCATTGCCGACCCGAAGCTCTCGGGCTCTCGCAGCAGTGGCTTCAGCGTGTGCAGTGTTTGGACTGTAGACACCAAGCACATCCGCGTCGCGAACCCCGCGCCACGCCTCAAGATGAAACTTCGCCACGAACCCGCTGCCAATGAATCCAACTCCCAGTTTGCTTTTGGTCATGTGTTCTCCATCTTGTTAATCCTGAAAATCATGTAATCCTGTCAAAATAAATAGACAGGATTCGCATGATTTTGCATGATTCACGGCCATGAACAAATTGATCTTCTCTGTGATTGCTGCTGCCCTCATAGTTTATCAGCCCACCTCGCTTGGCACATTCTCGAATCAAGCCGATGTAGGCAGCCCGCTCCACGCTGGTCGTGCGACGTTTGACGCAGACAAAGACGAATACACAATCGAGGGCGCAGGAGCAAACATCTGGGCCAATCGCGATGAATTTCATTTCGTCTGGCGACGTTTGAAAGGCAACTTTATTCTCACCACCAATGCAGCTTTTCCCGGCAAAGGAGTCGAACCGCATAGAAAAATCGGATGGATGATCCGCGCCAGCCTCGACGACGATTCTCCACATGCCTCGGCAGTTCTACACGGCGACGGACTCACGTCACTACAGTTTCGCAAAACAAAAGCGGGTGTCACTGAAGAAGTCGTTTCAAAAGTCAGGGCGGCGGACGTTCTACAACTCGAAAGGAAAGGCAACACTTACCGAATGTCTGCCGCGCGATTTGGCGAGGTGCTAACGACCGACGAGATGTCTCTCGATCTGGGCGACGAAGTCTATGTCGGTCTTTTTGTATGCTCGCATAACAAAGACGTAACCGAGAAGGCGGTCTTCAGCAACGTTCGCATCACCGTGCCCGCCAAAGATGATTTCGTCCCGTATCGTGACTATATCGGAAGTAATCTCGAAGTAATGGATGTCGCAACCGGCAGGCGCAAGATTGTATATACCGCCCCCGACTCTTTTCAGGCACCGAACTGGACCAAAGATAGCAAAGCTCTGATTTATAACCGCAACGGCCGTCTATATCGCTTCGATCTCGAGAAGAAAACGCCGGCAGTTATCGACACCGGGTTTGCCATCAATAACAACAACGATCACGTTCTGTCATTCGACGGCAAGATGCTCGCGATCAGCCATCACAGCAAGGACGACAACAATCAGTCGATCGTCTATACGCTACCAGTGAACGGAGGCACGCCGCGCAAAATCACAGATAAAGGACCTTCGTACTTGCACGGCTGGTCACCTGACGGAAAGTACCTGGTCTATACCGGCGGGCGAAACGATGAATATGACATTTACAAGATTTCATCTCAGGGAGGTGCTGAGACAAATCTTACGAACAGCCAGGGATTGGATGATGGACCAGAGTACACACCCGACGGTCGCTACATCTACTTCAACTCAACACGCTCGGGCACGATGCAAATCTGGCGCATGAAGCCGGACGGTAGCGAGGCGGAACAAGTTACGAATGACGAATACAACAACTGGTTTCCACATATCTCGCCCGACGGCCATTGGATTGTCTTCCTGTCGTTCTTAAAAGACGTGAATCCAAGCGACCACCCGTTCTATAAACATGTCTACATTCGACTCATGCCGGTCGACAGCATGAAGCCCAAAGTTATCGCCTATGTGTACGGAGGCCAGGGAACGATTAACGTCCCGTCGTGGTCGCCCGATGGAAAGCAAATCGCGTTTGTAAGTAATACCCGGTTTTAGCCGCGGATGAACGCGGATGAACGCGGGTCAGAATTTTATTTTTTCAAGATAACGAAGACTTTGCGGAATTTGCGCAACAGACGCCGGCGATTCGTCTTCGATGAAGTACCACTTCACGCCGGCTTTCTTCGCGGCACGAAACACACTCGGCCAGTCGATGATTCCCTCAGCCAGCACCACGTTGTTAGTGACGTCCGACTGCCCCGTGAATCCCCCCGGCGTGCCACGCTTCATATCCTTCACGTGCATCAGGTCGATCCGCTTCCCATATTTCTCCAGGAACTTCACCGGATCTTGTGCCGGATGAACAATCCAATAGACGTCCATCTCAATATGCACATACTCCGGGTTTGTTTCGGTCATCAGTAAGTCGAACAACGTGCCGTCGCGATAAGGCAGGAACTCATAGCCGTGCGTATGATAGAAAAATTTGATTCCCTGTTTCGCAAGTGCTTCACCAGCGCGATTGAAGACTGCCGCCGCTTCGCGTGTTGTCTTTTCGTCAAATGGATCTTTGTGCGGAATCCACGCGCAGCCCGCGTACTCGAGATCAAACAACTTCGCCTCCCGGATAACGTCTTCGATATGGTCGCGGCACTGTTCGTACGAGAAGTGACCGCTAACGGCTTTTAGCCCGCGCGCATCCAGTTGCTCCTTGAACTTCTCAGGCGCGACACCGTAAGTTCCGGCTAACTCAACATTCGTGATGCCAAAAGCACGGACCTGATCCAACGTCGCAGGAACATCCTGCTTGAATTGATCGCGCAGACTGTAAAGCTGAAGCCCGACCCGCCCCTTAAAGGTTTCAGCCGAGGTAGCACTTGTCAGAGCTACCCACGCGAGCAGAAGAGATAACAGTGTGATGTTACGTTTCATGTTCCGGGCATTATAATCCGCCCCATGCGCCTGAACCGAATAATCATCTGCATCCTGTTTCTGATCACTGTGAGTGGACCTGCGAGTGGTTTCCAAAAAACCGAAACGGCGTGGGTCCGTGAGGTTTACCACGTAGGTGATTTCGCACTCGCAGAACACACACGCGTATCGGATATCGTGGTATCTGCTGAGGATTTCAGGGTCGTGCAAATCGCGGCAGAGAATCTGGCTGCAGACGTACAGCGGGTTACAGGTAAAAAATCGCTGGTTCGTAACGACATCAACGATCTGAACGGGCATGTGGTTTTCGTAGGGACAGTCGGGAAAAGTACGTTCATCGATTCACTCGTTCGTCAGGGAAAGCTCGATGTGAGTCAGTTGCGAGGTCAATGGGAGAGCTTTCTGATTACTACCGTTGCCAATCCTGTACCCGGTGTCAGCTTGGGCCTGGTGATTGCCGGCAGCGATCGGCGCGGTACCGCATTTGGAATTTTTGAACTGTCGGATGCGATCGGCGTTTCTCCGTGGTACTGGTGGGCCGATGTAACTCCGCGGCATCGAGATAGTCTCTTTGTTGCATCAGGTACGCGACGCGCTGGTCCACCATCGGTCCAGTATCGCGGCATCTTCATCAATGATGAGGACCTCGGCCTGCAGCCGTGGGCCGCCAAGACTTTCGATCCGAAACTCGGCGACATTGGACCAAAGACTTACGCCCGCGTCTTCGAGCTGTTACTACGCTTGAAAGCCAACACACTTTGGCCCGCGATGCACGGTTGTACTAAGGCTTTCAACCTTTACGCGGATAACAAACAAGTAGCAGACGATTATGCGATCGTGATGGGTTCTTCACATGCTGAGCCAATGCTGCGCAACAACGTTACGGAGTGGGTCGCGAAGCACGAAGACTACAACTACATCGAAAACTCCGATGGCGTACGTCGCTACTGGGAACAACGAGTCGAGGAAAACGGAAAGTTTGAGAATATCTACACCATCGGAATGCGTGGCATTCACGACAGCCCCATTGTTGGTCCGAAGACACAGCCTGAGCGCATCAAGGTTCTCGAACAAATCTTTGCCGATCAACGCGGGTTGCTGGCAAAGCATGTCAAACCGGACGTCAGCACTGTCCCGCAAATTTTTTGTCCTTACAAAGAAGTGCTGTCAGATTATCGCAACGGACTAAAGGTTCCTGATGACGTCACTATCGTCTTTCCCGACGACAACTTCGGCTACATTCGATATCTGCCGACGGACGCAGAGCGGAAACGCGCGGGAGGGTTTGGCGTCTATTACCACGTCTCTTATCTCGGTGGACCACTCTCGTATCTCTGGCTCGACACCACCCCGCCTTCACTGATCTGGGAAGAAATGTCGAAAGCTTACGATCACGGAGTACGTAAGTTTTGGATGCTCAACGTCGGCGACATAAAACCCGCGGAGATAAGTATCGATCTGTTCATGCAAATGGGTTGGGACATATCTAAATGGCAACGACACAACCTGAATAACTTTCTTGTTGACTGGGCGGAGAAAAAATTCGGACCCAGGAAGGCTTACGAGGCCGCCTCAATCATGGACCAGTATTACCGCCTGGGCTTTGCGCGTAAGCCAGAACATCTGCAGTGGAATTTCACAAACGAAGATAGCAAGCCTACTGCCTTGACTGCGTTCGACTATGGTGACGAGGTACAGCAAAGAATCGATGCGTACGAGGCACTGAAGGATCAGGCCGATCGTCTCTACGCCACGTGTCCTCCTCCTTTGAAAGACGCGCTCTATGAAACGGTGGTCTATCCGGTTCGTGCTTCAGCGTTGGCCAATCGCCGGTATTTCTCGTTTGAAAAGGCACGAGAGTACCTCGCTCAGGGCCGAGCGAGCGCGAGCGAATGGATGCGCAGAGGTGAAGAGGCTACACGTTTGTTGAATGTGGAAACAAATTACTTCAACGAAACACTCGCTGGTGGCAAGTGGCGTCGCATGATGTCGGAGGTGCCTCCCGGTGACATGTGGAAGTCGATGCGAATGCGAACACCGGTTGCGTCGTCAGCGCTTCTGGAGATGAAGGTGCCTGATCAACCCGGACTCGGTGTTGCCATTGAAGGCCGTCGCGAGCCTCTGAATGATGAAAGTGCGGTGCTGCCGGTTATCAATGGTCTAACACGCGGGACACGCTTCATCGATGTCTTTAACACGGGCAAGTCTTCGGCTCCATGGAAGGCCACAACAAGGCAACGCTGGATCCAGCTGAGTCACCTGGGAGGTGATTTGCGGCAGGACACGCGCGTGAGCGTCGCGATTGATTGGACCAGGATACCGAAGGATAAGAGGTTCTCAGGAACTGTCGAGATCAGCGGAGCGGGTGTGCGCCGCGTCATCACTGTTCCGGTCTTCAATCCGAAAATTGCGCTGGAGCGGAACACGTTTATCGAAACAGGAGGTGTGGTTTCGATCGAGGCTGAACACTACTCGTGGCTTTCAGGTATCAGGGCTGACAATGTGAGGTGGTCCGAGATTCCAGGGCTTGGCCGGACAGGTGACGTTATGAGCGTGTCGCCTACTACGACGGCAAGTATGAAGGTTGAAGATCTCGATATAGCACCTGCGTTGAACTATCGCGTCTATCTCTTCACGACGGGAAAACTCAATGTGACGTGTTATTTGGTGCCAACCTTTCCGATCGTAACTGGACGCGGTATGCGATACGCGATTGGTTTTGATAATCAACCGCCGCAGATCGTTACCGTTGGAGCTGATCTGCAAACGCCGTCGCGTCAATGGTCGCTGAACGTGCTCAACGCCAGCACGACGGGCGCATCGGTTCACGATGTTGGAACTGCCGGCGCACATACTTTAAAGATCTACATGGTCGATGCTGGTGTAGTACTGGACAAAATTATAATCGATACCGGCGGCCTCAAACCCAGCTACCTCGGCCCGCCCGAGACCCGAATTCAACATTGATTTGGGCGTAACTATAGGGGCGGCCTCCGTGGCCGCCCGGCGTCGAGACTCGGCTTCAGGGGTTGTAAATCAAGAGAAATCTGGCGTGCGGCACGTCGTCTCGCTGAAGCACTTCGAGGTGTCTGGCTGAAGGCAAGCGGTGTTATTATCCACGCTGCTTCCATTGAGGGGGACAATATGTTGAGGATCAAACTTCTCCTTATATCTACAGCGACTTGTCTTTTTCTCTTCCCCGCGACCGTCTTCAGCCAGACGAAACCGGAGCCGCCGAAAACTGAGCCACCGAAAGCTGAACCGGAGGCACAGGACGTCATTAAGTTTGACACCTCGCTTGTACAAACTGATGTATCGGTCTTCGACAAAAACGGCCGCTTCGTCGACGGTCTGAAACCTGAGCAATTCGTGTTGAAGATCGATAAAACCCAGCGGGAGATATCCTTCTTCGAAAGAGTCACGGCCGGCGGTATGTCCCGCGAACGGGTGGACGGGAAACCTGGCACTAGCGAGACAGCTACATCCGATGCACCGCGGCGATCCGTGATCTTTTACGTCGACGATCTGCATCTCGCTCCAGACAGTCTGGAACGCACACGAAAGTCGCTGCTCGAGTTCATCAACGGCGGGATTGGCAAAAACGACCTGGTCGCCATCACTTCTCCCAGTGGTCAGATCGGTTTCCTGCAGCAGTTGACCACCGATAAAGAGGCATTGCGTGCAGCCGTTGCGCGTTTGAATTACCGCACAGACAGAAAAAGCGACATGGAAAGACCTCCCATGTCGGAATACATCGCCGCCAAGATCCGCGAAGGCGATGAACAGGCACTTATCTACTATACCCAGGAAGTGCAACGACAAAATTGTATTAAGGTACGTAACACTCTAATCTGCTCAGTGACTCCGCAAGGTGCAAGGCAGATGGTCAAGAATCGCGCAAACCAGATTGCGGTCGAGTCTGCACCGGCGACCGACAACACACTGCGACTCCTTGAAGGCCTGATGCGCACTGCGGCCCAGTTGCCCGGACGCAAAGTGGTCTTTGTGATCTCCGATGGCTTCTATCTAAACGATTTCAAGACTGGTTCGTACGACAGGATCAGGCGTGTAACAGAAGCTGCAGGGAAAGCAGGCGTGGTGATTTATACGCTCGATGCCCGAGGCATTGTCAGCGACTCAATCTCTATCGACAATGACAAGCCGCTCGACTCGAAGGGAATGCTGATCGGCGCCGGGATCGGACAAATCTCAGCTTCGCAGGACGGTCTTAATGCACTTGCAAAGGACACGGGCGGCCAGGCATTACGTAATACAAATCGGCCCATGCACGAGTTTGTCGAACAGGTAATGGATGAAACGTCTAACTACTATCTGCTTGCCTGGAAACCTGACAGCGAAGAGCAGAAGCGAGGTAAGTTCAAAAACATCGAGATAAGCGTTGTCGGGCGACCCGATCTAAAAGTTCGTTTCCGCAATAACTACTTCAAAACCGCCGCCTTGCCATTGCTGACCACGAAGAAAAAAGTCGATAAGGATCCCACCAAAGCGCGCGAAGACGACATGCGTCTCGTGATTGACGCGCCGGTCTCGCAACGTGAAATACCATCCCACGTAGAGCTCAGCATGATGCAAATGCCGGGCGTCGGCACTCGCGTGATGGCGACTCTTTCGCTCGATGATTCAGCCCTGACGTTTGAGATGACTGACGGCAAACTCTCGGCCGACGTCGACATCGGCGGGATCGTCTATGACGACAAAGGAAAACCCATCAACAGCTTTGTCGGACGCCTGCGAATCTTTCCTCGTGCAAACCCTGAAAAGAAGCGCTCCGTCTACAGGTTCACCGCCTTCCTGCCCGCCGGTCTCTATCAGGTCAGAGTCGGCGTTCGTGATCTAAAGAGCAGTCACATCGGCAGCGCTATGGACTGGATCAAGATTCCGAAGATCTAAGGTATTCATAACCTTTGTGGGCAAGCAACGCCACTCAACTTCTTTGTGGACGCTCTGCTTGCTGTTCCTACGGTTAGGCACCACTGCCTTCGGTGGCCCTGCTGCGCATATCGCGTTGATGGAAGACGAAGTCGTCCGTCGACGGCGGTGGCTGAGTCAGGATGAGTTTCTTGATCTACTTGGCGCAACCAATCTCATACCCGGTCCAAACTCAACGGAACTGGCAATCCATATCGGCCACCGGCAAGCCGGTTGGCCCGGATTAATCGTTGCGGGCGCCAGCTTCATCCTTCCAGCGGTGTTGATTGTCCTTGCCTTCGCCTGGGCTTACGTCCGTTATGGTTCGCTTCCTCAAGTCGCGGGTATCCTCTACGGAGTCAAACCTGTAATCATCGTTATTGTGTTGCAAGCATTGTGGTCACTGGGTCGAGCAGCGATTAAGACTAAGTGGCTGGCCCTGGTCGGTGTCGGAGGCATTGCGCTTACGCTCGCTGGAGTTCATGAGCTACTGATTCTGTTTGGCGCCGGGTTGATAGCCGCAGCAGCCCGGCTGATAGCTCGACAGAACAGAAGTGGTCGCAAGTCCCTCGCGATGTTCTCACTGCTATTCTTACAAGCGAGCCCGGCCGCAGTCACGTCTTTTGGACTGTGCCCGCTATTCCTCTTCTTTCTCAAGGTCGGATCTGTGTTGTACGGCAGCGGCTATGTATTGCTCGCTTTCATTCGCGCGGATCTCGTCGAGCGTTGGCACTGGCTGACTGAAACACAACTCCTCGATGCTATTGCGGTGGGCCAGGTGACACCCGGACCGGTTTTTACCACGGCGACTTTTGTTGGTTATGTACTTGGTGGGACACAAGGAGCACTGGTCGCGACCCTCGGAATCTTTCTGCCGGCATTCGTCTTTGTAGGTGCGAGTGGGCCATTAGTTCCGCGTATCCGGCGGTCGCTAATCGCCGGAGCATTTCTGGATGGAGTCAACGTCGCAGCGCTGGGACTGATGGCGGTAGTTACATATCAACTCGGTCGTGCAGCGTTAATTGATGTACCGGCAATCATTCTCGCCCTCGTCAGCGGTATCATTCTCTTTGTCTTCCGGATCAACTCAGCGTGGCTGATTGTGGGTGGCGCAATTGTTGGATGGTTGTTGTTCGCGCTTGGACACGGTCAGAACCACCTGCGATAGCGGGTGGGTGCATGCGCAGACTTTTTGGATTGGGCCTACGGCGTACCCACCCGCTATCGCAGGTGGTTCTGACTGTATCCAAGCCTGTTCGGTCTTTGGAGGCAAGGCCTTGCACTAAAAGTCGTCATTGGTATCGAAGGTCTTGCTCCGGAGGAGCAACATGTTTATAGCACTCCAGCCTCCTGAGCTATTCCGCTCCGTCAGGAGCGGCATGTAATTGAGCGCCCACACCACATTGCGCTCCTCTGGAGCGCGGAGCTAATAAAAAGCGCAAGACTATAAACATCGTGCTCCTGCGGAGCACTTTTGCCGCGAAATCAAGCCCAACCGACTTCCAGGTGCAAAGCCAAACACAGGAGAAATATAAGCAAATAGCAAAGTCGAGGACACTTGCTTCGACTACGCTTTGACTGTTACCCCTAATGTCAATCTGTGGAAAGGAGTACTCAAAGTGAAAGCACGCACTCTATTCCTTTGCCTCGCCGTCATCGTTTTTGGAGGTTCCATGACTCAACCAGCAACACAATCGTCGGAAAAGTCTGATCAGAGCCAGAGCTTTGTCAAAGGCCTCTGGGGAGTTCGATACCAGGTCAAGGATGTTAGCCGCTCAGTGGATTTCTACACGAAGCAGCTTGGGTTGAAATTAGATATGCAGAACCTGGCGGCCTTCGCGCAGGTTTCAGTAAGCAATCTCAAATTGATTCTTAGTGGTCCTGGGGCGTCGGGTTCCCGCAAGATGCCCGATGGTCGACAACAAGAGCCGGGCGGCTGGAATCGAGTAATTCTCCAGGTCGAAGACTTACCCTCTCGAATTGAAACGTTGAAAAAGGCCGGCCTGCATTTTCGAAATGAAATGGAATCCGGTCCAGGTGGGAAGCAAATCCAGTTGGAAGATCCCGACGGCAATCCGATTGAGTTGTTTGAACCCGCAGCACGTTAGACCTTGGGCCCTAAAGGCCTTGACGAAGCGTGATCACAGGCGTAATCTTCTGCCCGAGGACTTTGCGAGGCAAAGGACTTTGAGATTATGGGCAATTACGATGTGACCATCATCGGGGCCGGGCTTGCCGGTCTCCAATGCGCGCGGCTGCTCGCGCGGAAAGGCGTGCGCGTACTGCTGGTTGATCGCAAGAACGCACTCGACCAGAAGATCCACACCACCGGGATCTTTGTTCGGCGCACGCTTCTCGATTTCGACATCCCTGACGATTGCCTCGGACCTCCAATCAAACACGTCACGCTTTATTCACCCGCTCTGCGCTCGATGGAGTTTGTGAGCGAACACGATGAGTTTCGGGTTGGACGCATGGGCCAACTCTACCAGCGTTATTTACAGCAGTGCCTCATCGCGGGCGTGCACTGGCTTCCCGAAACGAGTTACCTCGGACATGCCTCGACTAATGGCAAGCTCACGGTTCGTCTTTCATCGGGCGAAATCACTACTCGTTATTTGATCGGCGCCGACGGTGCGCGCTCCCGCGTCGCTCGTGATTTGAAACTCGACTTGAATGAGGAATGGATCGTCGGTGTCGAGAGTGTCTATGAAGACGCGCTCATTGATGGGCCGCCGCGTCTACATTGTTTTCTCGATCCTGAACTCGCTCCCGGTTACATCGCGTGGATCGCACACGACGGCGAAGAGACGCATCTGGGCGTTGGCGGTTATTCCGATCGCTTCGATCCACCGGCAGCGCTCGAAGCATTCCGCTCCCGTGTGGGCCACCTAATCGATCTCAGCAAAGCGAAACAGATCGAGCGCCGTGCTGGATACATTCCCGTAGGCGGTGTGCTGCGAAACATCGCGAACACTGACGGACTGTTACTCGGCGATGCTGCGGGGGCAGTTTCACCACTTACGGCCGGAGGTTTGGATCCTTGTATGCGTCTCTCTGCGTTCGCAGCGCAGGTCGTGGGCGAGTATTTGTCGAGCGGAAATCCGCAGGCCTTGAGCGTGTATTCGGGTGAGTTGTTCCGGGCGAGATTCGCGTCGCGTTTGTGGGCTCGCCGCGTTGCGTCAACTTTTGGTCAACGTCATTTGGTTGAATTCGGCTGCGCCGTCCTGCGATTTCCAGTGTTTAGCAAAATCGCACGGCACGTCTTCTTTGGTCGTGGTTCATTTCCCGATGCCGGCGAGATCGGAGCCACGGATTACACGGAGATTTACTCCGAGCGGAGTGCGATCAGGGGATCCACGCGTGTCGCGCGGCGCGCCGGAATGTAACAAGCCACCATCGCTACTGCCACGAGAGCAAGTGCAGCCAACGGCAGAATCAACGGATCGCGTGTCGGCAGTGACGGAATCATGGAGATCAGTAGCCTCGATACGCCGTACGCGCCGGCGCCTCCCAACAACGCTCCAAGGGTGACCAACACTGCCCCTTTGCCTAACACCAACCTCAGAACATCGTTAGACTGCGCGCCGAGCGCCATGCGAATTCCGAGCTCTCCAGTTCGCTGGACCACCGTGTATGAAACGACGCCGTAGATTCCGATCGCGGCGAGGATTACGCCGATCGCCGCAAACGCACCCAACAAACTCCCGAGCAACGAAATACTTCCCAGACCTGAATCAACCGCAGCTCGCGCCGTGCGAATACGGTAAACCGGTAGCGATGGATCTAATCCGGCAATCGCAGTGCGCAAACTGTTACCCATAGACTCCGCAGTCGACGAAGTACGCATCACAAGCGTGAGATATCCAGGCGCTGCTTGCGTAGTCGGCTGAAACGCTTGATAGCGTGTATACGGCTCTCCCAGATCACCTGGAAACGCGATGTCATTAACGACTCCGACGATTTCGAAATACTCTTTCTTTTTCCCGGAGTTACTGATGCGTTTTCCGATCGGGCTCTCGTTGGGCCAGTACGCACGCGCCGTCGTTTCGTTGATGATGATCACATTCGGGTGATCGGCCGTATCCGAGGCGTTGAAGGTACGCCCCTGCTGTAAGCGAGCACCGAGCGTTGCGAAGTAGTCGCTGCTTACCGGTTCATAGAAGATCTCCGGAAGCTTGTCCTGCGGAGGTTCGGGTTGCCCCTCAACCACAAACGAACTACTACTATTGAAGCCATACACCACCTGTGAACTGCCAATCGCAGCATGCTCGACACCTGGCAGCGCACGCAGCCGGTTCTCCAGTTCATTCAGGAAAACGATTCGCTGCTTGTCGTCTTTATACTTCTCTCCACTAAGGCTCATCTGTGCCGTCACCAGGCCATCAACCTGCCAGCCCGGATCGGCGTTAATGAAACGCTGCAAACCGCGCAGGAACAGGCCGGCAGCCGCGAGCAACACCATCGCAAACGCAACTTCACCGACGATCAGCGAGTGTCGCAAGCGGTGCTGGGATCGACCGGCTGTCGATCCACGCGCGTTCTCACGTAGTGCCAGATTCACATCTGCGCGCGACGCGAGCCACGCCGGAACTGTTCCGAATAAAACTCCGGTCAAGAGGGAGCACAACAACGCAAAGCCGAACACTTTGTAATCGAGCTGCACATGCGCGCCGGGCAAGTCAGTGAACATGCGAACGCTGATGAAGCGAACAGCGGCGAGTGCAATTCCGAGGCTGATCACTCCACCTATCAGCGCGACGAGAATGCTCTCAGTGAACGAATGGCGCAGCAGTCGCCAACGTCCCGCACCGAGCGCAGCGCGCACTGCGAGTTCGCGTGCTCGGCCGGCTGTGCGCACGAGCTGAAGGTTCGCAAGATTTGCGCACGCGATCAGCAACACAAAACCAGCCAGTCCGAACGTGAACCACATGACGGTTCTGCCGATATTGTCAGACATCGATCGTTGCAGTGGCTCGAGTCGAACACTTTCGCCGAGCGCGTCCTGGGAGTTTTGTTTGGCGATGTTCGCAGCGAGGCCAACCATGCTTTGCTCTGCCTGCTTGATTGTGACGCCGGGCTTCAGTCGACCGAATTCAGAGAGATAGTTGGTGCCGCGATTGGTTTTCCCTTCAGGTGTGAACGCGAGCGGCTGCCAGATGTCGACAGGTCCCCAAAGGATCGGGTGTTCGAAACCTGGCGGCATTACGCCGACTATCTCGACCGTTTTGCCGTCGAGCTGAATTCTTTTTCCCACGACGTTGGGGTCGCTTCCAAAACGCCGCGTCCAAAAACGATCGCTGAGGACGATGACGTTGTCAGCGCCGGGCTCGAATTCTTCGGGTTTGAATACACGGCCATGTGCCGCGGGTACTCCGAGGATGGGGAAGAAATCGCCGGTTGCGGCGAGACTGAGCAGACGTTCCGCTGTATGGCCGTCTTCGGTGAGATTCCGGCTGGCAAAGGTATAGGCAGTCATCTTCTCGAACACGGTGTTCTGGTCGTGCTGGTCGAAGAAATTCGCCGTTGAAAACGGCCAGTTTTGGGAGTGTGGCGATGTGCGCCAGACTCGTATCAACCGTTCCGACTGTGGGTAAGGCAGCGCGCCAAATAGAAATGTATTCAGCACGCTGAACATGGCTGTGTTGATGCCGATTCCGAGCGCGAGGGTCAGCGCGGAAACGATCGTAAAACCTTTGTGCTTTTGCAGCTGGCGCAGGCTATAGCGCACATCCTGAGATACGCTCGTCATAACGTCGCTCCATTGTCAGGTCAGTCGGGCTGGATTCTTGCAGAAGTATTCAATTATTAGAACACCCCAACGCTTAGAATTGTGACACCTATTTTGGAGTGCGGCGGCCTGACGCCGCTTTGGCCTCGATCTAACGTGATCGATAACAAAGCGGCGCCAAGCCGCCGCACTCCATAAAGATGTCCTCAAGACCGCCTCGGCGGTGTTATTTCAACAGCCAGAGAAAAACTGGTTAACAAAAATGGAACCTAAGCGTCAATAAAGTAGAAGTTCTTATGGCTGCAGCACGCAGCGGCCGGTTTACCACGAAACTCGGGGGTCTTATGTTGAAGGTTCATGCTAGAAAATTGAACACGATCGAGGTTCTTTGCCTCGAAGGCCGCATTGTAAATGGTGAGACAGAGATTCTTCGCAGCGTCGCGCAGTTAGCCTCCGGCGACACCAGCGATGTCATTCTCGACCTATCAAACGTCAGCACCGTCGACGCCCACGGTCTCGGCGTGTTGTTAGAACTGCGCGAACAAACCACCGCAAGGGGAATTCACTTCGAATTAAGAAATGTGAGCAAGTCCCTGTACCGGTTATTCGAAATCACACGGCTGAATACCGTTTTCGAAATTAACTCCGACGTACCATTCCTCCCCAAAATCGCGTACCCGCTACAGGTGCTTGTGGCCGCGTAACGGTTCGCAATCTTCACTGACGCACATTCGAGCGAAGTGTCGCTATCTGAGTAGGTGCTGCTCTGCGGGCAGCAAACTATTGAGAAAGCTCGAATGTTGAAGTGAAAAATCGGATCGTCAACCTACTACTAGTCATTGTCGTTTTCGTCAGCTTGAGTCTTTGGGTTGGTTACAGCTCTAAGAAGGAAGCAAGCAGGGCACGGAAATTTGAGCCAACAGCGGCCCGTCTGGAACGTGGTCGTTACATCGTCGAAGGAATCGCACACTGCTTCCAGTGCCACTCTGAAGTCGACTGGGAAAAACCCGGTGGACAGCCAATCGAGGGCAGGAAAGGCTCCGGAACAGAATTCGCTAAGTACGGATTTCCATGGCTCGTTGCGCCCAACATCACGCCTGACACTCAAATTTTTATAAAAGGCGCTATCCACAGATTACACAGATTTAATCTGCGGAATCTGTGGATAGATTGGAGTGTTAGGGTTTCTTGCTGGTCTCTAGCAGTTTCGCGTGTGCGCGCTCGAAGTTGGCTTTGTAGATCGCTGCATTCGGATCTTTGTTTTGCTCACCAAGAGCTCGCGCTTTGTCGTAAAGCGGTTCAGCCAGATCGATCTTCCCTTCGCGCTCGTAGGCTTCCGCAAGACTGTCGTACACGTTTGCCGAGGCCGGATAACGTTCGACGTTTGCCTTGAACGCCGCAATCGCCTCGTCGGGTTTACCGTCGAACATAAACTGATAACCCATCTGATTGATCAGGTTCTCCGGCACCGGGATGGAGTAACCGAATTTCTCGCTGAGTTTCTTGTAATGCTCGTCGGCGCCCTTCAAGCCGCCGGACACTGCTCCGCTCTTTGGATCTCTGAGACCTTGCCAGCCTTCATAGACCTTGCGCAGTCCAAAGTAGTGACTGCGAAGCACCACTGACCCGTGGTCCTCATCATCCATTCGCTCGGCTTGCCACTCGAAATCCTTGACCTTCGATTTCGAGAGGGCATCTCGGAAACTCTCAAAGCTGTCGCCAATCGCGCCTGGTTCGTTGCCGAGCGAGACAAACAGAGTCGCTCTGAATTCTTTTTGATTCTTCAAAAAATCTGTTGCGCGTTTCAGCGCTTCGCCGTTCTCCCATTGCAGTGAAGGGCTAACGGCGATGTAGGAGTTGAAGATTCCGGGCTTGCTGATCATCGTGTGGATGGCGAATAGTCCGCCGAGCGAATGTCCGGCGAGAATGCGATACGGCTGAACTCGATATTCCTTCTCAATCTCAGGGATCAGTTCCGTCTGGATGAATTTGAGAAAGTTGTCGGCGCCGCCACTGGTTGGAAATTGCAGTTGTCCGGCAGCGTTCTTGTTGCTCGACTTCACCGGAGTCAGATCGCGGGTACGATCGGTATTCGTAATGCCGACGACGATAAGCTCAGGGATGCGACCATTTTGCGTAAGGAATTCAATCGTGCTTGACGTGTGGCCCATGTGGGCATCGCCGTCGGTCATGTACAAAACCGGGTAGGTGAGTTTGTTGGTTTCATATCCGGGCGGAGTACGCACCAGGATAACTCTCTCTTCACCCAGAACTGCCGACTTGATCGCGAGTTTTTTTACCGTGCCCGTAGCTGGTTGTGCGTTCGCGGCAGTTGCGATCGTCAAGAGGATGGCAAAGCCGAACAGTAAGCGGATGACACTGGAGGTGTTTTTGTTCATAGCCCTCGACTCCAAAAAATTGGGTACATCGCCCTTGGGGAGCCGCTGATATTACAGTATCCAAATAAAGCTTCCTACAAAAAATGTGACCAAACGGCCTGACACCACGCATTGACGCAAGGTGGCGTTTGGGATTACATGAAGCTGCATGAACAGTAACCACTCTATCAAATCTCTTCTTTTCGATTGGGACGGCACGCTTGTGGATTCAGCGCGCCTCGGGCTGACCGCTTTCGAAAAAACTTTCAGCGAGCTCGGAGTTATATTTGCACACGACGTTTACGAAGCCAGGTATTCACCCAACTGGTATTCCACATACGAAGCTCTTGGCTTGCCCAGGGAGCTTTGGAAGACGGCCGACGATTTGTGGATTCAACATTACGGCGAACAGTCGGCGCCGTTGATTGAAGGAGTTGGTGAAACGCTGCTGGTACTGCGCAAGAAAGGTTATCAACTCGGAATTGTAACCAGCGGAAGCAGAAGTCGCGTCGCACGCGAAGTTCAACAGTCGATCTTGAAAGAGGCATTTGCAGTAGTCATCTGCAATGAAGACATCGTGAACAAGAAGCCCGATCCCGAAGGTCTAACGCTCGCGATGCGCGAGTTGAATGTCGAGGCTTCCGAATGCGCTTACGTCGGCGATGCACCTGAAGACATCGAGATGGGCCGCAGAGGAAACGTGCTGACTGTTGGAGTTCGCAGCACTTACCCGAGCAGCGCGCGGGTACCGAATGCGAAACCCGATCTGTACTTGGAAAGAATTACTGAGCTTGTGAACCACTTTTAGTTTCCGCTCCCCCCAAATGCTGAGCTGCCGATTCAGAATCGTTTGGTTCGTCCTCGCCATCGGCTTGCTGTCAGCGACGTCAGCTCACTCTCAGCTTCCGTTTTATACCGACGACGCAGATACCACTCCAAAGGGAAAGTTTCATATTGAACTTTCCAACGAACACGACTGGCTACAAAAGTCATCGCTTCCTGCACTGCGACAGAACACCACCGTCTTCACTTTGAACTACGGCGTCAGCAATCGTATCGAGGTCGGAGTTAATGCGCCTCTGATCAAGATCTTCACTGAGCGATCATCGCAGCTCGGCAGCTTAAGCGGAATCGGTGATACGCAGTTTGGTGTGAAGATCAGGTTGCTCGACGAGCGTGAAGGCTCAAAACTTCCTTCGACAGCAGTGGTCTTTTATGCCGAAGCGCCGACGGGAAGCGTCAGGAAGCAGGTCGGGTCAGGGTTGGTTGATTACTGGTTGTATGGAGTGCTGCAGAAGTCGCTGACGAAACGGACCACCGGTCGCTTGAATGGTGGAATCCTCTTCTCGGGCAACGAATCAACTGGTCTCATCGGGATCCAGTCGACGCGCGGTCAGGTCTTCACGGGAAACGGATCGCTCGTTCGTAACTTCACACCACGATTGCGGCTCGGTGCTGAGTTGTTTGGTGCAGTGACGAAGAACTTCGCCCTTAGCCGCGGCCAGTTGGAAGGTCAATTCGGCGGCGGCTACACCCTATCGCCAAAGCTCGAGTTGACCTTCGGAATCCTCGGCGGCCGCTACGCCGCCAGCCCCCGCCTCGGTCTGCAGGTCGGATTTGCGTACGACTTTTAACCACCGATTACACAGATTTGCCTCAATAATCCGTGTAATCTGTGGACCCAACTATCTTAATCATTGACAAACACTGTTTGCCATACCTATTATTTCCAAGCGGCCGCTGATGTAGGGTAAGGTGGGCGCCTGAACCTGCTTGGATTCCTTCCGAAACGAGCTCCACCCTATAACAAACTTCTTTCCTCAGTCTCCTTACACAAACGGGCCTGAGCCTACTATCCCCAACCATAGAGGAGAACGACATGTTTAAATTTACCAAGGGCATACTAACGGCCCTGGCAATCTCGACTTTGCTCGCGATGAGCGCTGCGGCCACATTCGCTCAAACCACGGGCTCAGTGACCATGAACGCGACTGTCTCGAACTTCGTCGAATTGACTTCAGGTGGAGCAGTCACACTTACAGGCAATTCCGGCGGCAGCGTCATCACGGATGGCACCGCTAACAGCCCCCTGGCAGTGGTTGTTAACCTGGGCGAACTTGGCCCAAGCAACACCAATAGTTTTGTGACCTTGAGCGTGCCGGTCAGACTTCGCAGCAACGTCGCCTATCAACTGAACATGGTGAGCAGCGTTGCCGGCGCAGGTGCGACAAGCTTTAGTCTTAAAGATACCGACGTCGGTTTTGGTCTGACTCCTGCTGCGCGACCAGCTAATCTCGCGGCCGGTGTTGATACCAACGCCACACCAGGCGATCCAACCGTCGGTGGCAGCACGGACGCTAATGGTCGTTGGGTTTTCTCAGGTGCAAACTCCACTCTCGGTGCTTATGCTGTTTCGGGTGCAGTGTTGAGTGGACCACGCATCAACAAGACAGTCGCTGCGAACAGCGCTACAAACCTAACGTTCCCGGCGATCTTCGCTATCAAACCGCAGTTTTACGATCCGGCTCCGGCCGTCACGATCACCGCTCAGTTTACAGTCGTCGCACTGTAAACTTTCTTCGCCCCTCCTCTATATCGAGTGGCAGCGGCCGTCGCCTATTGGTGACGGCCGCACCACCATATCTCACTCCCCCTCAAGGAAAAATCTTATGCCCCGCAAAATCCTTTTCAAATCAATTCTGCTTACGACATTAGTAATCGTGGCTGCTGTTACGTGTTTAGGTCAGTCGACGACTGGAACTGTCAGCATGAGTGCAACCGTCTCGAAATTTGTCGAGATCAATTCCGGCGGCGCTGTCACTCTTGCCGGCAACTCGGGTGGTGGCGTTACGACGGACGGTGTAGCGAATAGCCCACTTGCTGTCGCGATCAATCTCGGTGAGCTTGGTCCAAGCAACACCAATAGTTTCGTCACTGCATCAGTACCACTCAAGCTCCGAAGCAACGCGGCATACGTCCTATCGATGACTGCAACCGTGACGAGCTCCGGCGCCTCGAGCAGTCGCATTGGCGCCGCAGACATCGGGTTCGGCCTGGGAACGGTTTCGCGATCGGGTGTTGGCGTGAACACGGGCGGTACAGACACGAACGCCACTTCCGGCGATCCAACTTTAGCTGCTAACGGATCCGTGAATGGAACAACCGGTCGCTACGAGTTCACTGCAGTGAGATCAAATCTCAGCGCGTTCTCGTCGGCAACCACCGCACTCAGTGGTCCAATCATCATGAACGCGGTGCCTCGCAGCAATGCGAACGGACTCACCGTACCGGCGCTGTTCGCAGTGAAGCCTCAGTTCTTCGAAAACGGAACCTCGACGATCTCCGTCACTTTCACCGTGACCTCACCATAATGCGATTGCGCCACTGCACAATCTCACTTTTTATCGTCCTGATCTGCCTCGCTTTCGCTCGGACGACCTCCGCACAGGCGCTGGATATCAGCAGCGGCGGTCAGCCGACGATCACCGGAGCGGTGGGTGGTTCCGTGACCGGGAGTGCTCTCGTAACAGACGATTTAGTAGTGACGATCAACTTTGGCGAAGTCTCGCCCCTGAATACGAATTCAATCGTAAAAGTAACAGTCCCGTTCGCACTTCGCAGCAATCAACCGTATCAAGTTTCGGTTTCGATGTCGGGTTTAACCAACGCCAATGGCGAGGCTGTGCAAGCGTCGGATGTCGGTTTCGGAATCCAGAATGCTCGTCTATTAGGTGGCGCCGGCAAGGTTTGCACTCAGAGCACTCACATCGTTCGTTCACCGTTCAACAACGATCCTGCCGTCACTGCAGCCGTCGGCAGTAACGGCCGCGTTTCCTACCAATCATCACTTGCGAACTTGTCTGGCTCGACGATCATTCTCAGTGGTCCGGAACTCTCAAAAAATAACAGCATCAAACGCCAGCAAAGTGACGGCTGGGTTTTTGACGCCATTTTTACTCTCACACCGCAGTTCTTCGCCGCTGGAGTTTCTTCTGTAACTCTCACCTTCAGCATCTCGGCTGGTCCAAACGTAACCTGTTGAAAGGTCTCGAATCGATGTCCACGATCAACATTTCCCGACTCGTTGCTGTTGTGATCCTGACTTGGATCGCGACAGTTTGTGTAAGCGCGCAAAGCCCGAGTCCCCAGCCCGCACCAACACCGACGGGTAACGGCATTTCGCTGGCTCCGGCCCGGATTGAGCTCGAAATGCAGCCGGGAATGGAAACAACCGTGGTTGTAAATCTCGACTATCACAGCATGGGTGAAAACCCGCAACCGGTCCGCATCGTTGCCAGCTTGAATGATTGGACCATCGATCGGACTGGCCAGGTAAAGTTCGAGCGAGCCAACACGTTGCCCAACTCGGCGAGTTCGTGGCTGATCTACAGCCCGGCGGAAACCACTGTGATCCCCGGGAATCTGCATTCGATCAGAGTTACTGTTTCAGTACCCAAAGATGCGACTCCGGGAGATCATCTGACGGCGCTCATCATCGAACAGCGACCGGACAACATCAAGGTCAATGAGAATCGAAGACAGATGGTCATTCGATACCGGATGGGCGCAGTGTTCTATATCAAAGTTCCGCAACTGCGACGGCAGGGGTCTTTGGAAAGTCTCCGCGCCGAGGCAACTGAGGACAGCCTGGTTGTCACACCACTGCTCAAGAATGCCGGCAACAGCGTGATTCGGCCTCTGACTTCGTTGAAGGTGACGAACGGCGCCGGCGTTGCGGTCGCAGAGGTGCCGCAAAAGGAATCGTTGCCGCTGCTTGGTGGCGCGGAATTAGCTCAGCCGGTCGTGCTCGAGACTCGTCTGCCGCCAGGCACTTACAGTGTGAAGTATCGGGTGGACTTTCAGGACGGCAGCAGGCCAACCGAGGGCGTCACTGACTTAGTGATCCCGCAGTCGCCACGAACGTCAAATGGACCGACCAATCGCGGGCTTGCTGGGGCTGTAAACGAATGAGCAACGTTATCTGCAAAGCATTGTTTGGAGAGACGAGAGTTCCACCGCGCGACACGCGCGGTCCACTAGCTACGAGCACGGGTCGAGACACATCGAGAAGATTCGGTACAGACGAAATGGTTTCATCGAGTCCGCGGACGTCAAACTGCCGCGGCACGTTGAGTTCCGTGATCGCCTGGGCCGAAACCAATGTTCCGGTGGCACGGACGTCTGTTACCGAGAGCTGAGTCACGTCGGCTGTGTTCGACTCGACGGCAGCCGAGATTTTGAAACTGCTATTTGAACGCACGAGCAGAGGAACACGAATAACCTGAGGGTTCGCGTCAGCACCCGACACGGTTATTCGCACTGTGTTGCCGGTACTCACAACGTCACCTGAAATTGAATTTGGGAGGACCGACAGTCCGACGGTTTCGCTGACCGTCGTCTTCATGGTCACACCGGCTGTCTGCGCTTCAGCGCCGGCAGGAGCGAGAAGCACTACTAAGAAGATGAAGACATGGCGACACTTCCGCCTTGACCGTTTCGCAGTCATCACGTGAGAACTCCTGAGTTGAGATTCGTGAGTTTATAACACAGTTAATGGCCCAGCGTTTCTAGAAATTCCCTGCTTCCTCTCAATTCCTTATGCGCACCACCTTCCGAGTCATCCTGATCCTGGCTTTTTTTTCCATTGTGGCGTCGGGATCAAGTGTGCTTGGATTCGAGGGCAACAAGGCCAAAGCACCAACTCCGAAACCTCAACCACAAGAAACCACAGTAATAATCGTCAATGAACGTACACTCGTTGGGCCCAACAGTGTTGTTCAATTACGAGGTGGGCGACTGTTTCTTCCCATCGCCACGATTGCGCAAGCGCTTGGGGACACCTTCAGTTCTGATTCGACACAGCGCCTCGTCACCATTCGTCGTCAGAATGGGACGGTGGCGGTGTTTAATGCTCCATTAAACGAAGTGCGCGAAAACGGCGCCGTGGTGCTCACCGTATCCGGCACCGCGGACCTCGTCTTTCCGCCGGCACCGAATGAGCTGATGCTCCCTGCTGAGATCGTGGCGGCGCTTCTGGACGTTATCGTTCGTCGCGACGAACACAACGCCATCGTCATCAGTCGCAAAGGTGTCGTGGCTGACACGATTCGCACAGGAGCGAAGCACGCGCCGTGGGAGATCTTTCAGATCGAGTACGACTACAACTACAGTCGCTACACGACCGATGGTGATCATAGTCTCGTGCTCCGCGGTACTGGTCGTGTCGGCGATGCACGGCTGAGTTTTATTGCCAACTCGGCGATCGGTGTGACGCGCAATTCTGCCCGCCCATCGCTCGAGGGCGGAACTGTCAGACTGGACCGTCCCAACGGTCAGAGTTTTGTTGGCGGAGAGTTTGGCACGGGCACAGACGTAGAATTCCTGAGCGCAGCCGTTCGCGGTGGGTTGGTACAACTTCCGTTACAGCGTGTGCGTCTTGATTTCTTTGGCGGGCAAACGACTTCCGGATTCGCGCCAATAGCATCTATTTCGAGCCCTGACAATTTCAGACTGCGAGTCAACTACGACACTCGTATCTTCGGAGCATTGGTAACAACTGCGACACAAGCACCACGCCAATCAGACTTCACGCTCTCTGCTGGCGGCATGCACTTCGGCGGTTCGAATCGTGCCGGAAATCTGGTCGCCGGTGGTCTCAAGTACACCTCAGGTCTTAATCGTCTTCAGGCTGATGTTGCCACCGGCCAATTCACTGGAGTGAGTCGCACTGGAATTCGATCAAATGGAACCGGCATGGCCGTCAACCTCACCGGTTCGTACCAACTGACGGATCAACTCGTGATGCAGGCTCGCTATTTGTACGTGGGCAAAAACTTCCTGAGTCCTCAGAGTGGACTACACGAACCGAACAACCTCGCTGCCGCAGGCGTGAATTGGCAACCACGGCGATGGTTTACTGCAGCTTTGAGCGCGAGCACTGCGACTACACCCGGACGAGCCGGTCAATTCAATCGCTACATCACCGGCAGTATGACTGTCACGCCAGACAACTCATTACCTTCTCTCTTTATTTCTCATACGCAGAGCGGCACTACACAATTGAGAAACTCGGCGTTCACGTTGGTCACGGCGACGAAAAAGTTTCAGCGTTGGACCATGTTTCTCAACGCTTCGCGCGTGAAGACGTTTGGGAATACAGCACTGAACGGGCAACTTGGCGGAAACATTCGGCTAAATGAATGGAATACACTCGAAGTTAGCCAGTCGGTCGGTAGTCACGGCCTCCTTAGCGGTATGGCAACCTGGCAGGTATCGAGTCTATTCAATAATCGACTCGGTTTTAGTGGTGGACTCGGCTACACGAGAAGCAATTCATCGCCCTTGTTCACTTCAGAGCATCTGTCAGCCTCCGTCAAGCTGCCGCGAAATAGCGCCCTGCAGTTCAGTTATCTCAGGACGCAAACAGGCACGACTGCTTTGCTCAGTCTGCATGGCTTCTTTTTCAATTCCAAACGAGCCGAACGCGCGATCAATGGTCCACTTGCCGACATGGGTGCTTATGCGGCTGTGTATGGTCGAGTCTATCAGGATGTGAATCTCAATGGCCGGTTCGATCCGGGTGTCGATCAGCCCCAGGCAAATGCGCAGGTCCGTGTGGATGGCAGCCGGTATGTGGTTTCAGATGCCGGCGGTCTCTTTCGCATCGAAAGCGTTGCGCGAGGTGAGCACTCGGTCTATTTGGACCTGCTATCCGTGCGGGCCGATCTGACACTGTTGGACCAGACTCAACAACTAATCACGATCGAGTCGAACCGCGACGTCATCGTGGACTTCCGCGTCGTGCGCACCGGACGCATCAGCGGCGTGGTATGGCTTGATCTGAATGAGAACGGGCGGCTCGATGAATCTGAACAGCCGTTGCCTGACGTTCGCGTGGTAACCGGCAGCGGCCGCGACACCCTCACGAATGAAAAAGGTTACGTCATCATCGGCGACCTGCCTCCCGGCGAACACATCGTGTTACTTGACGAGAAAACTCTTCCCGAACGAACCCGCTCCCTCCTCGGCTCCCAAACAATCAAAGTCTCCGCGGGCAACGAAACCACCACCACCTTTCCTGTCGCGCCGTTACCCGACCAAATTAAAAAATTCCCGCGGTAGCTTCACAGGATGTTAATCCTGATTAATCTTGTAAATCCTGTGAAGCCGACATCCGAATATCAGGTCCACCAGCGCCAACTCACGTTGTAAGCTTGTGCAAGCTGCCTCAGGTCCTGACGCACTGTTTCCCAATCGCGTTCAGCCCTTTCACTTGCCAGACGTCGCGTCATGAACCGATCAATCTCAGCCGCGCCATCCAACACAGCCTCAACATCAGCGCCAACAGACTTGTTATCTTTGAACCGCGAATACAACCGCTCTGTGGCGTCTTCATAATTCTTCAGGAAGCGGTTGATATCGTCTTCCCGGTGCGAACCATTCAAGCGGCTTCGATCGAGCGAGGAGTCAAAGCTCTTACGAAACCTGCCCGTGTCCTTCTTGAGCTGGTTCATTAGTTTCTTGACTTCCTTATCGTTGAGCCGGTACGGCGTATCCTGCGCCCGCACAACGACGGAAAAAACCGCTACTAGCATCAATACATTGAATACGGTCAATACTCTCTTGTTAAGCATGGTCTTTACCTCTCCCGTAAAAAGTTACGACCAAGCATTAACAAAATTCGTTTGATATTTCTTTCGCAGTTGTGACGTTTTAGTAGCAACTTGGAACCCTGCGCGCGTTTCCAAGTTACGGCTTGAGGAATTTCGCGAGGCCGTTGATGAACATCTGCACAGCGAGCATCACGAGGAGCATGCCCATCAACCTCTCGATGGCGATTAGTCCTCGTTCCTTCAACACGCGGTAGAGGAGCGTGGAGGAGAGCAGGATTATGGCGGTCGCAAGCCACGCGAGTGTCAGCGCGGTCCACAGTTGGAACGTGCCGCTTGAACTCGTCTGCAACAAAAGTAGTGACGCAAGTGTGGATGGACCGGCGATCAAAGGAATCGCCAGTGGGACTAAGAAAGGTTCGCCGCTGAGTGTTTCGCCGGGAGCATGGTCGCTGGGAAATACCATTCGCAGCGCGATGAGGAACAAGACAATACCGCCGGCAATACTTATCGTCTCTTCCTGAAGGCTCAAAAGCCGCAACAGATACTTACCCAAAAACAGAAACACCAGCAGGACCAGGTAAGCGAAAAGTATCTCCCGGACCAGCACCTTTCGACGCCGGTCGGGCTGCACGTGTTTCAGTGTCGTCAGGAATGGCGGAATGTTACCCAGCGGATCCATGATGAGTAACAACGTAATAGCATTGAAGAAAATCCGCATCAGGGAGAAAATGCCACAAAGGTAGGAGAAATCCAATGATCATCAAGAACGCCTTGATTGCGTTGTCCGCCGCTTTGATGTTCTTTCAGACGAATACCGGATACAAAGTCGAGACACGCTATTCCGTTCCAGGCAATGGCGGTTTCGACTACGTAACCATCGATAGCGCTGCCCGACGTCTATACTTGTCGCACGGGACGCAAGTGGACGTAATCGATCCCGACAACGGTAAATTCATTGGGACCATCGCGGACACACCCGGAGTTCACGGAATCGCGATCGCTTCCGAATTCAAACATGGATTTACCAGCAACGGTCGAGAGAATAAAGTTTCAATGTTCGACCCCACGACCTTGCAACTCATCAACAAGATCGAAGTCGGTAAAGGACCAGACGGAATCTATTACGATCCCGGCACGAAACGTATCTTCACGAACAATCATGGTTCGCACGACATCACTGCTATCGACGCGAAAACCGGCCAGGTCACAGGCACGGTGAAGGTTGAGGGCGATGGCGAATCGGCCGTCGTTGCCGATGGCGTCGTGTATGTGAACCTCGAAGATACAAACGAGGTCATCGTCTTCGATCCTAAGTCACTCGAAGTGAAGAAGCGTTTTCCGATCGGCGTGGCAAAGACGCCGACTGGTTTGGCCTACGATGCGAAAACGAAACGATTGTTCATCGGCTGCCGCAATGAACCAAAGATGGTTGTGATGGATGCGGTCTCAGGACGAGTGATCAGCAGCTTCGCTATCGGCCGCGGCGTGGATTTTGCAGCCTTCGATCCGCAGTCGAAGCTGGTTTTCTTTTCATGCAGCGAGGGTGTTCTGAATATCTTTCATGAGAAGTCTGCCGACGACTACGAAGATGCCGGGCCGGTTAAGACGCAGCCCAGCGCACGCACCATGGCTTTCGATCCAAAAACGCAGAAGATCTACCTTAGCGCGGCCGAGTATCTCGAAACTCCGCCGGCAACCCCAGGCGGCAGACCTCAGCGTAGCATCAAGCCCGGCTCGTTTGTTGTGCTGGTCGTGAGTAAAAAGTAGTAAAATGCGTTCGTTCTAAAAATCTGGTTTGAACCTCAACCTCATAACGCCCTAGGGAGAGAGGAAATGAAGAGAGCTCCCTCGATTCCTGCGCAGCCCTTGTTGACCAACGAGCAGTCACTGCTGCGGTTGTTTATCAAACACACCCCGGCTGCGATCGCGATGTTCGACAACGAGATGCGGTACATCCAGGTCAGCGATCGTTTTCTGACGGACTACGATCTCCACGGACAGGATCTCGCCGGCAGATCACACTACGAAGTCTTTCCTGAGATTCCGGAGCATTGGCGAGAAGTTCATCGGCGGATCCTCGCGGGCGCAGTCGAACGATGCGATGAAGAATCCTATGTCACTTCCGACGGCAGCACGGGATGGCTGCAGTGGGAGAGTCTTCCCTGGCGCAAAGTCGACGGCGAAATCGGCGGGCTCATTCTCTTCACCCAGGTCATAACTGCGCGAAAGCGAGCCGAAGAAGCTTTGCGCGCTTCAGAAGAACGCTTTGCCAAAATCTTTCACCTCAGTCCGTTTCGTATGGGCATCCTCCGTATCAGGGATGGCGTGGTCCTGGAAGTCAACGACTCGTGGACACAAGGCACCGGCTTCTCACGTGCAGAGGTTATCAACGAATCGATCTTCAAGTTTGAATCGTCCATGGGTCGTGGCGTGGCGGACAAAATTCACTACCTGTTAAAGAACCCGAAACCGGCTGTGAGTTTGGAAGTTCGCTTTACATCGAAAGATGGGCGGCGCGAAGTGATTGCAAATACCTCGGCGGTGATGTGCGAGCTCGACGGTGAACCCTGCTATCTGTGGGTCGCCAACGACATCACAGAACAAAAGCTGGCCGAAGAAGCGCTGCGAGCCCTTTCGGCCAGACTCCACTCGGCGCGTGAAGAAGAAGGGACACGTATCGCGCGTGAGATACACGATGAACTCGGCGGCATCCTCACCGGGCTAAAGTGGGATCTCGAAAAAATCGATAATACACTAAATAGCCACAGCGACGGTTCACACCTTTTCGAGATTCACAACCGCATCAGGAGTATGACGGGATTGATCGAGACGACCATAAACACGGTGCGACGAATCGCTTCGGAACTTCGCCCCGGCGTGCTCGACGACCTGGGTCTGGTGGCGGCAATTGAATGGCAGATCGAGCAGTTCCAGGCACGGTCAGGACTCAAGTGTCACTGGACCAACAACGCAAGCGATATCGAACTCAGTCGTGAAAGAGCGACCGCAGTGTTTCGCATTCTGCAGGAAATACTGACAAACGTTCTGCGCCACTCCGGTGCGGCTAACGTTTACGTGAAGCTGGGGCGTGATGACAATTGTTTCGAGTTGGAAGTCAGGGATGATGGCCGGGGGATAACTGAGAGTCAAAGAAGTAACACCGCATCACTCGGGTTGCTCGGAATGAAAGAGCGCGCGCTGCTGGTTGGCGGTGAAGTCCGCATCACAGGAAAAGAAGGTGGCGGCACTACGGTTCTCGTGCGAGTCCCAATCGGCGCTTAGATTTTTCTATTTAACGAGATATGCTGAAGATTCTGACAGTCGACGATCATGAGGTTGTTCGCCGTGGCATCAAGGAGATGTTCACTGAAGAGAGTGCGACGTTTGGAGAAGCTCGTTCAGGAGCAGAAGCAATAGCGCTGGTTCGCAAACAGCATTGGGACATTGCCGTGCTCGACATTTCTCTCGGGGGCCGGAGTGGTTTGGAGGTGCTGGAGGAGTTGAAGCAACTTCGTCCGCGCATGCCGGTCTTGATCCTCAGCATGCACGCCGAAGAGCAATATGCGGTGCGGGCTTTCAAAGCCGGAGCCTCGGGTTACATCAACAAAGCGAGTTCCGGAGAAGAGTTGCGTCGCGCGATCCTGAAGATCATCAAGGGTGGCCAGTACGTTGGTCCATCTCTGGCCGAGAAGATGGTTCTGCAACTATCGCAGCCAGGCAAAGTGCCGCATGAGGGTCTCTCGAATCGTGAATTCGAAGTGTTGCGTTCGATTGCCTCAGGACAAACAGTTAATGAAATCGCTTCGAAGTTATCCCTCAGCAACAAAACGATCAGCACTTATCGACGTCGCATCCTCGACAAGATGGAGATGAGGACCAACGCCGAACTAACTCACTACGCCATCCGCAACGGGCTGGTCGAGTAGCGCGACCAAAAACTTATAGCTTCTATAAGTCATCTCTGTAGGGCAAAGACTTACAAATCATTAAGGCTCCGTCCGATACCACACAAATCTACCCTCCCTTATAGTGTGCCATTCGATCGTTGATCGGATTACGCGCGTGGGACACCGATCAACGCTAGCGCACGTGGGAGGCAGACTCCGTCGTTGGGCTGCGTGCGCGGTTGGGAGCGTGGTCGTCCATTTTGAAAAGGGGTGGACACCACGCTCTCTTCATTTCTGCCACATTTGAGAACTTAATCATGAACACTTCACAACTGGACATCGAGATCGCCGAAGAACCAACTCACGAGGGCGATTTCTACCTCGCGGACGATTCGCTGGAGCAAGCAAGTTTGAGTCAAAGCGCGGACCGATATCGCGACTATTTCGAAAATGCGAAGGACGCCATCTACGTCCACGATCTGGCGGGCCATTACATAATGGTCAACAAAGCCGGCGAGGATTTAATCGGTTATTCGCGTGAAGAAATACTGCAGATGAGAATTTCCGATGTCGTTCCACGCCATTACCTCGACAGCATTCACACGCGTTTGAAGGAAAAACTCGCAGACCATTCCCTGACAATTTATGAATGCGAAGCTATCAGAAAAGATGGTAGCCGCGTGCCGATCGAAGTGAGCAGCCGCTTGATTTATGAGAATGGAGTGCCAGTGGCGGTACAAGGCAGCGCTAGAGATATCACCGAACGCAAACGTGCTGAAGAGGCGCTTCGCGCGAGTCAATTGCAGCTTCAGCAGTCGCAGAAACTCGAAGCCATCGGACAACTTGCCGGCGGTGTGGCGCACGACTTCAACAACATGTTGACCGCCATCATGGGCTACACCGATTTGTCGCTCAGACGAGTGGGTTTGGAAAATCCCATTCGCCGAAATCTCGAAGAGACCAAAAAGGCCGCCGAAAGGGCGGCCTCTTTAGTGCGCCAACTACTGGCGTTCAGCCGGAAGCAAATTCTCGAACCGAAGGTCCTCGATCTGAATGACGTGGTAAAGGACATGCACAAGATGTTGACACGTCTGATCGGAGAAAACATCAAACTTGCCACGCGACTGGAAACTGACCTCGGAAGTGTGAAAGCGGATCCGTGTCAGGTCGAACAGATCATCGTGAACCTCGTCGTCAACGCACGTGATGCGATGCCGCGCGGAGGTCGAGTGACTATCGAAACGGCAAATATTTCTCTTGACGCTCAGACTGCTGCGAAGCACGTCGCCGTAAACCCGGGAGAGTACGTCATGCTCGCTGTTAGCGATACCGGAAGCGGCATGGACCAGGAGACGCAGGCGAGAATCTTCGAGCCCTTCTTCACGACCAAAGAAGTAGGTAAAGGAACCGGCCTTGGACTATCGACGGTTTACGGCATCGTGAAGCAGAGCGGCGGTAACATCTGGGTTTACAGTGAGCCGGGATTCGGAACCGTCTTCAAGGTCTACTTGCCACGGATCGACGACGCTACCGCGAACAGGATTGCGGGGCAGGAAGAGTCAAACGCGCCAAGAGGCACAGAAACGATTCTGCTCGTGGAAGACGAAGACGTCGTGCGTGGCTTGACACGAAAGATCCTGATGCAGGCCGGTTACAACGTTCTCGATGCAAGAAGCGGCGACGAAGCGATTCGTCTTTGCACCGCGCACGCGGGCTCGATCGATCTCTTACTCACGGACGTCGTGATGCCGGAGATCAGCGGCAAGGAAGTCGCGGATCGCTTGCTGGAGTTACGACCATCGATCCGCGTTCTGTTCATGTCGGGCTACACGGATGAAGCGATCGTTCAGCACGGCGTGCTGGATGCAAACGTCAAATTCATTCAAAAGCCCTTCACCTGGCTTGCACTCACCAGAAAAGTCAGAGAAGTGCTGAATCGCAAAACTTCGTTATCTACAGACTACACAGATACTGTATAAAGTAATCTGTGTAATCTGTGGATAGTTTGGTGAGCCATTCGGTAACTCGAGGGAAAAGAATTCGCGCGCGCGCAGATGAGATGCGCCGGCGAGTACGCTTCACTCGCAGAAGAATTGAACGCATCTCCCGCACGGCAACTCTCGGCGGTCTCTTCTTATCATTCCTAAAAATCGGCTTGGTCGGCTTTGGCGGTGGTGTCGCTGTATTGGCGCAGATCCGGACGCTGACCGTGCGCAAACGACACTGGCTCACGGATTCTGAATTTGCCGAAGCCGTAGCGCTCGCCCAAAGTCTTCCTGGAACCAGTGCCGGCAATTCAGTTACCTACATCGGAGTGCGTTTGCGTGGCTGGCGTGGCGCTGCAGTAGCAATGGGCGGCTTCATTCTACCTTCGATGCTCATCATGATTGCGCTCGCAATCATGTACAAGCACGTGCACAACCTTTCAGGTTCGGAGCGATTCTTCCATGGCTTGAACGGCGCTGTGGTGGCGTTGATCCTCGTGACTGCCTGGCGCATGGGCAAGAACATTCTGACGGAGCGCTGGCAGTGGTTCCTTGCGGTGGCGGCGTTTTTGGCCGTGGCGATTCTTGACGCTACCGTGCTCGAAGTCATATTTGCGGCCGGGCTGATTGGAATCTACATCGAGTCAATCGCTGAAAAGCAGTTACGCCGGCTGCGAAATCTGCGCACATTTGTGGCGCGACGCCGGACGCGTATTCGCACACGATTAGCAAGACAGCGACGAACTCCACGACAGACACGAGCGGAGGAGAAAGAAGAACTCACGACGTTTAAATCCATCAGCGTGCTTGCTCTCGGAATGCCTCTGCTTGCCAAGCTCGGTTTGTTGCTTACTCTCTCGACGATTTTCCTTCGCATCGGCAGTGTGACTTTTGGCGGCGGGTTGGTGATGGTGCCGCTGATTGAGTCTGAAGTGGTCAACACGCATCATTGGTTGACACACCAGGAGTTCGCGGATGCTTTCGCGCTCGGACAAATTACGCCCGGTCCCGTGCTGATAACGGCGACGTTCGTTGGCTATCGTGTTGCGGGCACGCTCGGAGCTCTCGTGGCGACAGTCAGCATCTTTCTTCCGGCATTCTTGATGACGATTGCCGCCGCGTCTTCCCTGCGTCGCTTTCGCGACAACGAACAGGTTCAATCATTCTTACGAGGGGTTGCGCCGGCAGTTGTCGGGCTCCTGGTCGCAGCAGCGTTGAGCGTCGGACGCGCAGGCATTCACTCCTGGGTCGGCGTCACGATCATGGTCCTCTCCATGTTTACACTGATCCGGTTTCGCCCCAACCCGTTCTGGGTAATCCTCGGCGCAGGCACGCTCCGATTCGTCGTGGGATTATTGTTCGGCTAGGTTCAATTGTTCTGGGGGTTATCTTCGGCCACGAGGTTCAACTGCGCTGTTAAACCCAAACTGCCATCCGCAGATTTCACAGATTCATTGATAAAGTCTGTAATCTGTGTACGAAGGCTCACCCTGCGAGCGCGCTGCGGATTTGCTAGACTGAAAGCCCACACATTAGATTCTGCGCTTTTGGCGCTATTTGGATTTCATAACGTCCTCGTTGTTGGCGCTCTAAGGAAGCGACTGATGATTGGCCCAGCACTGATCCGCGACTACATCAAGATCGTCTTTCCTGGCTCAGAGGTCGCCCGCACGGAAATCCTTTCGGGCGGCCTAATCAACACAAATATCAAGATCGAATTCAGTTCACACCAGCCTCCAGTCGTCCTGAGACTCTATCGAGGAGATGCTGAAGTTTGTTTGAAGGAAACCGCGGTGCTTCGTTTGGTAGGTTCAACGGCGCCTGTTCCGAAAGTGATTCACGTTGAGCCCAACGGTATCCCTGGTTCCCGACCGTTCTCTATCCTGGAGTTCGTAAACGGTATAACTTTTCAGCAACTAAAACGAACAAAGGATCTCGAAGCAATTCAACAGGCCGCGGCGTCAGCCGGCGAGATGCTCGCACGCATCGGTAAATTCGAATTCCCGAGCCCAGGACGACTACAAGCCGAAAACGATCTAACAGTTGGACCTCCATACATGAATGGTCCCGATCCGATTCCACGTCTATTCGATTCCTTTCTGCAATCGGCACAGTTACAACAACGAATCGATGCCTTGCGGCAGCAACAGCTACACGACTTCATCTGGTCCTGGGCCGATCGGCTGCGAGAATTCGATAACGATAGGCAACTGGTCCACTGCGATTTTGGAAACCGAAATATTCTTGTAGATTGTATAAACGGACGTTGGCAAGTTGTCGCCGTGCTCGACTGGGAGTTTGCTCTCTCAGGCTCACCCTTGCTCGACATCGGACACTTCCTCCGATACGAAACACACGACACGCCGCTACGCGAGCCATACTTTTCGCGTGCATTTGTCGAGTCGGGAGGTCTGCTTCCTGACGATTGGCGTGAAATCTCACGCGTGCTGGATCTCAGCGGATTGGTCCACTGTCTTACGCACGAACAACTTCCTGATGATGTCGCCGCTGAGATTCTGCCATTAATGGACTCGACACTGGAAAGTTGTCACCCGTAGCTATTGATCTAAACCTCTGGAAAAATTTGACAACCAGCGTCTTCCGCAATATCTTGCCTGTCATTCCAGCCTTGCGACAGTTCATCACAAGGCTTCCGCATTTGAAACCTACTAGAGTGTCCCCCACTTCACACGGAGGCAACATTATGAAAGTGTTCTTAAGTTGGTCTGGGCCAAAGAGCCAGGCGGTAGCCGTTGCATTCCACGATTGGCTGCCATACGTGATACAGAATGCCAAACCATTCGTATCTACCGGCGATATCGACAAAGGCAAACGCTGGAGTGAGGTCCTCGCGAAAGAGCTTAGCGAAGTCGCGTACGGCGTTATCTGTATAACGCAGGACAATTATAAGGAGCCATGGATTAACTTTGAGGCGGGTGCAATATCAAAGGCAATTGACATATCTTACGTTTCGCCCTTCCTGTTCAACCTCAAGCCAGAGCAGATCCAGGGGCCGCTCCAACAATTCCAATTCACAGTAAACCAAAAGGACGACATTTTTAACCTGCTCAGGAGTATCAATAACAGACTTGATCCTGATCTCCAGCTTTCTTTGCAGGTTCTCAACGACGAATTCGAAGCCTGGTGGCCCACCCTCGAATGCAAATTGGCGCAGATTGAAAGCATTGCAGATGCTGAAACTCAGACTGGCTTTGACTGGTTATATACACTTGAAGATTTAGGCAGGATTCAGGCGACTGTCGGTTGTCAGTGCATTTGGTTCATCACGCCCGATCCTTTCCGAAACGTTCTGACTGACAACATAAAGAAGGTGATACGAAGCAACATTGCGCGCGGTGTAAGCTACACATTCATTATTCCATCCGCTGGTGAGCCGAATGTCGCCAAACAAGCGCTCCAGCATTTGGATGATGCAAACTCGGGCAAGATTCGTATAAATGACAGGGCGTCAGCAGAGGCATTCCTCAAGGTAGCGGTTACTGACTATCTCCTGTTGAATGCTGACTCCGGCGAAGCGGAAGTCTTTGTCGAGCTACGGACCGGCTCGGGCAGCTACTGGCTCAAGGTGGATGATAAAGCGGCCATCGGATTTGTAATGCGATTTCGCGCGTTAGCCACTGCAGATCTCGCGGCACCGCGTAACGACATCATCAAGGCAGTAAATTAGAAGCGCTGTGGGGTGCCGGTAACGACACGTACGGTGTCGCGAGCGATCAATAATTCTTCGTTGGTTGGGATGACGTAAACTGCGACGCGCGAGTTGTCAGTGCTGATGCGGCCACCTCTATCAGCGCCATGCTTCGAGTTGAGTTCTGCGTCGAGTTCGACTCCCATCCAGATCAGTTCGGAGCAGATCCTCGTTCTAATCTCCGCCGAGTTTTCGCCGATGCCGCCGGTAAACACAATCGCTTCGGCGCCGTTCATAGCAGCTAGGTAACTGCCAATATACTTGCGCGCGCGATAACAAAAGATCTCAATCGCCAGACGCGCTCGACGATCGTCGTGCTCGTGCGCCTCCGCCAGTAACTCACGCATGTCGTCCGTGAGTCCTGAGATGCCGAGCAGTCCTGACTGCTTGTTTAGCAACGTCTCGACTTCACGGGCTGATAACCCTTCCTTGCTGGCGATCAAATCCACGATCGACGCGTCGAGGTCTCCCGAGCGGGTGCCCATCACGAGTCCTTCCAACGGCGTGAATCCCATTGAGGTGTCGATACTGTCGCCGTCTTTGATCGCGGCTATCGAGCATCCATTTCCGAGGTGCAGCGTGATGATGTTGGTTGCCTCACGCGCAATTCCGCGCAGCGTGCGATAGCGATAAGCAACATAACGATGCGAGGTGCCGTGAAAGCCGTAGCGGCGGATGCGATGACGGCGATAGAGTTGATAGGGCAACGCGTAAAGGAACGCGTGTTCGGGCAGCGTCTGATGGAACGCAGTGTCAAACACGGCAACTTGTGGTATGCCGGAGCCGAGAGCCGCGCGCGCCGCTGCGATGCCCTGGATGTTTGCCGGATTGTGCAGCGGCGCAAGCTCGATGCAGTCTTCGATCCCACGCAATACTGTGTCGGTAATCAATGCAGACGAAGTGAATTGTTCGCCGCCATGGACCACGCGATGGCCGACTGCGTGAATGTCGGCGATAGTTGCGACCCCGGTGAGTCCCGACTCCTCTCCGATCGCCCAACGCAAAATCATCTCGACAGCCGCACGGGTGTCCCTGATCGGCTCCGCAAAACGTTTTGGCGCTTTTCCTTCGGCAGTGAACGTCACGATTCCGGCGCCGCCGATGCGCTCGATCAACCCATGGGCCAGACGCTTGTCGGCGTCCTGCTTGATTAGCTCGAGGTCCGTCGCAATAAGTTGAAACTTGACCGACGAGCTGCCGCAATTGAGCACCAGGACGTTCATAAATTAAGTTGTCTCATCAACTGAGGAGATCTGCAACGCAAGCCGTGGCCATCCACAGATTACACAGATTCTTTCTCTGTGTAATCTGTGGATGGAGGATTATGAGAAAGATCGCGAAGGTAATCCTGGTTACAGTTTTACTCGTGGCTGTCGTCTTTGTAACGCTGGCTGTCCGCATCTATTCGTTCGGCAATACCCGTTCAAACGAATCGGCTGACGCTGCGATCGTGCTCGGGGCAGCAGTATGGAGTTCGGGTGTTTCACCGGTTTTCCGGGAACGCATTAATCACGGCATCGAGCTCTATCGCAATGGCAAAGTTCACAAGCTGATATTCACAGGCGGACAGGGAAACTCAGGCGAACCAACCGAATCAGCCGCCGCCCGCGACTATGCTCTACAGAGCGGAGTTCCAGCGCAGGATATTCTGATCGAAGAAAAATCTCATACAACGTATGACAACATTCTGTATGCGAGGCAAATCGCTAATTCACACGGCATCAAGAGAGTGCTGATCGTGAGTGATCCTTTGCACATGAAGCGCGCAGTTTTAATGGCACAGGACGTTGGTCTGATAGCCGAACCATCGCCGACGCCAACGACAAGGTATCAGGGATTCAAGAGTCAGATGGGTCTGTTAGCTCACGAGACTTATTACTACATCGGCTACCTAATTCGCCGTCCTTTTTTGTAGTGGGGTTTTAGTATGTTGCAGCGGATTCACGCAGCGATCGATTAGAGCGGGGGCCAGCCCCTCTTCCTGACTTGTTCTATTCTCAGTTGCGCAAATGTCGAATGGAGACTTGAATCAGAAAATAAAACAAGTCAGGAAGAGGGGCTTGCCCCCGCTGGTTGAAAAGAAACCAGCAACACACCGATACCCCACTACGTCCTTTTTACAAACTTGACAGCAGTGCGCGGCACGACATAGAGTTTGCAGGCTCCAGTTACAGGATTAGTTCTTTGCATTGTAATAATCGCTGTTTCAATTCGCTGTCGATTCGATAGCGAGTTGGACCGTCGCAGGTGCCCATAGAGGGTGACAAGGGAAGATGGGTGAAAAGCCCAGACGGTTCCCGCCACTGTGTACCGGCGATTGCGTAGCTTCCAGATGATGGTCACTGGTCCGTTGAGACTGGGAAGGCCG
>JBKPPU010000248.1:0-4891 GCA_046733695.1 Acidobacteriota bacterium
GAGTGCCGCCCCTACAGTACGTTCCGAGGTCGCTCTATCTTCTTGGCAAGTAAACTTCCAGTCAGTTAGATTTGTAGGGAAACGAGGTAGATAGATCAGAATGACAGCAACCCCCCTCCGAATGATCTGTGTGATCATTCTCCTAGCCAGTGCCACCTTCGCACAGTCAGGACAAAAAATCGCCAAAATCGACACCGAAGGTCTTCAAACTCTGACCTCTGAGACGGTCATCGCTACCAGTGGTCTGAAGGTTGGTGATGCTTTTTCAGTTGAGGCCACCGACGCGGCGGCTGAGCGTTTAGTGAATAGCGGTCTATTCAAAAAGGTGGGATATAGCACGCGAAACGTCGGCACCAACGTGACGATTACGTTCAAGTTGGAAGAACTGAAAGGTCAATTGTCCCCGGTCGTGTTCGATAACTTCATCTGGTTTTCCGACGAAGAATTGTCTGAAGCAATCAAACGCGAGGTTCCTTCTTTCAACGGTTCCGCGCCCAACGCCGGCGATACCAACGAAGCGATCAAGAAAGCGCTTCAAAACCTGCTTGCCGAACGCAAGTTGCCGGGTCAAGTGGAATACAACCTCACCGAAACCGAGCACCTGTTTCGCGTCGAAGGTGCTCCGATGAAGATTTGTACGCTTCACTTTCCTGGCGCGCAAAAAGTATCCGAACAGAAACTGATTCAAGCGACCCGCAGTTCAATGGACCAGGATTACTCTCGCGAAACGGCGAAGGTTTTTCCGATGTATGGTCTCTATCCAATCTACCGGGAGCTGGGCCATCTGCGCGCCTCATTCGGAGCGCCGGTGGCAAAGCCTGAGAAGAGTGGCGGCTGTGAAGGAGTTGACTTAACGATACCTGTCAATGAAGGTGCGGTTTATTTGTGGTCCAAGGCTGAGTGGTCTGGTAACCAGGTGTTAGCGGCCAAAGAGCTTGATGACGCGTTAGCCATGAAACCGGGCGAAACTGCAAATGGGAAGAAGTTCGACAAGGGCTTACATGATGCCGAGGAGGCTTACGGAAACCATGGCTACATTCAGGCACACATGACTCCCACTCCGGAATTCCACGACGCGGAATCAACGGTGACCTTCAAGATTGCGGTCAACGAAGGTCCGCAATATCACATGGGCTCAGTCCAGTTCAAAGGGTTTTCTGCCGACGACGCTTTCATTCTCGGCAAGAGGTGGGGTCTGAGAAGCGGTGAGGTTTACGATCGTAGTTATCTTAGTCGTTACTTTCTCAACGAGGCGCGTGAAATAACAACGCGAATCGGCAACGAACGGCAGGCTCAGGGTAAGCCACGGCCAAACATCGACACTCGAGAAAGACCAAATCGTCAGACGTTGATCGTAGATCTGATCATTGAGATGAAAAACTAATCGCCACTAGCGCTGCTCTCTCCACCGAACGAATCAAACATTTGGGCAAACTGGACAGATGAAGATTTGGTGGATACGGGATGGACTGCGAATTTGCCGACGCTTTAGACTCTTCTTGAGAATGTAGAACTTGAATAGCGGAATTAACTTCGAATCTGCGCTCGCGCTAGTGGTGGTCCAGCACCTTCTGCGGACACTTGCTGAAGATGACTGCCACAACCACCGCCCCGATGAGATTCAGCACGAACGACAACTCAACCAGTCGAGCATCCCGCAATATACCGTAAATTCCAAGTAAGCCGATGAGGACATAGAGCCCGCCGAGCAGTGCGAACCAGTTTCGCCGCAGGAAAACAAGAGACAGAACAAGTGTCGCGATTGATATGAGCAACCACTTGCCAAACCCGGCCGCGGTTACGTTGCGGACCAGGTATTCCTTGATATCGCTGTCGAGCAAAGCGGCGATGCTAAGGTTCTCCACTACATCAAGGATAGCCGCACTCGTCGCACAGACAGCAGCAACCACGCCTGCCCACACAGCCCAACGTTGACTGCGCTTCGCGAGGAGTGCACTCATCCCCGCAAAGAGCAGCCAGTACATAGCGATGAAACAGTAGTCACCGTAAAGCCCCTTGCGAAGCCGGATCCGCATCGGCGTGTCGGCCGCCGCATCATACTTGCCGATGATCCCTTCGACCTCGCCAACCTTTGCAACCTCTATTGCCAGGGCCGGGAAATGCAGGCCACGTGGTAAATGGGTCTCCGGCGCAAGGTTCGCAATTGCCATGACGATCGTCACAGTGAACAGCAGGACCATCACAGATGCCAGCGCTCCGATCGCGCGGACGAGTGTCTCCATTAGTTCCTCCTTTCGCGTAGTGCTCTCGAGCGGCTACGGTCGCACAGTCAACGGTTTCTCACTCTTCATTTTATTGTCCATGAAGACCTGTACCTTCCATGCGCCTTCTTTTGCCTTGTCAGGAAGATTCAGAAGCGGTGATCCATTGCCCCAATCTCTGACTTCAAGATCCGTTGCGCCGGTGCCATCGCTTTTCACCAGTTTGAAACTTAAGGGTTGACTGCCGCACGCGCCGAAGTCGATCAAATCCTTTCCTTTTACGAATATGAATTTGTCCGAGCGCTCCGCGGAATCCAATGCCGGATCAGGTGCAACAGCAAATCGTTCGGTTTTGTTCGAACTACCTTTGGGACCTGTCACCTGTACCTTCCAACAGCCGGCGTGAAGTTTATTTGCTCCGGTTGGTAGTGCGGCTTCGAAGGACGTGTCCGTAAATGTATTGCCTGTTGTTGGCGTGACTGTTACCGAATTTCCGAATTGTGGAATAAGAGTGACCGACGTGGTGCCAGTGAAGCCGTTTCCTTTTACGGTCAGCTTGGGCGGCGTCACAGTATTGTCGACAGTGACTGAGTTAACTGCCGTCGGCGAAGGTGAATAGGCGACAACATATTCCCACGTATTACTTTCGATTGGTCTCGCACCGGCAACGGCAGCCGGCTTCGTCACAGTAAAATGAAGCTTGGTCTGAGTCGGAACTGGCGCGTTGAGTTTAAAAGAAAACCGTAACTCGCTATCGGTAGACTCCTCGTCGATCTTCTTAAGATCGGTGATGTTCAATCTCTCTGCCTCGGCGATGTTCAGTTGGGCATCTTTCAGGTACGCCCCGCGAATTACGCCTTTCCGAACGCCACCATGAGCGCCGCCGCCACCCCATAAACACTCACCGTCTGCATCTCCGCAGTCGGCAACACTGTCTATTACAACTTCGTCGATTCTTCCCGCGATCGTTCTTACGTCGACTGCCATTGTGCCATCTACTGTCACCGACACGCGATTGAGACTGACATTGCCAATGAATTCAAGAGCCATGAATGTGTAGAATCCCTTGTCGACTTCCGTCAGGTTCCCCTGAGTATCCCGTTTTCCTTTCGCCCTCATCTTTTGCTGATTTGTCGCGGCGTCCTGATACATCTCGAGACCCATCTGGCCCAGACAAAAGTCAAATCCAATTCGCTCCGCGTCGGGATGACGGACTTTCATGTAGCAGGGCAGGCCTTGTCTCAGTTGCTCGAATGTAAGCTTCGAATCTTTGAGAAAGTCTCCGACAGCAGCTCGGGCCAGACCTTCAACCTTGCGATCAGCCAGCATCTGTAACGGCGCAAAGAAAAGCGCGGGCGACGTCAAAAAGAGCTTGCGAAAACCGGGAGTTAGAAACCTATCAATAGGAAAGAAGCAAACAACGATTTCCGAAGATTCTTTGGGCACCACTTTGTTGGCCCGAAATCCCAGGTCGCTCACCCGATTGAGTTGTTCCACGGTCTTATCCGGCCACGCGGTTGCGACGCCAGGGATTCCTACGCCCGTTACTGCAGCGATTCCCTTAACAATGCCATCTTCGTTCAACGAAAAGGTAAACGCGCCGGCGAGATTCCCTGCCAGGGTCAGCCATCGGAGAAAACGATTTCGGAGCGTGTCAGTCTGAGCGTCAAGTAGTTGCCCTCTTACAACCCGATACTCTTCACTCGCTACCTGGCTGGGTGTTGAGGGTGCCTGATATTTGTTAGGAGTACTCGCAACAACCAAAGCAGAAGGCGTAGACCCGCTCAGCGGCCAATCGCGATAGTCGATAAAAACTCCATGAATAATAAGAGCGGCGTCAGGGCTTTTGTTGCCAACAATTAGCTGAATCACAGCGTAATTGTCGCTAATCTCTCTGCCAAAAATTCGCTTGGCATCGGGTCGCGGAATGAGAACCGCTTGAACGTGAACGCTGGAGTTGACGGTGATCTCGCTCGCAATTGGATTGCCGCCCCTGGCAGCTTGTTCAAGCAATCTCTGGGTGTTGGGGTCTACTGAGGTCTGAGCAACAGTTGTGGAAGTAAAGGAAATGAGCAGCGAGAGGGCGAGAAGTATTGGTTTCATGGGGGATTTTCTATGCTTTAAGGTCGGTTTAGGTTTATGAGATTCGCCGAACGCCAATTCAGGAGAGGTTCAGGCAAAGGCCTCGGGAGCACCCTCTCTTAACGCTGGAATCTCGATGAAAAGATAGCTTTGGGTCCGAAAACTGAGGATCGCAGGCCGACGAAACACGAATTGGGTCTACGACCGCCCTAATTAACAAAGATAAGTTGACGTGTCAACAAGAATATCCAGCCAGCCGACGATCCTAATGACGTTTTGAGAAAAAATGTTTCACCAGGCATTCAGTGCGAACTGGAGGGCCCCCCAAACTCAAATTTCCTCAAAAATCCTCGAAAAATCGCTCATTTGTTGAAGACTTTGCGCCTTGAGTGTGATATATGAGAGTCCGTCTTGAATTTCAATTTAGTTCTCGTTGGAGGTGTTAGACCAGACTATGGCGACAAAAGCCGCGACAGGCAAGAAGCGCATGACCCAATCGGAAGTAATCAACCACTTCTCTGAATCCACAGGAATGAAGCGAGCACAAGTTAAAGAGTTCTTTGAAGAGCTAGGAAACCTCGCAGCGC